>JAHIMR010000004.1 GCA_018896525.1 Actinomycetota bacterium
AGGGCGTATTCCAGGTAAGAGAAGTATTGCGCGATTGTCCTCTGGTCAAAACCCAGGTCTCCGGCCAGGCTCTTGTAGTCCAGAAGCATGCCCGGCCGCTCGGCACAGATTCGCACGCACCGATAAAGGAGATCGATCGAACGGATTCTGAAACTTTCGGGGAGGTCTCGATAGATCACTCTCTCGAGAAGACCATCTTTGAAGTACTTCCTCCTTTGAATGTCACTGAGGTCCAGCGCCTCAATGAAACCCCCGGTCTCCATGAAAGCCTCAAGCCTTCGGCGGATTGTCACCTCATAGACGCGCTCTCTTTTCTTGTCGATGTCTTCCCCAACAAACTCAAGGTACTCATCAAAGTCCAGTGGTTTGATCAGGAACTCGAAGAACCTCCCCGCCAGGCTTTCCTTTACCCCCTTGGATATGTTGATCGCGGCCGAACCAGACAGTAACATCTTTATGTTCGGATACATGTCGTAGATCACTTTTACCTTGTCGGTCCAATCGCCCAGTTTCTGCACCTCGTCCAGAAAAAGATACATCCTTCGATCGCGAGGCAGGTTTTCCCTGAGCACTTCCCTCTCGTAATAATCCAGGATCTCTCTAACGTCCGCCGTATCCTCGTCAAAGGAGAAGTACAGGACCTGATACGGGCTGACGCCGTTACCGCTCAGGAGCTCATCGATCAACTGAAACATGGTGGTGGTTTTTCCCACTCTTCTCAAGCCGTATAGAATCAGCATCTGGCGAACATCTAGATACTCGGTAAGCTCCCCGAGCATCCGGCGCGGTTTTCCCACGAGCACTCTCGGAACTTCCCCGGTCCTCCACCAGGGGTTGAACGTTAGCAAATCCACGAATCACCTACTTTGCTTTGTTAATGATATGACATATTAATAACATTATAGTGCTATTGCGCCATTAATATCAAGGCCTCTCAGCCCTTAATCCCATCTTTCTCGATAACCATTCACCTCGTTCACGAAATCTCGATGGACCGTTCCTCAGAAGCGACTCAAATCCAGACTGTTGGGCAAGCATGGCCTCGCTAGGCGGTTCATCCCTTTGCCAAATCCGTTGCTTGCTTCGCTGATGAGGAGCGGCAACGGTTACCAGGCTGCTTTTTCAGGGATGAGAAATGTCGGATTGGAATACTGTGAATGCTGTGTTTGCTTCGAGCGCGCGGAGAATACCGGGGTGTCCCGAGTGAGCCCCGCAGTTTGACATGGGCAATACTGAATGAATACGATGTTGATTCAACAGCAGGGAAAGGAACCCCCGGCAAGGCCGGTGAGCTGGAAAGGGGGTGCGAAATTCGCGTATCGGGATACGACCGATGGCAACCCCGGCGGCCGCGAGTTTAGGGAGGTATTGAGTTGTCCAGGAGAATAATGTTTTGCGCCGTTTCGGCATGCCTGGTGGTCCTGATGGCGTTTGCCCTGACCGCGGGATGCGGATGCGGCGACAAAGGAGGCGAGCAACCCGAGATAACGTCGGTCACACCCAACACCGGCCCTCCGGAAACGGAGTTCAAGATCACGGGGGTGAACTTCGGTTCGTCCCAGGGCAAGAGCGTCGTCAACATCGGGGACGAGGTATCGGGTGTGGTCAGCTGGTCCGACCAGGCGATAACCTCAAAGGTGCCCTCCGGGCTCAAGGAGGCCGACTACCCCATTACCGTGATGACCGACAAGGGCGAGAGCAACGAGATGGTGTTCACGGTGACGGCGGGCCAGCAGCAACAACAGCAGCAGGATAGAAAGCAGGGCGAAGTCGAGTTTCCAACGCCGGCATCTGCGATGCTCGACTATATGAAGAAGAGCGGAATAGATTCCACCGGATACACCTTCAGCGTGTATAAAATAAGCAATAAGGACCCGAGCTGGAAAATAGACATAGCATCCAAGTCGGGGCAGAGCCCCATCTACTTCGCCCTTCACAAGGTGAACGGAAGCTGGGTCGTGGTGGACCACGGGAACGCCTTCAGCGCCGCGGAACTCCAGGCCGAAGGGCTGCCCGACGACCTGGTCGGCCAGATACCCGCGCCGACGCCGGCGCCCGAGACGCAGGCGCAGGCGGTCTGGAACTACATCAAGAGCTCGGGCGGGAACCCCACCGGCGTCGTCGTCAACGTGACCCGGGAAAGCCCTTCCAATGGCGCCTGGGAGCTGGGCACGACGCAGCTACCCGGGCAGCCTGTGAACCTGGTGGTCTTCCTCGAGGACCAGAACAAGAACTGGGCGGTGAAGGCGTACGGCCAGACGATACCGCTGGCGACCATATCCGGAATGCAAGCTCCGGCCGATCTTGCTCCAACCGAGCAGTTCATCCTGGACTTCATAAAGTCCGAGGAGCAGACATCGGATGTCGGTGGCTGGTCTCTCAGTCTCTCCAAGGTGAGCAAGCAAAACCCTGACTGGGAGGTCGTCATAGGGACCAAGACGGGGGAAGGAACGATGTACTTCGCGGTCCACTGGGAGACCGGCAACTGGGTGGTCAAGGACTACGGCGGAGACCTGAAGCCTGGGGCAGTGCCCGGCGAACCGAGCGATATCCCCTGACCATCAAGTGACCGATAAGAAAGAGTCCCCGGCGCTCGTACCGGGGGCTCTTTCTTATGGGCCGACTCTCTGCGCTTCAACCTGCCACTGCCGGGAACAGTAATTCCTCTTCTGAGCGTAGGAGGTGCTTCACCTTCCGCAATTCGGGCAGACGCGCGTTAGGGGCTGGCTCTTTTTGTGGGGGGATCGTTGCTCGAAACCACACGGAACTGCCCCCTGAAAGCCAGCTTGTGTCGAACTCCTACCAAGAGATTGACTTCCGGCGTAGAAGGCGGGATAATAGATGGTAGCCACAATAGTGGCCACTATCTGGGAGTGATAAGAATGAAGACAATCGGGGTCCGCGAGTTGAAGAATCACGTTTCTGAATACCTCAGGAGCTTGTCTAAAGATGAGCCCGTGGTGATAACGAGGAACGGGAAACCGGTCGCCGCCATGATCTCCCTGGAGCCAGATGAACTTGAGGATTTCATCCTGGCGCACAGCCCAAAGGTCCGGAAGATGGTACGCAAGGGCATCAGGGAGATAGAGCGCGGAGAGTATCTCACCGTTGATGAACTGCTGGCAAGTACCGAGATGGAGCTCGAGGACTAGTACCACGCTCCATAAATACGCTGGCATTCGAACGCCGCTGCATCCACACCGGCTGCGTTCCGCTCCCTCGACGTACTCCAATAGTACGACTCGGTCGCGCGCCTTGCCGGAGCGGCGCTTCGACGCTCTCGGTGCTTAACCGTATCTATGGAACGAGGCACTGGTTGAAAAGGTCACTCAAATTCCGTATTTCGAGAAGCGCGGGAAAGAAGATCAACAAGGTCGAACCCCAGCTCCGGAAACGCCTCCTCGAGAAACTACAGGAGTACGAGAACAAGCCCGACCTTCTCGCTGCAGACCTCAAGCGCCTTGCTGACACCAAAGACCCTGTTCTCTATAGAATCAGGATGGGGAATTACCGAGTCGTTGGATCAATCGAGGGCGATTTCTTCAACGTGCTGGATTTCATTCACCGCCGTGATCTTTAACCTGCCAGGTGCCGGCAAGGAGCCGGCGCTACGCTCCTTCCCCTCTTTTCCTTCCTCCCTCTGCCCCTTCCCCCTCTAGGGGGCTCCCGGTTTCGATCTCAGCATGGACTTCTTCAAGCGACCGGCTTCGAGTCTCTCAACTCCTCCTCCATTGTCTTTATCTTGTCGGTCACGTAACCGACAAACCCGATGAACCCGAATGCCACGGCCCAGGCGCAGGCAGAGATGTAGAGGTACTTACCGATTCCCTCGTGGAAAAGCCCGAATGCCTGAGCCAGTATACAAATAAGGCCGATAGACATGAGCAGCAGCCATGGCCACGCTTCAGACAACCTCAGCGCCTTGAGCGCCCCGGTTCTTCCCTTTTGCGCTACTGACTCTTCGGCCGCTGCTTTCCTGGTCGCCGTCAACTGCCCCCTGCTCCTCCTATGCCTTGTTCATAAGGCACGGTATCCTCCTCCAGCCATAACCCACGCTCTCCGTAGGAGTACTGTATCATCCCATCGACGGTTATCTTAAAGATGACAATCTCATCGGGTCCAACTTTAACCAGGTGAACCGCCTGCACATACTCAGGTTCAAGGTCCTCAAACCTGGGTAGCGCCTTGCCCGCTTCCAGATGATTATGCCACACTATTCCCGGAGATCGTTGAGCCAGAACCTCCGCGGTCAGGCCTGCGTAAGCATCCTCGCCCGGGGAGTCATCCAGGATCGCGTCGATAGATTGTTGAGCCGTCTTGAGGTTGAATCTCGCCGTTAATTGTTCCGCCTTGCTGACTGTTTCCAAGTAAAAGGGGATTCCAATACCAAGTAACATGACAAAGCAGATAAGAACCGAGATTACCTCTGCTGTTTTCTTATCCAGGAGTTCCCGCATCTATACCCCACCTCAGCGTGACCAAGCACCTTGCGTTGATTATAGTCTATCAATCGCCTTGCCGGTGTGAATCACCTGCTTAGCGGTTTTGCGTGCGATATTCAGGTGGCTCATGCCGTATCATGTATCGTGGATGTTATCTGCCGGGAGCGTGAAGACACGGGCAACGGCAGTGAATACCCATCGGGTTTTGTGAGATTATTGACGCGTCATTCGGATGCACTGGAGGAGGTTATCCTGGAGTTGAAGAGTAAGAGAAGGCCTGTTTCCAACAGAGTCAAGAGGATAGCGGCGCTGGCCGGGGTCGCGGGCGGCGCCTATGTGGCTGCCAGGGCAATGTCGGTTAAGGAAGGGCTGACCTCACCACGCGAGCCGTTCCTATGGAAGCCTCCACGGGAGAACTCCGTGCTTCTCCGGGGCGTGAACCTTATCGAAGTGGTACGGGGTCGGACACTGAAGGACCGGGGACTCCTGTTCAAGGATGGGGTGATAACCGGGCTTGTGCCCACCAGGGACCTGGAGAAGGGCAAACTGGCGGACCTCCTCGTCCTCTCCGGGAACCCGCTGGAAGACGTTCGTGCGGTGGAGAACGTAGAGGCGGTTTTCCGTTCAGGTGTCCTGCTGCATCAGGGGCCTGGTTTCTCTCCGGTGGACCCCTCCCAACCCTCCCCCCTCCCCCGATCTTGAGTGCGCACTACCACCCCGGTTCAGGTTGACAAACGCTTCTTCATGGTAGTCGCGGCTCAAGTGGTGGTGGACGGGACCGCGCCTGAAGTCGCTGCTCAAGGTGCTTGCCCCTGATATAATCAGACTTGTCGCCTTTCGAGTGGAGGATTTGTGGTGTTCCTTAACCTTTCGCGGGAGTTATTCGGGATCAGCCCCTCGGACGGGGCCACCCGCCAGGAGTCCAGTTACGGGAGGCGCGAGGGCGCGAG
>JAHIMR010000041.1 GCA_018896525.1 Actinomycetota bacterium
AGGATGACGGGCGCCTGCGTAGAGCCGCCGAATGGATGCTCCCGCGTCAGATCCGCCGCTACGGCGACTGGGCGGTCAAGAACAGGGCCGGCCGCCCAGGCGGCTGGTGCTTCGAGTTCGACAATGACTTTTTCCCCGACACCGACGACACGGCGGCGGTCCTCCTCGCGCTTGACGGCGTGCGGATGGAGGAGAGGGAATCGGAGAAGAAGGCCGCCGTGGAGAAGGGCCGCCAGTGGATCCTCAGCATGCAGTGCCGGGGCGGTGGCTGGGGCACTTTCGACGTGGACAACAACTTACAGCTCATGAACAAGATCCCCTTCGCGGACTACGGCGCCATGCTCGACCCCGATACCGTCGACCTTTCCGGCAAGATCCTCGAGATGCTTGGGAACTCCGGGTACAACAAAGACTCCGATCCGGTGCGCCGCTGTATCGACTTCATCCGGCGCGAGCAGGAGCCCGACGGTTGCTGGTTCGGTCGTTGGGGCGTGAACTACATCTACGGCACCTACACCGTGCTCGGCGGGCTCCGGAAGGTGGGCGAGGATATGGGGGCACCTTACATCCGAAGGGCGGTTAAGTGGCTGGAAGAGCACCAGAACCCCGACGGCGGCTGGGGCGAGAGCCCCGACTCCTACGTGGATGAGTCCCTGCGCGGCCGGGGCGTGAGCACCCCCAGCCAGACAGCGTGGGCGCTCCTCGGTCTCATGAGCGCCGGCGAGACCGACTCCGATACAGTCAAGCGCGGCATCCAGTACCTTCTGGACAGCCAGGAAGAGAACGGGGAGTGGATGGAGGAGGAGCATACAGCCACCGGTTACCCGGGACATTACTACCTGCACTTCCCCATCTACCGTAACTGCTTCCCCCTCATGGCCCTCGGCCGTTACCGCCGCTTTATTGGAAATGGATGAACTGGCATGGGAGTATAGGTATTCCTCGTATCCGCCTCTCGACATCAGCATCTTACCACCTTCTCACCTGTCTCCCATCAGAATGCCGACTCCAGTGATTACCCTGGAGTGACTTCCACTTGTTTGCGATAAGTCGCTCCCTTTGCCGGCCTCTAAAGACGGTGGACCGCTTTTCTCACTTTCTGGTGCATGGTTGAGCAGAACAAGGTGTCAAACCTTCGAGTTTGATACGACGGATGCGGGTTATAATCTGGCGAAGCGTAAAGTACAATACAGATGCAAATCGCAAACCCTGGCCACCAACGGCCTACCACTCAGGCTTGTTGATAGCCTGAGAGCAAAGATGTCCAATCAAAGGAGGCGCGTTGCTGCCCGAGGGAATGCATTTTCTGCGCGTGGAGGAGTCCATCTGGCCGGCTTCGGCTAACGTGTTGCTCATACGGGACCATGACGGGGCTATCCTGGTGGACGTGGGATGCGGTAGTGAGAAAGCCTATTCGAGGGTCAAGGATTTCCTATCAGCTCATGGCTTGAGGATGGCGGACGTGCACACGGTAATCCTCACCCATGCCCATCCCGACCATATGGGTGCGATGAAGCATCTTCTCCAGGAGATAAGCCCCCGCGTCTTCCTCCATCCCCTGGAGATACCCCTGGCCGCCGAGCCCTCGCGGCTGAACGACACCTTCGACGTGGGGCTGCCCTACCGGTATGGGATAATACCGACACCGCCGGAGGAGATGGATATCCTCGAGTACTTCAGCGATTCCTGCGCCATGGCCAGCGCCCGGGCCACCGACGAGATCCGCACGGACGTGGAGCTCGTCCTGGGCGAGTTCGCCTTCCAGGTAATCGAGACTCCCGGTCACGCCCAGGGCCTGGTCTCACTCTTCAACCGGGAGAACGGCATACTCTTCACCGCCGATGCGGTGGGGGACATCGTGACCTGGTACTCCCCTTCGTCGGGGGGATTTACCCGGTTCCTGGAGGGCCTGGACCGTCTCTCGAGGCTCCCCGCGACCCTGCTACTCCCCTCCCACGGAAGCCCGAGCAAGGTGCCTTCCAGGGAGATCGAGAGGACCAGGACCAGGGTGCTGCGCCGCGAGGAGAGGGTCATAAAGGAGCTTGTGTCGGGCCCCATTCCCTTCCCCGACCTGGTGACACGGGTGTTCAAGCACCCCTTGATGGCCGTGTTCCCCGGTACCCAGATACTGCAATGCCACCTGGACAAGCTGGAGATGGAGGGAAGGGTAATATGCCGGGGCGAAGATGAGGGATGGATAGTGGAGCTGGTTGGGAAATGATAACCGCGTATTCGGTAACGATAGGAGACGGTGCATATTGAAAAGCAAGATACCGGTTCTGGTCGGTGTGGCGCAGTCGGTCCATCGTGAGAAAACCACAGAACAGGTCGGCCCCATTGAAATGATGGCCGATGTGGGACTGGGAGCGGGAAGGGACGCATCCCTGGACGACCTCAGTAAGGTGGATACGCTCTATGTCATCAACTGCATATCAAGAAACCTGGAGGCGCCGGCCCTTCGAACCAATCTCGGACGCTCGACCTCTATTAACGCGCATATGGCTAGCCCTGGCCCCTGCTCTTCAGGTAATAAAGGATACCGGCCGCGTCAATCGTTGCGATTCCCTTCAGCAGCCTGGTTTCCTCGTCGTTCATCTCGGGGAAATCAGACATGATCCGTTCAGCCAGGTGCCGGGGGCTTCCACCGGACCCCTCTTCTTCCGCCAACGTGATGCATCTCTTCAGCTTCCGGATGTACTGCTCAACAACTTCCCGACACCGGCCCGACGAGCCGTAATGAGGGAACAGAAGGAGGTCAGGTTCGAGTTCCATCAACCGTCGGGCGCTGGAAAGGGAGAGTTCCGCGTCGAACTCCGGGGCGGGCGTGGCGGGAAAGATGTAGCCGCTCTCCGGGAACAGGTGACCAAGCGAATCCCCGCAGAACAAGGCACCGGATCCACGCTCGAGGAACGCGAAGTGCCCGCTGGAGTGACCCGGCGTATGCACTGCCTGTATCGTCCTGCCGCCGCCGGCGTCGAGCTCGTAGCCGTCATTAATCGGGATCACTCTCTCAACTGGGATGGGCCTCATGGTCCCGTAGTGAGGTGCGCTTTTGCCCAGCGACCGGTGCGCGCTCTCCACGAGTTTCTCGGGAGCCACCAGGTGCTTGGCCCTGCGCTCGTAAACCAGAACCCGTGCCCCGGGGAACCGGTCCAGCAGGAACGACGCTCCACCGGCGTGGTCAAGGTGGATATGGGTCAGAAGGATGTAGTGCAACTCTCCTATGCCAAGACCCTCGAGGCCCTCGATGACGTGCCCCACACCCTCGGATGTGCCACAGTCCACCAGGAGGTTCTTCTCCCCGCGCAGCAGGAATACTCCACATTGTTTGGGCAGGCCGGCGAAGAAGCTGTCTATTATGTACAGGTCCCGCGATAACTCTTCAACCTTGTTCATCTTGTACTTCATGTCAATACTGTATCCCCTTGTCGCCTGATTTCGCTTCCCAAATGCCGATTCTAGTAATCACCCCGGGGCGGCTTCCAGCCGTTTGCTGACAACCACTTGCTTCTCATGAACGAAGACAGTGCAGGTAGCTATTCTATATGTGAACCGTTGGCCAGTGTAGAATCACATGTAAGCGCTTGTATCGAACAGGAAATACTGAAGGAATATGAGTAGTGAAGGATTCCAACCTCCGTCCGTTTTTCGAGCCGCAGGGCGTGGCCCTCGTGGGAGCACGCCGCAGTCCCGGATTTGGATACGGGATACCGGTAGTTATGAAACATCTTGGATGGGGGAACCGTCTTCGCCTGGTCAACCCGTCAGGCGGTACATTACACGGGCTGCCCTTGTACAAGCGCGTGGCCGACATACCAGGCCGGGTAGACCTCGCTGTAATAATCGTCCCGGCCCGTGCTGTCCCTGAAGTGCTCACGGAAGTTGCAGCCCGTGGGATACGCCACGCGATCATTGAAAGCGCGGGCTTCGCCGAGGTGGGTGAAAAAGGCCTGAAGCTACAGGACCGATCGAGAAGGGTTGCTCAGAAGCATGGGATCAGAGTTATCGGGCCGAACTGTGTCGGTGTAGTCAATACCGCCAATCGCTTTACAACGGTAGAGATACTGGATGAAGCCCTTGCTCCGGGTCCGACCTCCATAATCGCCCAGAGTGGCGTGTTCGGTACTATCATGCTGGATATGCTCTACCAGTACCGGTTACATATCTCAAAGGCCGTCACTCTTGGCAACCGCATGGACGTCAACGAGTGCGATGCCCTCGCGTTCTTAAAGAGCGACACAAACACCAGGGTTATCATGATGTACCTGGAGGGTGCTGCTGATGGTGTTCGTCTCAGGGATACACTGGCTGAAGTTACCAGGGATAAGCCGGTTCTTGTGTTGAAGAGCGGGCGAACCGAGGCCGGCCGGTCCGCCACGGCATCACACACCGGAAGTCTCTCCGGGGAAAACAAGATATACGATGCCGTGTTCGCCCAGACCGGGACAGTGAGGGCGTCCACCCTGGAAGAACTGGTCGAAATGGCCCGTGTATTCTCCACGCAAACCCGGCCGCCAGGAAACCGCCTGGGTATTGTGACCTCGAGCGGCAGCCTTGGGGTTATGGCAACGGACACGGCCATTTCCAGTGGCTTGTCGCTACCTTCCCTTTCGAGGCATACAGTAGGAAGGGTACGCGAAGGAGCTCCCGGTTGGATGAACGTGAGAAATCCACTGGATGTAGGACCTTCCGGGCAATATGGAGAGGCTTTGGCGGCACTCCTGGAGGATCCGGGAGTCGACATGGTTCTGGCAATCACCGTAGTGCCCTTTGTCGTGTTTAAGGAGATTGGGCGTCAAGGGCTCCCCGGGACATCATATTTCGGTGACATCGCTTCAATTCAGGAACTTGCCCCAAGAAAGCCGCTGGTAGTCTGCGCGGTTGGAAACAACGATTTCGTTTCCCAGATGAGGGAGGCATCAGGACCTGAGGTGCCTGTGTTCATCTCTCCTGAGCCCGCCGTCAGAGCCCTTGCCGCCCTTTACCGTTACTGGGCGTGGAGAGGGGAGGTGTGACGACCTCTTCAGTTACGAATCAATACCAGTAGCGGTGGGATTAGATGCCCTGCGGTTTCTCCGCCAGGTTGAATAGTTAGAGTCCACACCAGTGGTGTAACCTCGTCTCCTTGACCCTGAGGGCACCCTCACACTGCTCGATCCATATCTTGTGAGGCTCAATCACGGGCATCCACCTCATTCATGATTTCCGCGAATGTGGAATCGATGACCACCGTCTCTTGCTCCCCTTCCCACAGCCGCGTGTCACAGCATGTCACAGCAGCCTGTCACAGCATGTCACAGCCGCGTGTCACAGCATGTCACAGCATCTTCTCATCGTATGCCCTCGGCAAGCTGGTAACACCTGGTCGGATCAGTGGGACCAGTGCCTATCTCCACCAGCAACCCCCCGGCCACCATGGCCCTCAGGTCCCTCTGAAGCGTCCGTCTGTTTACATCAGGGCAAAGCCACTCATAGTCTTGTATAGTCAGTTCGCCATGATCAAGCACGTGGCCAAGGGCCAGCGCCTGCCGCCCGGAAAGGCCGTGCTCCCTGGCCAGCACATCCCGGCGGATCGCACGTTCCCCTCGCCGGGTCACCTCCCGCATCTGTATGGCCAGTCCTTCCACAAAGTACTCGAGCCAGCAAGTCATATCCATGTCCCGTTCTCTAACGCCCTGGATCGCCCGATAGAAGACGCTACGATTCCGGTCGTAGTACTCGCTGATGGTAAAGAGCCGCTTGAAATCGTATCCCGCTCGATAGAGACACAGCGTCGAAAGCAATCGCGACGCGCGTCCGTTGCCATCCAGGAAGGGGTGGACATGCACCAGTTGGAACTGGGCGATGCCGCCGACCAGTACCGGGTGGGTTTCTCGTTCGCTATTCAGCCAGTCCACCAGTTCCGACATCAAAGCGGGCACGTCGTTCGCCGGCGGCGGCGTATATATGGTTTCGCCGGTGGCGGAATCGACTACGTAGTTCTGGACCTCGCGGTATGAGCCGGGGGCCGCCATACCGCCACGCACCCCCTCCACCAGTCGCCAGTGAATCTCCCGGATCAGGACTTCGTTGATAGGTGCTTCGCTTTCCAGATACTCCGATACGAACTCGAAAGCCCGGCGGTAGTTCAATAATTCCCGGGCGTCATCGGGATCGGATTCAGGGACGTCCTCACCCGCCCACAGGCGCTCGGCCTGTTCCAGTGTCAGACGTGCTCCCTCGATGTGAGTGGTGTGGTGCGCTTCCAGGACCAACGCCCTCTCGCCCATGGCGCGCACCCAGTCCTCGGAAAGCGTTGCCGCCTCCAGGAATCCCCGCGCCCGCTCGATCCGCGTCAGCGCCGCGGTAATCGCATTGGTAATCGTAAACTCCGGCTGAAAGCCACTTCCCGTCATCAAGCAGCCCCCCTGCGAATATAGATCTCGCCTGTGACCGCCGCCGGAATCAACGCCGAGCGGTATTCCTGGGCTTCTTCAATGCTATCCCTTGTCCTGCCACGTAACCGTTCAATCTTCCAAGTCACCGGTGTCCCTCTGTTCCCCCACGCGCCTTCCCACGATGTGTCTTTCCTCAACCATGAAATCCCTGTGGCGGTTTCAGGCTTCCCCGTCTGGCCATCCTGGCACAGAATCCTTCGAGTTGAACCTTTGCAAGCTTCGAAGGCCTGGTCTGGCCGTTTTCCCAACGGTTCACAGTGGCGAAGCTAACGCCCAGCTCTCGTGCGAGGTCTTCCTGGCTGAGTCCGAGTTGCCTGCGAATATCTTTGACTAACGCGGGATAATCTATCTCTCGATTCACTATCGGCCCTTCTCCAACACCATCAGTTCGGTTCGACCCAGTCGAAATCAACAGCTAGCACGCATATATTATAACACCTGCAAGCCAGAAGTAAGACCGCAACACTGGCCAAGCTCCCGAAGTACGTCGAGGTTCGCGGTCTTATTCAAACACGGATTACATGTTGCTATTCCACTTGCCGATTCCCCCGGTTCGGAAAGATGCCACTTAAGATACACTATCATGATGAATTCAAGAGTTGAGCAAAAGACCGGGAGGTAACGTCATGACCTACGAGACACTTCTGTACGAGACCGAGGGCGAGGTGGGCACCCTCACCTACAACCGCCCAAAGATGGTGAACGCCATCAACCCGCAGATGCTGGAGGAATTGAACGACTTCTGGCAGGAGCGCCAGCGCGACTTCGACACGCGTGTCATCATCGTTCGTGGCGCGGGCGACAAGGGGTTCTGCAGTGGGCTGGACATGAAGGCGGCGGCCGACCTGGAGGACGGTTTCTCTCCGGGCGGGCCGACCCCGGAGAGGATATACAACGCGCAGAACCGGTTCTCGAGCATCATCCGGCTGATGCGCACCTGCCCCCAGCCTGTCATCGCGGCGGTGCACGGACCCGCAATGGGCGCCGGGCTCTCGTTCGCGCTGGCTTCAGATGTGCGGCTTGCCAGCGTCGACAGCATGTTCTGCGCCCAGTACATAAACATCGGTACCGGGGGTGCGGACATGGGGTCCAGTTATTTCCTGTGGAGAATCGTGGGGTGGGGACGGGCGGCGGAGATGTGCATGACCGGGGACAGGGTCCTTGCGGACGAGGCGTACCGCATCGGCCTTGCGAACCACCTCTACTCCAGGGAGGAACTCATGCCCGCCGCCAGGGCGATGGCAGAGAACATGGTATCCAAGACCAGGCTGGGACTGCGGCTCACCAAGGACGCGCTTAACGCGGCGCTCAACGCCTCCAGCCTGGAGGACGCCAACCGGATGGAGGACCGCAACCAGTCGTTCTTCATCGTGGGCGGGCTCTGGCAGGCACAGCAGGAAAGCGAATGACTCCTGCTTAGTGCATGAACAATGGGCAAGCGTCAACGCTTATTTTGATACCGGTTCAAGTGTATTGATGATAGAATTGTTGTAACGGCACAAGAGGAGGAATGAAAATGAAAAGGGCTATTGTTACAGTTTGCATCGCGATGTTGGTGATCGGGTTTCTGTTTGTCGTGGGTTGCGGTACTCCCAGGGTCGACTTGAGCTACAACAACTCCGCCGTAACACCGGTGGTGACGTTCAACCGCTACCAGGCAATCGCCCCTATCTACAACTCCGGCGCCCCGGTGACGATAATCTACGGCGACCAGACGGCCATCGAGAAGAAGGACCCCTACGATTTCACCACCGGAGAACTGGCCGGCGAAGGCCTGGACGGTGTGCTCCAGTCGCTTTATGACAAGGGCTTCTTCGAGCTGGATGAGACGTACACCGGGGAGCCGATGGCCGGGGGCGTCACCGAGACACTCACGGTCAAGCTGTCCGCCAGGACATTCGAGGTTTCCGTACAGGGCGGGCAGGGGCCTTCCGGCTGGGAAAAGATCGTGAGCACGGTGACCGACCTCGATACGTCCGGGTCGGAGGAGTACATCCCGAATACCATCCTGCTGTTCGCCAACGCGGAGCCCGGGGCACCAAGCGCTCCCAACGTCATGGAGTGGCCCGGCATCAGCGAGGACCTCGCACAGGCCTCCTCGGCGGAGTCCGGCGGTCGCAAGCTGGAGGGCGAAGCGGCGAACGTCGCCTGGAAGGCGATCCAGGAGTCGATGAAGAGTGATACGGAGGTTACCTGGAAGGCGAACGGCAATTTCTACACCTACGTCTACGCGGTGCCGGTCTTTCCGGGAATACCGGAGCAGGAGTAGCCGCCGGGCTTTAGAGCCCGAGCTTGGAGTCATCCAGCTCACTATCGCTGAAGTCGTTCGGGTCCACCGAGTTCATATCGCCGTCGAGCTCCTGGATGTAATCATCGACGGACACCTCTTCTCCGCTCGACGTGTCACCGTTATCCGACTCCCCGGTCTTCGTACCTTTGTCCCCGCAGGAAACGGCAAGCAGGGCGACGACTACGAGCACCGCAAGCAGGCAGATCGTAACCAGGTACCTCTTCCTGGTGTGAATTATCTTGAACATAAGCCGTTCCCCCTTTTCACGATACTGCCGGCGCCACCGCGATAGGCGGGGTAGCGGGCGAGTTCGACGAGGACCCCGACGGAGTCTGCTCCTTCAGGTCCTCCAGGTCTTTCCTGATCACGGTCTGGTAGAAGTGGCGTATGTCCAGGATGTCCTCCCGGAACACCCGCAGCAGCGAGCGTGCCTCCTGGATGGTCGCCGCGAACCGGCCGTCGCCGGGTTCGATTTCCGCGGCTTCCTCCAGCTTCTTGATGAACGCCGCGTAGTCCGTGGCGGCCTTCTTGATCTTCAGGTCGAGCTCCCTGTAGTCGCCCCTCACCTTGGTGAGGTCGTACCCTTCCGCCTCCAGGGCGTCGGCTATCTCCTTGAGCGTCGATGACACCCTTTTGTACGTCTCGATGTGCCTGTCCTTGTTGTTGTTGAACCGTGTGATTATCAACTCTATCCTCTTCTGGACGGTATCGGCCCGCTCCTCCTGTATCTCCTCCCGCCTCTCTTTGACCTCGTCCGCCGGGCTCTGCTGGAAGGCGCCGGCGGCCACTACCGTGGTCGTGACCATAATCACCATCACCAGGATTACAGTAAGCGTGGTCCTTCTCATATCTCCCCCTTTCGTCACCGTCTATTATCGCACAACCGAACCCCGCTTGTCGCAATTGGGAGAAGCGGACGTGCGATGTTACAACGCACGGCTGGTGCCTGGCACCATTGTTGCGTTTTGCACGGCTGGTGCCTGGCACCATTGTTGCGTTTTGCATTTGGGGGTCAGGAGGTTGCCAGTTTGCGGCCGGTCTTGCGGGCCTTGGCCAGCAGGTGGTGTCTTCGGGAGATCGGGAACGCGTCCATCACCTGCCAGGCCCCCGACAGGAGTTCGACATCCTTGACGTTGGCGGACTTGAGCATCTCCTTTAGGATCTTGAAACCGGGTTGGGCGTCGCCGAACGGCAACGGGCCAAACGACGTGCCATAGCAGGTCACTACAGCCGCGCCTTTCACGGGGCCCTCGTCGGCCGCCAGGCGCGCCGTAGGTATCCTGCCGATTACCCCCGGTCCTCCCCTCCTCCTGTACAAGGGTCCCATCCGCTCCATGAATACCTTGGTTACCCCGGTCGGCCAACCGTAGTTGATAGCGGTGCCCAGCACCAGCGCGTCGCACCTTGTGATCTTTCGCAGGACCGATGCGACGTCGTCGTCGATGGGGCACTTCCCCAGCTTCAGCTCGGGCCTCTCCCAGCAGGCCTGGCAGTTACGGCAGTACTGCATGCCCAGGTCCGCCAGGTGGATCTTCTCGGTCTTCGCTCCCGCCGAGCTTGCTCCCTCCAGCACGGCGTCGGTCAGGAGGTCCATACTCCCGCCCTGATGATACGTACCCAGTAGAGCCAGCACCTTCATCACGATACCTCCTTGCTACCGTCCAGGCATGTCTTCCCGGGTTTCCCCGAACTTCCTCGCGACCGAGCAGGCCACCCGTGCCGCGTTCCGGGAAGCAATCTTGAGGCCGCCTGAAAGGGATCGCATCTTCTCTATGGCCCCCGGGTGCAGCGCGACAAACTTCGCCCTCCTTGACCAGCACGCCGCCCCGCTCTCGCCGGAGTACCGGATGACCTCCTCCAGCCCTACGATATCCAGGTCCACCGCGTCACTAACGGAGCGCACCACCAGGAAGCCGCACCGGTTCATCGACGCCACGTGGGCCACCGACGCCCCCTCCATCTCCACCGCTATGGCGCCGAACCTTCCACGCAGTTCCTCCCTGAACTCGCGGGAGAGGATTACCTGGTCGCACGATACCACCGGGCCGAACTGGATTGAGGCCCCGCCGTCCAGCGGCGACATCTCTCGCGCCACCTTTCGGGCCGCCCCGATGAGTGACGGGTCGGCTTCATACTCGCGCACGAACACCGCCTCATCTCCATGGTGGCAGGCTGCCCCGGTGTGCCTGAAGCCCTCGCCGTGTACCACTCCCAGGTCCCCCTGGTAGAGCTTCTCCGCTACCACCACGTCCCCTACCCGGAGGTCATCGACAAGCGAGCCGGCGGCCCCGAAGTTGATCAACGCCCGGGGGTGGTATCTCTCGATTGCGAGTTGTGCGGCGGCAGCCGCGGCTACCTTCCCGGTACCGTGGCGAATTACGACAACCGGGACGGACCCCAACGTCCCCATGGCCATCTCGAACTCCCCGGAGCGCTTCCTCTCTACCGGCTCCGCGAGGCATTTGACAGCCGCCTGGAACTCCTCGTTAACGGCACAGGTCAACCCTATCAAGAACTCAACTCCCAGCGCCCGCGGGAACCTACATCAAGCCGTTCAGCGACATCGCGAGCGGCATGTCCCCGGTGAGCTTCAGCTTCCCTCCCATGAAAGCCATGGCGGCCTGTTCGGTCCCTGCCATTATCTCCTGCCAGATCGGGAAATCCACTGTAATCGTCGTCGCAGGCGAGTCGGCGCCGCTAAACTTCGCCTTCACCTCGAAGTCCCCCTCCGGCCGAGTCAGGACCAGGGTGAGCTCCCCCTTGACGCTCTTTACCGTGTCATACCGGCCGCGGTCCGCCATTTTGCCGAAGTCGGTGAACATGTCAAGGGCGTTGCCCAGGGCGCCGGATATGGCCGTCCGCCAGTTTTCCTCGGAGAGGATTACCTCGATGTCCGGGTCGTCCAGTCCGCCCTCGGTGACCTCCAACGACCTGGCGTCGGTGATTGTCAGCCCGTACGGGTTCCCGGCGATGTTGAAGACCACCTTGAAAACGGTACCGTCCATTCCCTCGGGAGACACCTCGCCGGCTTCTTTCTCGAACACCCTGGGCAGCTCCTCGGCGAAGAACACCCTGGTGTCGACATCCCCCGCTACGTCGTCAAAAATGCCCATCGTCATACCCCCTTGTTCTATGATCTAGTACCCCGCTCCATAAATACACTGGCATTCGAACCCCGCTGCATCCACACCGGCTTCGTTCCGCTCCCAAGACGTACTCCAGGAGTACGTCTCGGTCACGCGCCTTGCCGGAGCGGCGCTTCGACGCTCTCGGTGCTCAACCGTATCCATGGAACGGGGCACCTCGGGCTCCTACCCGCAGTTGATATTATCCCTCCGTATGCCGGCCCGCAACCTCGAGCACCACTACTCCAGGACGCCTATCTCGTCCGCGAAGCGCGTGCGCAAATCCTTCTTCATTATCTTGAGGGTCATGCCGTACGGCATCTCCTCGATGGGAATGATACGGACCATCCGCGGAGCTCTGTAGCTGGCTATGTTCTCCCGGCACCAGTCCGCCAACTCCTCCTCGGTAAGTTCACTCCCCTCCTTCAAGCAGACAACCGCCAGCGGCACGTGCCCCATCTTGCGGTGGGGTATCCCGATGACCGCAACCTCCTGAACGTCGGGGTGGTAAAGTATCTCCTCCTCGACCTCGACGCTGAACACGGAGTAACCGCCGCACTTTATCACGTCCTTCACCCGGTCCACGAAGAACACCCTGCCCAACCGGTCCATTCGGACCATGTCCCCGGTGCGGAGCCAGCCGTTCACCAGGGCATTCTCCGTCGCCTCGGGGTTGTTCCAGTACCCGGGGGTGACCCCGGGTCCTTTCACCCAGAGTTCACCCGGCTCGCCGCGCTTCAACCTGACCCCGTTATCGTCGGCGACCTTGGCGCGAATCGGGGGCATCGGGATTCCAATGCATCCCGGCGGCCACTCCAACCAGCTGAAGGCAGGTTTAAGCGTCGCCAACCCTGTGAGCTCCACCATCCCGTAGGCCTCGGCGAACAGCGGCCTGCGCTTGCGGATGAGGCCCGGCCGGGCCGCCAGGTTCCTTATCCTCTCTATGTGGTCGGGGGGCATGGCGTCGGCGGATGAGCCGATCAGGCGCAGCGAGGACAGGTCATACTTCTCCGGGTTCGACGCCAGCATGAACGCGTACATCGCCGGCACCCCGACGAACAGGGTCGCCTTTTGCTCCTCGATCAACTCCAGGCATTTGACCGGATCGAAGTGTCTCATGACATAGCCGCTGACCCCAGCGCACGCCGCCATGACGCAGATCGCAAAACCGAAGACGTGTGCTATGGGCAGCGCGAATATCCCGATATCCTTCTTGCTCATGGGGAGAATCACCGACGCCTTCCTCTGCGCGCCGACAAGCCCCCTGCTGGTCACCATTGCACCCTTGGGAAAGCCGGTGGTCCCCGAGGTATAGAAGATGCCCACCACGTCGTCGGGGTCCATCTTCTCGGCGATGAACTCGTCGGTTGTGCCCTCGAGAAGGAGGTCCAGGGACTCGAACCCGTCAGGCGCCTTCCCGGAGACCCCGGCCATGACCCACTTCCGGACCGTGGGAAGCAGTGACGTGTCCTGGATGTTCGAGTTGAAGACCTCAGGATCGGTGATGAGCACCTTCGCTCCAGAGTCCTCCACGATGTGCTTGATCTCCCTGCCCCGCAGCATATAGTTCATAGGGACCGCGATGGCCCCCAACTGCATCGTGGCCATTATGGCGGTGAGGGCCTCGATGCCGTTTCCCGGGATTATGGCGACCCTGTCCCCCTTCTTCACCCCAAGCTTGTCGCGCAGCACGTTGGCGAAGCGGTTTGAGAATCGCACCCACTCCCCGTAGCTGAAGTACGTCCCGTGGCCCCTGTATATCTCGTAGGGAAGCTGTTCCTCCACCGTGAAACCGGAGGAGTCACCGTATATCTCGGCCAGCAGTTCCATGTGGTCGGCCATTGTCACGTTCCGCCGTAGAGACATCCGCAGTTTCTCGAACATAGCACGCCCTTTCCCCCGGGTCCTGAAGGTGGCGGCCCACCTGGCGGCACGGCCTCTAGAGACTATTATATGACTACCTGTAGAAACGCAACGGGCGGTGATGAGTGACGCTTAATGGCCCGGCCGAAAGTGATATAGTAACTCTCACTCGAAAGCGGCATAGGGCACGCAGGACTAACGTGGAGGTGGCTTCAGTTGATAGAAACAGAGCTTTGCGAAACACTTGGCATGAAGTATCCCATCATGCAGGCGGCGATGGGGCCCTACGACACGATGGACCTCGCCATCGCGGTGACCAACGCGGGCGGGTTCGGGAACGTCAGCCATCCCGCCCCTTCCGAGGAGATGATGGCGGACCTCCTGGCGGGCCGGAACCTCCAGGCGGTCTTCGACAACGTCAAGGAGAAGATGGGCGACGCGCTCAGCAAGGTGAAGAAAGAGGCCGACGGGCACTTCGGCCTTAACCTGAGAGTCGCCCCCGAGCAGCCTGAGGTCCCGGGGCTACTCGACATGATAATAGAGATGAGGGAGAGCGACCCCGAGCTGAAGGACAAGTTAGTCCTGATAATAACCTCGGCTGGCGACCCCGCCCAGCCCCACCTGCAGAAGATAAAGCAGGCGGGAATGACCTGGTTCCACAACGTCCCCTCCGTCTACCACGCCAGGAAGGCGGAACAGGCGGGAGTCGACGGGCTGATCGCCACCGGCTACGAGGCGGGCGGCCACGTCACGTTCTTCCCGGTCCACACCATGGTCCTGGTGCCGGAGGTGGTGAAGGCTGTGAACGTCCCGGTGGTGGGCGGGGGCGGCATCTGTGACGGGAAGGGCCTGGTGGCGGCCCTGGCCTTCGGCACCGTAGGTATATACATGGGCACCCGGTTCATCGCCACCCAGGAGTCCGAGTTCAGCCGGAAGTCGAAGGAGACCATCATCACCGGCGCGGAGCGCTTCGGCAAGGAGAACGCCACCCTGGTTACCCAGGGGTTCTTCGGGCCGCTGAGGCACATGCGCAATAAGTTCTCCGAGGAGTTGGCCCGCCTCAAGGACGGCGGAGCTTCCGAGGTCGAGATGCTCAAGTTCGAGATAAAGGGAAGCCAGCTCGCCTTCGGCCCCACCGAGGACATTGAGAACGGGGCGCTGTGGTGCGGCCAGGTCGCCATACGCCTGGACGACATCCCCACCGCGGCCGAGGTTATCGAGGGAATCATGAGCGAGGCCGAGGAGACCCTCAAGGAGCTTTCCGACAGTTACCTGTGATGCCCCCGGCTGTAGAGAAATGACGCACTGGTGACAGGCACCAGTGCGTCATTTCTCGCCAAAATCATACACCACGGGGGCCCGGCCCTGGGACCGAATCCTTCACTTCAACCACGTAATGGTGACAGAACGGCTCGATATGATATCTTTATAGTGTTTTTGGTTACCTTGATTTCGCGCCCTCAGACGGAGGACGCTTAGGAATGCGGTCGTACGGGAAGAAGTCTGGATCAAAGGGCGGCACAGCACCCGGATGTAATCCGGCTCCCGCCCGGGAGGAGGTCGAGGTCCAATGGCGACAAGAAAAGTGGTGGTCTTGCTGATCGTCACCCTCATGGTCGGCGGCCTGATAGCAACCTGTACCTCTTGCGGCGATACGGGTCCCAAGGAGGTCCTGATCGGACTCACCGCACCGATGTCGGGGGGAGGCGCCCAGTACGGCGCCGATTGCCAGAGGGGCATCGAGATGGCCATCGATGACATCAACAAGGACGGTGGCATAAAGATCGGAGATGATTCCTACGACGTGAAGCTGGTCACCCTGGACGACAGGGCGGAGCCGGAGCAGGGCGTCAGCAACGCCACACGGCTGGCAACCGATGACGGCGCGAAGATAATCTTCTGCCCCGTGGCCACGGTTATTTTCCCGCTGCTCGACATCAACGAGATACCGGGTGAGGAGTTCCTGATACTGGCCTACACCAGCATCGAACCGGTTACCGACGAGGGGAACGAGCTCATAGTGATGCCAACCCCGCCGTTTACCATCTTCACCGAGAAGTTCACCGAGCTTGCCATTAGCCAGGGCTGGACCAAGCTGGCCATGTTGCAGACCACCGGCGCCTTCGGGGACGCCTGGGCGAAAGGCATGGGCCTGGCCTGGCAGACCGCCGGGGGCACCATCACCGAACACGCGCGCGCCGACTACTACACCGAGACTGACTTCGTCCCGTTCCTGAACAAGGCGCTGGCCTCGAACCCCGATGTCCTCCTGATAGGCGGCCCGTCGCAGCCCACCGCCCTGGTCATCGAACAGGCCAAGAGCCTGGGCTTCGAGGGTGCGTTCATAGTTATGGAACAGGCAAAGCTCGACGCTATGGCCGAGCAGATCGGCATAGACAAACTGGAAAACTGCATCGGGGTCGCGCCTGTGCAGGAGCCGTTCCCCGCCACCCCGGTGTTCGCCGAGCGCTACATGGAAGAGTACAACGAGCAGCTCACCTGGGAGACAGCGATCAACTACACCGCCATGATCATGCTGAAGAACGCGATGGAAGCCGCGAGAAGCGTGGAGGACCCGATGGCTATCCGGAAGGCGATCGCCGGGGTCCTCCCCATGTCGGGGGACGAGTTCCCGATCCCCCTGGACAAGGGCATCGAGAACAAGGGCCTGATGCACATGCCCTGCGCCATCACCCTGATCAAGAACGGCGAGTACACGCTGGCCGACGACATTATATACTGGTGGAAGTAGAAAGGCTGACCCGGGCGGCCGTCACCCGGCGACGTTTTTCACCGTAACCGAAGGGCATCTGCTTGAGAGTCGGCATACGGGTGCGCATGCATGCCTGATGTGCCGTGATTGAGAGCGCTCAAAGGCGTTACCAAGTGCTCCGTTTCATAAGTACGGTTGCGCACCGAGAGCGCCTCCGCGCCGCTCCGGCAAGGCGCGTGACCGAGGCGTACTCCTGTAGTACGCCGAGGGAGCGGAACGCAGCCGGTGTGGATGCAGCGGCGCTCGAATGCCAGCGTATTTATGGAGCGGGGTACTAAGACGTGGGATACTTTTTTCAACAGCTTGTGAACGGGATAATGCTGGGGAGCGTTTACTCCCTGGTGGCTCTGGGCCTGACCCTGATATTCGGGATACTGGGGGTGGCCCACTTCGCCCACGGCCACTTCTACATGCTGGGGGCGTTCCTGATGTTCTTCCTGTCGGTCTCCTTCGGCGTTCCATACTGGGCCGCGCTGGCGATATCGGTAGCCTTCTTCTGCCTGGTAGGGGTCGGTGTCGAGTTCATCTACCGCCCGGTCCGTGACAAGTCGGACGTTAGCGCGTTCATCGTCGCCATTGGGATGCTCCTGGTCATCGAGGAGGCGGTACGTGCCGTCTGGGGAACGGGGAACCGCCGTATCACCAACCCCTATCCCCAGGTCCTCAAGTTCGCGGGCATCACCCTGCAGTACCAGCGGCTTATCATCATAGGCGCGGCAATCGTGCTCATCGTGCTCCTGCACCTTTTCATCAAGCGCACACGGATGGGCAGCGCCATAGAGGCGGTAGCCCAGGACCGCGAGGGGGCGGCGCTGGTAGGAATCAGCGTTAACAGGGTCTCGATCCTCACGTTCTCGGTAGCCACCGGCCTTGCCGCGGCGGCGGCCGGACTGGCCGCCCCGCTCGCTTTCATCGCCCCCGACATGGCCAACACCCTTGTCCTCAAGGCGTTCGTGATAATCGTCCTGGGCGGCCTGGGGAGCATAAAGGGGGCGATACTGGGCGGCTACCTGCTGGGGGTCATGGAGGCCCTTGCGATAGCGTACATATCTCCCGCCTATAAGGACGTCTGGGCGTTCGCGGCGCTGATACTGATCCTTGCCATCAGGCCCACCGGGCTCTTCGGGGGGAGGGAATAGATGACAGCGGAGAACCTCCGGAAGTACGGGGTCTTCATAGCGGCGCTTGTGGTTGCCTGCCTCCTTCCCTACATAGGCATCAGCAAGTTCATGCTGAACGTCATTATCTACGCGGGCATCTTCAGCATCGCCACCATGAGCCTGAACATCATAATGGGGTATACGGGACAGGTGTCCCTCGCCCAGGGAGCTTTCTACGGCATCGGCGCTTACGGCCTCGCGCTGCTGACCAACAAGGCCGGTCTCAACTTCTGGGTGGCCATGCTCCTTGCCTGCCTCATCACCGCGCTGGTGGGACTTCTGATAGGACTGCTGGCATTTCGGACAAGGGGACCGTACTTCATAATAGTCACGCTCTGCTTTAACTTCATCGTCTACGTCGTCATAAAGAACTGGGACTGGCTCTCCGGCGGGGTCAGAGGCCAGAAGATCGCCGGGCCCGAGTTCTTCGCCGGAAGAGACGCCCGCTACTACCTGGTGCTGGGCTTCGTGCTCCTCGCGCTGTTCATCACCTGGCGGTTATCCAGGTCCCTCGAGGGGTTGGGCTTCATGGCCGTAAGAGACAACGAGCCGCTGGCCGACGCCCTCGGAATCAACATAACCTACACAAAGATAGTCGCGTTCATGATCAGTTGCTTCCTGGCGGGACTCGCCGGCTGCCTGGGCGCGCTGCACACCGGTTACCTGAGCCCCAGCTCAGCCCACTACATGCTCTCCTTCAACTTTATAATCTACCTTCTGGTGGGTGGCGCGGGGACGCTGTACGGTCCGCTGGTGGGGACCTTCACCGTGTACCTGGCCCTCGAGTTTATGAAAGACATCGGGGAGTACCGCTTCATGATATTCGGAGCAATACTGATCCTTACGGTCATCTACTTCCCGCGGGGAATCGTGGGAGGGCTCAAGTCGCTCCGGAGATGGCTCAAATCGTTCCGGAAAAAGATCGCCGGGAACAAGAAGGCGGAGGAAGGAGCATGATAGGTGCTTCTTGAGATCAAGTCGCTGACAAAGAAGTTCGGAGGGCTCGTCGCGGTGGACGGGGTCGACCTGGAGGTGGAAGCCGGGACGATAATGGGTGTCGTGGGGCCCAACGGGGCCGGTAAGACGACCCTTTTCAACCTGATGTCCGGCCAGTTGAAGCCGACCTCCGGTAAGATCAAGTTTGATGGTGTCGGCATCGACGGACTGAAGCCGTTCAGAATCGCCCGGCTGGGCATTGGGCGCACGTTCCAGAACACGTCCCTTTTCGACCGGCTCCCGCTGACAGTCAACATGGCCATCGCCCGCCGGATGAGGACGCACAGCGGGTTCTTCGACTCGCTCGTTCCCATACGCGAGAGAGAAGAGGAAGCGGACGTCGCCCGAAGGGCATTGGAGATGCTCGAATTCGTTGGGCTCGCCGGGAACGCCGAATCGATTGCCGGCAGCCTGCCCCAGATAGCCAAGAAGCGGCTGGCCATCGGCATGGCTCTTGTGGGAGAGCCGAAGCTGATCCTTCTGGACGAGCCCACCGGAGGGGTCGGCGGCGATGACATCTCGGGGCTGATCGAACTTATCTGCCAGATCAGGGAACGGGGCGTGGCGGTCTGCGTGATCGAACACAAGATGCGAATGGTAATGGGGCTATCCGACCGGATAGTTGTACTGAACTTCGGGAGGAAGATCGCCTGTGGGACCCCCGAGGAGGTCTCCGAGGACCCCGGGGTCATAGAAGCCTACCTGGGGAGCGGGTACAGTGCTTGAGATCAAGGATGTAAGCGTGGACATAGGCGGCTATCATGTGCTGGACCGCGTCTCCCTGGAGGTGTTATCGGGTGAGCTCGTCTGCCTTCTCGGGGCCAACGGCGCGGGTAAATCCACACTCATGCGCACGATAGCCGGGCTCATCAAGCCTTCCGGCGGCACCATTATCCTCGACGGCGAGGACATCACGGGGCTCAAGGCGGAGAGGATAGTCAGGCGGGGTGTTGCGCTATGCCCGGAGAACCGGCATCTTTTCCCCCGGCTATCGGTCAAGAAGAACCTGTCGCTTGGAGCATACTCGAAGCACTTCAACCTCACTGTAATGGAGGAGTGCTACGATTTCGCCTACGAGCTCTTCCCGGTCCTCCTCGAGCGGGAGGAACAACTCGCGGGCACACTCTCCGGAGGTGAGCAGCAGATGCTGGCCATCGCCCGTGCCCTCATGTCCAGGCCCCAGCTTCTGCTCCTGGACGAGCCGTCACTGGGGCTCGCCCCACTGGTGGTCGAATCGATAAGGGAGAAGATCGTCCAGATAGTCGAGGCGGGGACCACCGTGCTGCTATCCGAGCAGAACGCCAGTATCGCGCTCTCCATATCGAGCCGGGGGTACGTCATGGAGAACGGCAAGGTACTCCTGGAGGGCGACAGCGCGTCGCTTTCCAGCGACCCCGAGGTCAAGAAAGCGTACCTGGGAATCTAGCCCGGACAGCAACAAAACGCAACAATGGGGCCTGGCCCCAAACGTGCAAAACGCAACAATGGGGCCTGGCACCAGCCTTGCACAGGCGCTCCTCCTAATGGCAGCTCAATGGGCTGAAGCCGGGGATGGCCGATTTTTTCCTGCCCTGCTTCAAGGCCTCCAGCGCTATGCGAATAGCCCTCTGGGGCCCGAGGATCCTCGCTATCTCCTCCAGGAGGTCCACCCGGGCGCGTAGCGGGTACCAGACTTCCTCCTTGAAGCGCAACACGTTCGCGAAGTGCCTGGTGAAACGGTCGAACTCGCCCTGGGCCTTGTCCATGTCATTCACCGCGGTTGCCGCCACCTTGCCCGCTACCAGCGCCCCGGAGATGCCGAAGCCCATGAACGGGTCGAAACACCCGGACATCGTTCCGCACATTATCAGGCCTTTTCTCTGAAGGCGGGGGTTGTCCCCGGTAGCCACCGGTACCGCACCGTTGAATTGCCGCCAGTTCTCATCCTGGATGCCCTCGACGCGCAGCATGAACTCGCGGTACCGCTCCAGCCCTTCCCTGCTTACCTCCTGCCCGTAGGAGAACAGGAGGTTGAAGTAGATCCCGTTGCAGAACGATATATAGCCGTACTCGTTGATGCACTCGTCAAGCCACATCCAGGCGTAGTTGTGATACTCCTTCTCTCCCCGGGCCATCCACGCGTACACACGCTGGTACGGGATCCCCAGGTAGTCGTACGCCTCGGGACTCAGCCCACAGGCGATAATCGTCCCTGGGGGGAGCGAGTCAATCTCACCCTCCTCGAGCGGCCGCTCGAACTCGAAGGAGACCCCGGCCTCCCTGCACTTCTCGTAGAGCAGGAAGTCCAGGCTTTCCTCCCGGGAACTGCGCTCTACGTGGTAAGCCATGAACACCGGCATCTCCAGGCGGAAATCGTGCAGGTAGACAGAGAGGGAGCTGACCGGGTGAAACGCGGGGGAGATGTCGATGCCGATGTACTCGGACGTCGCCTCCAGGTCAAGCGGCGTGGTGTGGGTGGATGGGTTGAAGATGTCCCACCCGCCGAACCCCGCCTCCCTCTCGCGCACCACCACGTCGTGCCCCTTGCGTACCAGGTTGTACGCCGCCACCATGCCGGATATCCCGCCGCCGTATATCAGTACCCCTTCAGACGCCATCCGTCCTCACCCCTTAGACTCATCTCGCCCGGACCTGTCACCGCCGTGATTTCCGTGCCGGTTCCCGCCTGGCTACGTCACTCCTCTTCCTTCTCGATTCTCTCATACCCGCAACTCAGGCAGTAATACTTCGTCCCCTCGCACTCATCCGCCGGTGGGACTGCGGGGACGCATAACAATCTGTGTTTGCATATCGGGCAGACGTAGCGAAGAAGCGCTTTCCTCCTGTACTCCTCCGCCTTCCTCTGCTGCTCGAGCTCCATCTCTCGCTTCTTGCCGGACCCGGTGAACAGCTTCTTGACCTCCGCCGCCATCCTGCCGCAAGCGATCTTGATCCAGTTCCCCGTTTTTCCGAGTCTCTCCCTGAGCCTTCCCTTTTTCTTCCTGCTCTCATAAACAATCCATATGACCGCCAGTAGAAAAGTTACTATCAGAAGCGAGTACCATATAAACGTTGCCCAATCCGACGCCTGCACTCTTCCCCTCCTTGGATAGATCATCGCCGTCTTCAGTCCGCCCGGCTTAGTACCTCGCTCCATAAATACGCTGGCATTCGATCGCCGCCGCATCCACACCGGCTGCGTTCCGCTCCCTCGACGTACTACATGAGCCTATTTTATAACGAAAGGGTGACCCCCGGCCTCAATCGTTCCCTTGACCGCCCTTGAGGACGTGAGGTCGAGTACCAGCAGGCGACCACCGGCGGTTTTGCAACTGGAGAAACGCAAGATGGTACCAGGTACAAAACGCAAGTACAAAACGCAAGTATGAAACTCTCCGCCCCGACCGAAGTAGCTATACTGGTAGAGCATAGGTACCGGCCGGCCGGATTCGGCGTGAAATACATAGAGGCAGCGGTCATCTGGTTCTAATACATCGCTATGTGTTCGGTTATGGAGGAAGGCTGAAAAGCATGTCACAGGGTGGTGGTACGGTATGAATCGTGATAAGGCGTTAATCGAAAACCAAGATGAACGCCGGCAGATCGCTCGCCGTGAGTTCCACGGAGAGGATAAACGGACGTGGAGGGGAGGTAAGACCCGCTGGAGACAGCGGGCGCACCCCGAAGAAGCGTCAATCAGGAGAGATGGCGCATTTGTCATCATTCTGAGGAACGGCAACGTGAAAGGGTACGAGCTTTCGGGCGCGAAGGTGGCCTCCACGCTCCACATGGGCCCCTACGAGCAGATAGGGGGCACCTACCAGGAGTTGATGCTCTGGATAAGCGAGCAGGGGTACCGCCCTTCGGTGCCGTGCCGTGAGGTCTACCTGGTCGGCCCCGAGCAGTCCGATGACCCGGCGGAGTACCGGACCGAGGTGCAGTGCCCGATCGTCGAGATCGAGTGATAACGGGCCGCCCAACGGCAAGACAGAAACAGGGACCCGGCCCTCAGGCCGGGTCCTCTCTCTGAATCCTGAAAGAGGCCGCCTTCCCCGAAGGAGTTTGCCCGTAGATGAAGAAGATATCTCCGGGTAAACGGCCCCCACCCTGATAACCGGCCAGCGGGAGGTGGTGATATGTGGATAGCGATTAGGCTCCTCGGGGGCCTGGCCATCTTCATGTTCGGCATGTCTCTCATGAGTGAGGGCTTCCAGAACATCGCCGGCGGGAGGCTCCAGAGGACCCTGGAGGCCCTGACCCGCAACCGCTGGGTTGGGGCCGCGGTCGGGACCGGCGTCACCGCCGTCATCCAGAGCAGCAGCGTCACCACGGTGATGCTGGTGGGCTTCGTGAACGCCGGCCTCATGACCTTCGCCGCATCGGTCGCGGTCATCTTCGGGGCAAACATAGGGACGACCATCACCGCCCAGATAGTCGCCTTCGACATCGGGAACTGGGCGTTGCTCCTGGTGGCAGTCGGGTTCCCCTTCTACTTCTTCTCCACCAGTCGCAAGTTCAAGTTCACCGGAGAGGGGATACTAGGCCTGGGGCTCCTGTTCCTGGGCATGGTCCTTATGAAAGACGCGGTGCACCCCTTGGGGGAGATGGCCTGGTTCCTGAGTCTCATTGACTTCGCCACCCACAACCCGTTCCTGGGGGTGCTTTTCGGCGCGGTGCTTACCGCTATCGTACAGAGCAGCAGCGCCACTACCGGCATGATCATAGCGATGGCGATGTCGGGGGTCATTCCGGGAGGCACGGAAGGGCTCAGGGTGGCCATACCTTTTATCCTGGGGGCCAACGTGGGCACCTGCGTGACCGCAATGCTCGCGGCCGTCGGGACAAACCGCCAGGCGAAGCGAACGGCGGTGGCCCACGTCCTTTTCAACGTGGCCGGTGCTATTGTTTTTCTTCCACTCCTGCCCCTTTTCTACAGGTTTATCTCCAGTGCGTTCGGCGGCGTTTCACTCGCCCGCCAGATCGCCATCTCTCATACCGTGTTCAACGTCACCATGGCCCTTATCATGCTTCCTCTCATCAAACCGTTCGTGAGACTGGTCAAGTACATAGTGCGAGGGGAGGACCCGCTTGAACACAGGAACCCTCTCGCGGTCGAGCCCCACGTGCTTCACAGCCCCTGGGCCGCTCTGGCCCAGGCGGGCCAGGAGGTCTCCTACATGGGGCACCTGGCCGGGGAGATGGTAAGCGATTCCATCGGCCTGGTACGGAAGATGAACCGCTCAACCCGCCAGAACCTGGTACAGAAGGAGAAGATCGTCGACAACCTGGCCGAAGCCACCACGGAGTATCTGTCGAAGCTGTCACGGGAAACCCTGGACGACGAGCAGGCGGAGCGCCTGACCGCCCTTATGCACGCGGTCAACGACATCGAGCGGGTCGGCGACCACGCCGAGAACATCATGTACCTCGCCAGCGCCCGCAACGAGGGGAGGTACGACTTCAGCTACGACGCCTGGGCGGAACTGGACGAGATGTCGGACCGGGTGCAGGAGATGTTCAGCGGGGTAATCGAAGCGTTCGGAGAGAACGACCCCGAGAAGGCGGAGCACTACCAGTACTTCGAGCACGGCGTCGACGAGATGAAGAGGGAGTTCCGCAAGAACCACATCGCCCGTCTCAACGCCGGCACCTGCGCCGCCCCCGCCGGGGCGATTTTCCTCGATATCGTCTCCAACCTGGAGAGGATCGGGGACCTGGCCAACAACGTGGGCTACGTTACCCGCGGCGAGTTGGGCAGTTTGTAACCTCAAGGGTGGTCCCCGCCGCGCCGCAACCGACACCGTGAAACGCATATAATTACCTGGCAGGAGCACTTCGGCCCTGTAGACATGTTTACCGCTACCCCGGGAGGACGGGTTTGCCAACGGCATCCAGCGATACCGAAGAACGCGTGGCGACAGAAGGTCTGTCCGCGGCCGACGTGGCCGAGCGGATAGCCCTTGGCCAGACCAACGCGGTGAAGGAGCCTTCCAGCCGCAGCCTGGCAACCATCATCCGCGCCAACGTGTTTACACGCTTCAACGCGATACTCGGCGTCCTTTTCGTTGTGATCGTCTCGGTCGGTCACCTCCAGGACGCGCTGTTCGGGATCGTCCTGGTGGTGAACACCCTTATCGGCATAGTCCAGGAGCTTCGCGCCAAGAGGACCCTGGACCGCCTTTCGCTTTTAAGCGCCCCTAAGGCAAGGGTCATGCGGGAGGGTGAACTGCACGAGCTTCAGACCGGCGAGGTCGTTCTTGATGACGTGATCGAGCTGCGCCCCGGTGACCAGGTCGTCGCTGACGGTGTCGTCCTCACCGGCTTTGGGTTGGAGATAGATGAATCGCTCCTGACCGGCGAGTCTGTACCTATCAACAAGGCCCCGGGAAACGAGGTCTTCTCGGGAAGCTTCGTGGTGGCGGGGACCGGGAGGTTCAGAGCAACTGATGTCGGGGCCGACGCCTACGCGACGAAGCTCGCCTCCGAGGCCCGGCGCTTCCAGCTGGCAAGCTCCGAGCTGCGTGACGGCATCAACCTGATACTTCGCTACATCACCTGGCTCATGATACCCGTGGGCGGGCTCCTGCTGTTCAGCCAGCTTCGTGCCGACAACGCGTTCGGGGACGCTGTCTCGGGAACGGTAGCGGGGCTGGTGGGCATGGTGCCGGAAGGGCTGGTCCTCCTCACCAGCGTTGCTTTCGCGGTGAGCGTGATAGTGCTGGGCCGCAGGAACGTGCTGGTGCAAGAGCTCCCGGCGGTCGAGGGGCTGGCCAGGGTCGATGTCATTTGCCTGGACAAGACCGGCACCCTTACCTCCGGCGACCTGGAGCTTCACAACATGGAGGACCTCGGCCCACAAGGTGATCTCGCGGATGTGCTCGGTTCTTTTTACGCGGACCGGGGGGGCCGAAACGCCACCCTGGAGGCAATCGCGGCCAGGTACCCACCACGGGCCGGCTGGCGCCGGACCGGCGGGGTCCCGTTCTCCTCCGTCCGGAAATGGAGCGCCGAGAGCTTCGGCCCAAACGGGACCTGGGTGCTGGGTGCGCCGGAAATTTTACTGGAAAAAGTGCCGGCATCCGACGGCACGAGAGACAGGGTCGACGAACTGGCTACCTCGGGGCTCCGGGTGCTGCTTCTGGCCAGGGCCGGCAAGCCCATCGACGGCGAGGAGCTTCCCGACGGGCTGGAGCCGGCGGCCCTGCTCACCTTCGAGGAGAGCGTGCGCCCCGACGCCAGGGAGACCCTTGACTACTTCACCGACCAGGACGTCACCATCAAGGTAATCTCCGGCGACAACCCGGTAACCGTCGCCGCGGTGGCCCGGAGGGCCGGCGTCCCCGACGTGGGGGAGCCGTGCGACGCCCGGCAACTGGCCGAGGGGCCGGAGGAGATCGCCTCCGCCATGGAGGAAAGGACCGTCTTCGGCCGCGTCTCCCCCGACCAGAAGAAGTCGATGGTGGAAGCGCTCCAGTCGAAGGGCCACGTGGTCGCTATGACCGGCGACGGCGTGAACGACGTGCTGGCGCTCAAGAAGGCGGACGTGGGGATAGCGATGGGCTCGGGGGCGGCGGCTACCAGGGCGGTGGCGGAACTGGTCCTGCTCGACGGGAGGTTCGCCACACTTCCCGGGGTTGTGTCAGAGGGCCGCCGGGTCATAGGCAACATGGAGAGGGTGGCAAACCTTTTCATCACCAAGACGGCATACGCGACCCTTCTCTCGATAATCATCGGACTGCTTGGTTGGACGTTCATCCTTCTACCGCGTCACCTTACGGTAATAGGCGCTCTAACCATCGGCATCCCGGCCTTCGTCCTGTCCTTCGAGCCCAACAAGCAGCGCTACCGTCCCGGCTTTGTCAAGCGGGTTCTAAGGTTCACTGTGCCGGTCGGCGCGGTTGCCACCGGCGCCGCACTGGCGGCGGGGAGTCTCGCCCACACCAACCCGGGCATCACCGTCCAGGAATCCCGCACCCTGGCCACGCTGGTGCTGGTGGCGGTGGGCCTGTGGGTCCTTGTCGTCATCTCCCGGCCCCTTGATCTCCTGAGGGGCGCACTCCTGGCGGCGATGGCCTGCGGCCTGGTAATCGTGATGTCGGTCCCCTGGCTTCGCGAGTTCTTCGCGCTGGACCTGCCGGCGTGGCCCTGGGTTGCCCTGACCGCGGTAATCGCCACGGTTGCCTGCGCGGCGGTCGAGACAATCTGGCGTTTCGAGAGATGGTGGCCAGCCCTGCGGTCGAGGACCGGCAAGGCCGCATGATGGATACCGAGGAAGCGTATGCGATGAGCGGCTGGAAATGACGGATTCAAACGGCAAGAACACAGAGCAACCGTACCCCGGGCGCTGGTGGGCGCTCGCCGCTATCTGCATCCCGCTCATCGTCGTAAGCATTGACGGCACTATCCTGAACGTCGCACTGCCCACCATCGCCAGGGACCTGCGGGCAACCTCGGCACAGCTGGTATGGATCAACTCCGCCTACATCATCATCTTCGGAAGCACCATCCTCCTGGGGGGTTCACTGGGAGACAAGTACGGGCGGAAGTGGTTTCTCGAGGTGGGACTCCTGGTCTTCGTTTGCGGGTCTATTTGGGCCGGCCTCTCGACAGCGACCTACTCGCTTATCTCCGCGCGCGGCTTCATGGGCATCGGCGGGGGCATGATAATGCCGGCGACTCTTAGTCTGATAACCAACATATTCCACGAAAGTGAACGCCCCCGGGCAATCGGCGTCTGGGCGGGTATGGCGGGGATCGGTGTCGCCATAGGCCCGCTGGCAGGCGGCCTCATTCTTACACACTTCAGGTGGGGATGGGTCTTCTTCGTCAACATCCCGATAGTAGCGGTCGGGGTCGTCGCGGTCTGGCTGCTGGTCCCCAACTCCAGGGCGGCAGATACGCCACCGATTGACTTCATTGGCGCCACTCTTTCATTCCTTGGGCTGCTTGCCTTCTTCTACGGGTTGATCGTGGGGCCGAGCAAGGGTTGGTCGGACCCGAGCGTAATCACCGGATTCGCCCTGGCGGTCGTGCTGCTGGCGCTCTTCGTGTGGCTCGAACTGCGGGTGCCCAACCCACTCATAGAGGTCCGCTTCTTCAAGATCCCCGCATTCTCTACAGGTGTTATCTCGATAGCGATATGCTTCTTCGCGCTCTTCGGGCTCCTGTACGTGCTTACCCTCTACCTCCAGTCAGTACTTGCCTACTCCCCGATGAAGGCCGGCCTGGCCCTCGTCCCGTTCGCGCTGGTCCTCCTGGCGGGCTCCCCCCTTGTCCCCCGGCTTACCGCTAAGATGGGGGGGCGACTGGTCGTGGCTGTGGGCCTATTTATCGTTGGCGCCGGCATGCTGGTGTTCACCCAGGTATCCACCGCGACCTCCTACCCGCTTGTGTTCGCCGGCCTCATCCTGGTCAGCACCGGGCTCACCCTGTCCCAGGTTCCCTCATCGGACGCCATAATGGGCTCCATCCCCAGGGACAGGGCCGGTGAAGGTTCCGCCATGAACGCCGCCATCCGCCAGATCGGCTCATCACTTGGCATCGCGATAATCGGTGGCGTCTCCCAACTCGGGTACTGCAACGCGCTGGCGAAATCCTCGGCGTTCCAGGCACTGTCGGCGTCGTCAGCAAAAACCGCCGAGGCCGGCATCACGGGAGCGCTCAGCGTGAGCCAGGGGCTCGGCGCCTCGGGCGACGCGCTTGCCGGGGCCGCGAGGTCCGCCTTTGTGAGAGGGTTAGACGTCAGCATGATAATCACGGCGGTGATAGCGCTCATCGGCGCGGTGATTGCCTACCGTTTCATACCTAGGCGCCCCGCTCCATAAATACGCTGGCATTCGAGCGGCGCCACGCGCGGTGCTTAACCGTATCTATTAAACGAGGCACCAGGAAACCCGCTTGACGAACGAGTCCCGCCACTGATGCCGCCCTTGAACCCTCTTGCGGGGGTTTCCGCGTGAACAGCGCGTCTGGTATCCTCTAGTCACAGGCCACGTGCTCTATTTCAGGAGGTAGTTCAATGAGCAGAGACCTCTTCTCACCATCTCTATTTAAGCCCAGGTTCGGAAGGGACGGGTCCGCCCCCGCCGACCTCGTCGTGTTGAGCGCGCGCATCGTAACCTGCGACGCGGATAATCCCCGGGCTGAAGCGCTCGCGGTCAACGACGAGCGGATTACCTACGTGGGGGACAACAGGGGCGCGAAGGAGTACATAGGCCCCGACAGTACGGTAATCAACGCCAGGAGAAGAACGCTTACCCCCGGGTTCATCGACAGCCACTGCCACGTCCTCTGGATAGGCGCGATGCTGGCCCTGATGACTACGGACCTCTATGAGTGCGACTCGGTGGACGAGGTTAAGTCGGTCATGCTCGACTACGCGGGGAAGAACACCGACCTGCCGTTCGTGATGGGCCTGGGCTGGCGGTACGACTACATCCCGGGAGCTCTCCCGGACAAGGAGCTGCTGGACTCGTTTAGAATCGACCGTCCCGTTATCCTGTGGTCGTACGGGGGGCAGTCGGGATGGCTCAATACCGTTGCCCTGGAGCTTATGGCCGAGAGGAACCTCACCGCGCTGGAGAGACTGGTCCCAGCGGTTGATGAGAAGACCGGGGAGCGCACCGGGCTCCTCCTGCACTTCCACTCCTTCAACCCGCTGGAGTTCTTCACCTCCGATGAACTCGGTCCCGATATTCGAAACAGGATGATGGACAGCATCCAGGAAACACTTGACGAGGCCGTCTCTGTGGGCGTTACGACCATGGACGACGTCCAGATATACAGACCGTTTATCCCCATGATCTTCGAGTTCAAGGAACTGGGAGGCCTGGACAAGGTCAGGGTCAGGTGCGCCTACTACGTGGGCCCCCACGTGCTCGAGGACGAGGATGCGTTCAAGGAAGAGATGGGCTGGTGGAAGGAGATGGGCCGGAGGTCGGACGCGCGTCTCGTCCTGGGGAATTCACTCAAGTTCTACATCGACGGGGTCCTCGGGAACTACACCGCGTTCATGCTCGAGCCGTATCCCGACAAGCCCGGCGAGTACGGCGACCCGGTTTGGACCCAGGAGGAGTTCAACAGGGTCATCGAGATCATCGACGGCCTGGGGCTACAGGCGTGCACCCACAGCTGCGGGGACGCTGGAATCCGCAGGATAGTCAACTCCTACGAACACGCGCGTCTGGTGAACGGAAGTCGCGACGCGCGCCACCGCTCGGAGCACTGCGGCATCCCACGTCCCGAGGACGTGGCAAGGATGGGCCGGTTGGGCATCTGCGTGGCCACGCAGCCGGCCCACTTCTACGCTATGGACGAGGCGGGGGAGAAGCTGCTGGGGCCGGAGAGGATCAACTACCTGATGCCCTTCAAGAGCTTCGAGAAGGAGGGGATCCTGCTGTCGTTCGGAAGCGACTGGTGCAACAGCCCGCTGAACCCGGTGTATGGGCTCCTCCTGTCGGCGACCAGAATGAACTTCCGTGGGGAGACCGACTGGGGACCCGGTGAGAGGATTGACCTGGAAGACGCGATCAGGCACTGGACGATAGACTCGGCGAAGGCGCTCCTGATGGAGGACGATATCGGGTCCATAGAGGTAGGTAAGTACGGCGACTTCGTCCTGTTCAATCAGGACCCGCTCAAGCTGGACTCCTGGTGGTTTCTGCTCACCCACGAGCTGGAACTGGGCGCCCTGGACGACTTCGTGGACATGACCGTGGTGGGCGGCGATATCGTCTACGAGAAATAGGCGTTCCTGAAAGCCGTCGGCCTTCGCTATCTCGGGTCCGGGGCCGGAGGTAATAGGCGCAAGTCTGGATATCTCCAACCATCAGTTGAGTGATACTATTGGTGAAGACCGTTGGAAGAGGCAGGGTTGGACGGGAGGGAGGCACGGTTACCCCATGATAACAGAGAACCCCCGTATCCCACTGTTTGACCTCGCGCTCAGCCTGTGCGACGCCATGGACCTGGTGAGCGAGAGGCTTGCCAGCCATCACAAGTGCGTGGCTTACACCGCAGTGAGCATCGCCGACGAGCTCGGCCTTTCAAAGGAACAGAAGAACCAGTTGCTCCTTGCCGGAGTGCTTCATGACAGCGGCGCCCTTTCTGAAAAGGAAAGGGATGATATCGCAACCTTCAATGCTGATAGGCGGCATAGCCACGCGGAACTCGGATACCGGCTTCTGAAGGATTTCAAGCCCTTCCATAACATCGCCAACATCGTGCGGCACCACCATGTCTCCTGGAATGACGGGGCGGGCTCTGAGCACAAGGGTGAAGAAGTGACTATAGGCAGCCATATCCTTCGCCTTGCGGACCGTATAGACGTTCTTCGCCTCGCGGACCGGGTGGATATGCTCGTCGATAAGGAGCACGAGGTCCTCGGGCAGGTTGAGCGCATCCAGAACGAGATTAGAATGAACTCGGGAAAGATGTTTGTCCCGGAGCTTGTGGACGCCTTCATTGACCTGTCCAACAAGGAGTACTACTGGTTCGACATCACCTCCTCGTCACTGAGGTCCGTCCTCGCCAGGAGGGCAAGGAGTGAGACCATTGAGCTGGATATGGAGGGATTGCTCGCGCTCAGCAACATGTTTCGGCAGATCATCGACTTCAGGAGCCGGTACACCGCTACCCATACCAGTGGTGTGGCGGCAAGCGCCGAGGGGCTGGCGGAGCTGTCCGGGTTCTCCGAGCGAGAGTGCAAGATGATCGAGGTCGCGGGAAACCTCCACGACCTCGGCAAGCTGGCGGTGCCCAAGGAGATACTGGAGAAACCCGCGGCGCTGACAAGGCGTGAGTATAACATCGTCAAGTGCCACCCTTTCTACAGCTTCCGTGTCCTCGAGCCGGTGAGCGGCCTCGAGGTAATCAACGAATGGGCATCATTCCACCACGAACGGCTTGACGCAAGGGGTTACCCGTTTCACCACGGGGAAGCCGACCTTTCCGTTGGGTCTCGCATAATGGCTGTAGCCGACATCTTCACCGCTATCACCGAGGACCGCCCCTACAGGCCGGGGATGACCGGCGAGAGGGCGTTGTCCATTCTGAAGGAGATGGCCGGCGAATCGTTGCTTGACCCGGATATCGTCTCCCTCCTTTCGAGCAATTTCGACGATATCAACTCGAGGCGAATAGCCGCTCAAGAGCCGGCGTCGAGGAGATACGAGGACGTCATGGAGATCGCCTGAGGCCCCCCGGCAGCTCAAGACGCCGCCTCCCCGGTGAGGGTCGCAACAACCGTTTGCCGCAGAGCCTTGAATCTGTGATAATCGTTTCGTTCTTTCCAGACGGGGTACTTAGACTGACATGGAGGTTTGGGTGCTTGATGCAAACATCTCCCTCCCCGGGACAACCGGCGAGGATGCGTCGCCGTTCCCGGTCCTTATCATCCCCGGCTACGGCGCCCCTTTGTACCAGACCGGCTGGGTCGGGAAGCAGGTCCAATCGAGGTGTCTCGATACCATCAGCGTGAAACTTCCGTGGCTGGGGGTCGGGGACATGAAAAGGTCCGCCGAGATAGTCGCCGAGCAGGTCGAATCCGTGAAGGGCAGGTACGGCTTCGAGAAGGTTAACCTCCTCGGGTTCAGCCTCGGGGGGCTCATCGCCAGGTATTACCTCCAGGAGTTCGATGGTCACCGCAGCATGGCTCGCGCGGCGTTCCTCGCGCCCCCGCTGGCGGGAGCCTACATGGGCTACCTGGGTTTCTTCACCCCGGCGGGACGCCAGGTCAGGCCCGGCTCCTCCTTCCTTCGAGACCTCGAGGACTCCCGGAAACGCGAATGGGGATCGGAGCGATGCCTCTCTATCTACGTCAGGTGGGACGGTGTGATAGTCCCCAGCGAAAGCGCCCACCTGCCGGCCGGCTACAACCTCAGACTGGCCCGGCCGATATCCCACTGGGGGGTCGTTCTCAGCAGGGGGCTTATACATCGTGCCACCGATTTCCTCAAGGGAAGCCTTCCCGACGGCGTAGAGCCCGGCAGGGAGCTGAAGGCGAGGGGTGCTCCCCGCGTCTACGCGTTGACCCCGCAACCTCCCGCGGGACGGCACTGGATATCCTGGAGCGCGATCTTCTCGCCGTTCAAGGCGCTGGCCGGAAAGGTGAAGGCCCTGACCCGAAAGGCCCGGTAGGCCCCTTCCCTTGACCGACCATAGCGTGCAGTAACTACTCTTGTTTCATTCTCGGGATACCGAAGCTGAACAACGAGCCACCCTCTTTGCCTGGCGAGACCTGAATCCATCCCCCATGTGACTCGACTATGGATTTTTTTTAAGGATACATACTGAAATGCTTGAAGCCACTATTAGATTTAAGCGAGTGGGGCTCCTTGCTTTTGATATGATGAAGCCGGGTAAGAATGCCGAATAACGTTGAGCAAGGAGTTGTGATGAAAGATTTGATCCCTGGATTAAATAACGAAGAATGGATTATTGAAGAAAAGAAATGGGATCCCGAGAAGCAAAACCTACAAGAAACACTCTTATCTACTGGAAATGGCTTTCTTGGCAGCAGGGGGGTGCTGGAAGAGATCCCGGAAGGCTCATATGCTGGAACCTACTTTGCGGGTCTTTATGATAGTTGCAACACGCAGGTTACCGAACTAGTCAATACCCCTAATCCCGTCTACTTCAGGATAACAGCAAATGGGGAAAAACTGGCTGTCGACAAGATGAAAGTATCCTCACACTACCGGGCACTGGATATGCGAAACGGCACCTTGCATCGAAGGACTGTTTTCAAGGACTCAAAAAAACAAAGGTACCAACTTGAAACGTTCAGGTTTTTTAGCCGCGCCAACAGGCACACCGGCATACTTCGCGTGGTAGTAACATCCCTTGATAGCAATGCGGAATTGGAAATAGATGCAAGAGTTGATGACACGGTTACCAATATGGGACAGATGACAGAAGGCGACAAGATGCACTATATAGATATGGAAAAAACCAGGGTAGGCAAGATCAAATATCTTAGTGGCATGACTTTTGAAGACCGCTATTTCATCAGCCATGCCTACCTGGTAAAGGTTTGTAGGGGGAGCAAAGAGACTTCCAGAGCCAATGATACATTTAAGATGAAGGCTGGACAGGGAGAAGCCATCTGCTTTACAAAATATTTTTCCTTTTATTGTACCCATGAAAAGGGTGTAACTGATGGGAACATCAAAGAGAAGACCGTTAACGAATTAAGTCAATTGCTTAGTAGAGGATTTCGCAGGGTATACGCTGACCATGAAAAGAAATGGGATGAAACCTGGAATATTGCAGACATAAAGCTGAAAGAGGGAGCCGAAGAACAAAAGGCTCTTAGATACAATATCTATAACTTGATAATATGTGCGAACCCGCATGATGAACATGCGAGTGTAGGAGCGAAGGCGCTGATCGGCGAGGGCTACAAGGGACATGTTTTTTGGGACATGGAGCTCTTTATGCTCCCATTCTATATTTACACGGACCCCGATGCTGCCAGGGCATTTCTCATGTATCGGTTCAATAATCTGGAAGCCGCCAGGCAGTTAGCCGCGGCAAAAGGTTACCGGGGGGCCTTGTATCCCTGGGAATCTGCTGACAAGGGTATAGAAGTTACCCCCAACTTCACCATAGATCTTGATGGCAGGATTGTTAAGACAATAATCGGGGAAGGGGAGCACATTAACTGTGATATTGCCTATGGGATCTTCAACTACTATGAAGCAACACGGGACAAGAGGTTTCTTCTGAAATACGGCCTGGAAGTGCTCTTTGAAATCTCCCGCTACTGGGCAAGCAGGCTGAAATGGGAGAAAGACGGCAGGGCCTATGGCATACATGATGTCATGGGCTGCGATGAGTTTCATTCGCACATTGACAATAATGCATTTACAAATGTCCTGGTAAGGTTTGTAATGGAGCTAAGTGCCAAATATTACGAGAAATTCAGCAAATCATCCCCCGGGCAACTGCAGGTGCTTGCGGAAAACATTGATTTGAAACCGGAAGAGGTGAAGAAATGGCGACAGCTTGCGAAAAAGATAAAGATGCCACCTGAACGCAGCGATAAGATAATTGAGGAGTTTGACGGTTATTTCAAGTTGAAGCACTACCCGATACCGAGAAGGGGTAGATACTACCTGCCTGAACTACCAGAGCAAGAGCAGGCGTCTGTCCGGGATCTAGGCAAGACCCAATATGTAAAACAAGGAGATACGCTTATCCTCCTTTATCTGCTTTCTGACAAGTACGATCTTGAGACCAAGAAAGCAAATTATGAATACTATGAAGAAAGAACCCTTCATAAGTCGTCACTCAGCCCTTCCACTCATGCCATAATAGCAGCCGAGATCGGGGACTTGGAAACAGCATTTCATTACTTCCAGGCCTGCCTTTATACTGATATATATAACCTGTATGGCAATACAGAGGCAGGTGTACATGCTGCATCCCTTGGCGCTACCTGGCAGGTTATTGTGAATGGTTTTTGTGGCATGCGGATAAGCAGAGACAAACTATCCTTCAATCCAGGTGTACCTCCCGAAATTGGAGGCGTTGACTGTATGATTATTTGGCGAGGGAGCAACCTGCGGATACAGGCCACAAACGACCAGCTCTGCTTGCTCTACGAAGCCGGCAGCAGCAAATCGATTGATGTGTATGTCTACGGCGAGCGCCGGGGGCTCAAGGGAGGCGTGCCCTATACATTTAGGAGAGACGAAATATCAGGAGGTGTCTGGTGTCAGAAAAATCATTGAGTGTAGCTCAAATTCACTGGGGATTTCCTCCAACAATAGGAGGGGTAGAAACCCACTTATCGATCATGTGTCCTGAAATGGTACGACTTGGCCACAAGATATCTGTTCTCACTGCTTCGATCGAGGGGGAAAGCGACAGGGTTGAGTATAAGGGTGTCCAGGTATACCGCTCACCGGTAATGGATCTTAATCGGTTCATTGGGACCAACTCCACTTTTTCAGGGGATGAGGTAGAAAAAGCGTTTGTAAATTTCCTGGATGAGACAAAACCAGACATAATACATGCGCACAATTTGCACTACTTCACCCGGATACATACCGAGGTTCTTGATGCTGAGACCAGGAGGCGAGGCATACCCCTCATGCTGACTGCCCACAACATGTGGGATGAAGGCATTTGCCTGGATCTTACCGCCAGATTTCCCTGGGACCACATCATCGCGGTAAGTCACTTCATCAAGAAGGAGCTCATGGGCGCGGGGGTTGAAGATGAAAAGATCACGGTCGTCCATCACGGTATTGATACTGACAAGTTCAAGAAGGTAAAAGATCTAGAACCCCTGTATCAGAAATACCCCAATTGCAGGGGCAGGAGGGTAATATTCCATCCGGCCAGAATTTCCCTGGGTAAGGGGGGGGATATCAGCGTCAAGGCAGCCGCCCTGGTGAAGAGGCGTTTCCCGGACATCCTGCTGGTACTCGCCGGCTTGGCCCGTAAGATTGACTGGGATGAGGCTATGCCTGGTGACATGGCTTTCATCTCGGAGCTGGTCAAGATACACGGGATGCAGGACAATCTCTACATCGACACGTTCAGTATCGATCAAATGGCGGAGCTCTATAACCTGGCCGAAATATGCGTTTATCCCTCCACTGCCTATGAACCGTTTGGCCTGACCATGCTGGAAGCCCAGGCTTCCGAAAAGCCTATTGTTGTTACCCGTATAGGTGGCATGCCCGAGATTATCCATGACGGGATCAACGGCTACGTGGTGCCTGCACGCGATCACGAAGCTCTTGCTCACAGAATCATTATTCTTTTGCAGGATGACAGGCTTAAACGGCGGTTTGGTACTGTTGGGCGGCAGAATGTGCTTACTCACTTTACTAAACAGATAATGACTAAAAGAGTCTTGGAAATTTATGGAAAAGTTTTAAATAGACAATCAGCAACATCAATATAATGGAGCGGGAAACCCGGCTCCTTCAAACTACACACATCCCTGGCAGGTTTATGTAGGTATAATTTTAGAGCGGGAAAAGCGGCTCGCTTAATCTCCGTACTTCTCGCATCCTGAATGAAATGGAAATAAGTGCAAGCTAGATGTTTCGAATTGAATTACTTGTGTTGCTTTATGTTGCTTTATGTATTATTATTGTTGCGGAGGTGATTAGTTTGAGCGTTAAAGAGGTTCTTTCCGTGAAGGATGCGGCAGAGCTCCTTGAAATCAGTCCGTACACCGTCCGGAAACACGCGAGGCAGGGGTCGATTCCGGGAAGGAAGGTTGGGAGGGAATGGCGCTTCTCACGTGACTCCCTGCTCCAGTGGCTAAGTTGCGGACTGTCGCGCGATGACCTGGCGGCAGTCAGGCGTGGAATCGAAGACATAAGCGCGGGACGAGTTCTCTCCTGGGAGGCACTGAGAGAGGAACTTGGGCGTGAGTGAATGGACGGTATCCGTATCTCACGAAGCGGCTTCGACCCTACGGCGCATTGACCGTACGACTCAGAAAAGGATGAAGAAGGCAATAGACCGCCTTGCCCTGGAGCCAACGCCCGGTCCCGGAAGGGACATACGCCCGATCAAGGGCGTTGAGGGTCTTCTACGACTTCGGGTCGGGGACTGGCGCATACTTTTCATCCTGAACACGCAGAGTCAGGAGATTCACATCGTTGCGGTTCGACCACATGGTCAAGCAGACCGGAGGATATAGGAACTGTTCTAATAGGGCCCGAACGACACCAAACCCCATGCTGTTGCGTTGGGGATAATGGTGGAGCGGGAAACCCGGCTCCTTCAAACTGTACACATTCTGGATTGACAATAGCCCTCAGCAACACCAAATTGCTTTACCAAGGGGAATGGAGCCCCTGTGGTTCTTACTCGCTGGTTCCAGCTTGGATCTTCAATAGCTCCGCGGCTCTTGCCTTATCAGCGGCATTACCGATTACCTCGACAGCCATGTTCTCCCTTGTGCCGATAGTGTTGGTTCCGGCCACGCTTCTCAGCAACTCCTCGGCCTTTGCCGCATCCTCCGTGCTTTTCATTTCTACCAGGTTCACCTGTAGCGTGGCACCGTCTTTCACGAATACTTGATTGATTATCCTCACCGCACCCAACTCGAATATCTCGGTGACAACACTTCCGGGAGCGGCGTTACTGGTATTGACCTCTATCTCCTCTTGGAGGGTCCACCCTTCACCAATTTCTGACGCCCTGAGCTTGACCTTGTCAATAGTTAGATCTCCTCCTCCCTCACCACACCCCGCCGTGAACAGGAGCGAGGCTGACACCAGTATCAATAAGAAGAGAAGCATGATGACAGTGCCGGCAAGATCACTTTCCTTGATGCGCCTGGGTTTCATGACCACGACACCCCCTTCTGATCCTTGAAATCCGTGGCCTTTCTAATAGCCATCCCTTTACAATAACAATACCATGTATTCGTGCCTGCCCACAGGTCTTGCGGAAACAATCCTGGAGGGGGAAAAGCGTCTCGCTTGTTCTCCGAACTTTCGCCGTTAATGTACGGATATGAGATGGAGCGGGAAACGGGTCTCGTTCAAAGTACACACATCCTTTCACCTATCGGAAAAGGTATTTACCATCTTTGACACCGAAAGAGCAACAATGTAGAGTAAGACATAGTAAGAAACAGCGAGGTGCTTATGATGAGCAGAACAACCAAGACAATGACTGTATCCCTTCCTCCCCAAGTGTATGAGGAGGTCGAGAAACTGGCCAGAGAGGAAAACAAGACTAAAAGCGAGTTGTTCAGGGAAATGGTCCGGGTCTACGAGGAGTACCTGGACGAAAGGCGCTGGAGGCGTCTTAAACGTGCGGGAGACGATACTGCAACAAGGCTACAAATAACTTCCGAAGCGGACATCGAGAGAATCGTGCACGAGGCGCGGGGAATCAGGGAGTGATTCTTGCATCGGGTGGTCTTTGACACGAATGTTCTCCTCTCCGCGTTCCTATTCGGCGGCAACCCCAGAGAACTTCTAGAGCAGGCCCGCGAACATCGCCTTGCGCTTGTTACTTCCCCGAGCATCCTCCTTGAGTTCTCCAGGATATTGAAGGGGAAGTTCTCATGGGAAGACAACGACATCGCGGATGCTGTCAAGGCGGTCGGCTTCTGCTCTGAGGTGGTCAAGCCCACCCAAACCCTCAAAGTCATATCCGATGATGCGGATAACCGAATCCTCGAATGTGCGGTTGAATGTAACGCCGACTACATCGCGTCAGGTGACCACCACCTTCTCGAAATCGGAGAGTATAAGGGCATCAGGCTAATGAACCCGAAAGAGTTGATGGACCTGCTCGCTGAGTTACCAGAGTAGAATAATGGAGCGGGAAAAGCGTCTCACTTGATCTCCGTACTTTCTAACTGGACGTGAGAACTTTGGCTGATCACTCTATAATAGATGCCGATAGTTGTGGGCAGGGGTCTTCCACCTCCAGGCTTTACTATTTGCACGGCACACTCAAGAAAGCGCCCGCCGGTTACGGCGGGCGCTCGTCCTCGACCAGGTCGCCGGCTCCTCAGTTCGCGTAGCCGCCTATTGTGTCCGTCCCGGCGCCCCGGTTGTTGTAGTACATAGAGCGCTCGACCATGATGCGCTTGCCGGTATCCAGGCTCTGGACCATTATCGAGGACCTGCCGTCCTTGATGTTCTGGCTCATCTTGAACGTCATGCGGGAACCGGACTTGACCGTCTCCTCGAAGGACACATTCCCAGCCGCGTCCTGGGTGTAGTAGCTGACCCTTACATTGACGTCGCTTTCGTTGGGGTTCTGCACGAGCGTAAAGGTCTCGACGCCGCGGCTTCCGCCCTCCTCACCATCCGGCAGGTAGAAAGTCATGTGGGGCGCCGCCATGCCGATGGAGTCGTGGCACGCCTCACCGGTCCCGTTGTCCCAGTACATGGCCCTCTCGGCGATGATCGGCCTCGAGCCGTGTACCTTGGTGGACAGGTCGATGTTGGGGATCACGTCGTTCACCCTGACGGTCTTCCGCGAGTTCGACGGCATGTTGAATGTCGGCGTGGAAATCGGCCCTTCGGCGGTGTTGTAGGTGATGGTGACGTCCACGGCGGTGTCGTTGGGGTTCTGCACGAGCACGTACGTCGTGAAACCCCATGCGGTAGTGCCCTCGGCCAGGTAGTAGTCCTGCGCCGTCGTGATGGTGCCGATGGAGTCGTGCCCCTCCCTGCGGTTGTTGCGGTACTGCGACCTCTCCGGAATAACCGGCTTGTCGGCGTCGACCTTGATGGAGGCGTCAGCGGCGAAGCCGATGTCCTCGATCATCTTGTAAGTCTTGCGCGAATTGCCGGGCACCTTGTGCTCCACGGTCTTCGGGCCTTGCCCTTCTATCATGTAGGTGACATTGCAGGTGGCCTCGTCGTCGTTCGGGTTCTGGACGAGGAGGAAGGTCTCAAAGCCCCAGTTGCAGCTTCCCTCAGGCAGGTACCAAGTCTGGTTGGGGTACGTCACCCCGACAGAGTTGTGGCTCTCGTATGACTGGGCTCCCTCACCGGTCCAGAACATGGTGCGGTCCACCGCGATGCCCCTCATTTCCTCGCACTCGACCTTGATGGAGAAGTCCTGCTCGCCGATCCTGTCCTTGGGGTTCACGGTTATCTGGGACTTGCCCTTCATCGTGTGCGTCCCCCCGTCTCTCGGCCCGTCGTTGGTCATGTAGGTCATCTTGACGTTCGACTCGTCCTCATTGGGGTTCATGATGGAGATGTAGGTTTCGAAACCCCAGGCCGTGGTGCCCTCCGGCAG
>JAHIMR010000042.1 GCA_018896525.1 Actinomycetota bacterium
CTTCAACCTGATGGGGATCGACGCGATATCCAGCACCACCGTCATCGGCCACCTGATCGAGGAGGAGACGACGGTGGGCGACATCATTACGCTGCACGTCATGCAGAAAGGGAAGTTCGCGGTGGTCGAGGTCGATATGCCTGACACCGGCTGCAGTTCCTGCGTGCGCGCGATCAAGGACCTCGGCCTCCCGGAGGAGTGTGTCCTGATCTCGATTATCAGAAACGAGGAGATGGTGATACCCCACGGCGACGTGAGACTTCAGCCGGGCGACTCGGTGATAGCGGTCACGTCGGTGGACAGGGAAAAGGAACTGAAGGAGATCCTCACGTCCTAGCTCAATCGGCGAACTCGCCCCGCGTTCATCTATGTAAGCCTCCCATGCCGGGCCAATCGTTACACCGGTGCACATGATTGATAATTCCTGAAATGGTCACTTAACACTCGGACGCTGGTTAATCCTCTCATTTTACACCGGCGCCGTACCGGGTATAGTATTTGTCCGCCCGCGCGGGATAGAGAGCGTGGTCGGGATGCGACAGGAAAATGTGACACGTAAGCAATGGAGGTGAGCTCATGAGTGAATCAGTGGTGACCAATGTGGTGGTCCCCATGAACTTCCCGTACAACTACCGGGTGGGACAGTATATCGAAACGTACATCCGGGGGCTTGGCGAGGGCAAGATTCTGGGGATCAAGTGTCCCTCCTGCGGCAAGGTAATGGTGCCGCCACGCAAGATCTGCGGCGTCTGCGACCGCGTCATGGAGGAGTGGGTCGAGGTCGGGCCGGAGGGAACGGTCGAGAACTACACCGTGGGGCACGTGAGGCTGAACCTGGGGGAGGTCGAGCGGCTGGATACCCCGGTGCTGTTGGCCCTCATCAAGCTGGACGGGGCCGACTCGCTCCTGGCGGGCGAGGTACGGGGAATCGAACCGGAGAAGCTGGGGGACGGGCTCCGGGTCCGCGCGGTGTTCAAGGACCCGGCCGGGGACAGCCTTTCGGACCTCGAGTACTTCGAGCCGGAAAAGTAGGAGGTGAGGAGATGGAAAGAAAGATCGCGATAGTGGGACAGGCCCAGGTCAACAGCGGGGACGTGGGAATGCCGCGCGAGCGCCTGCTCTTCGAGCTGGTGAAGGGCCTGTTCGACCAGTTGGGAATCAACCGGCACGATATCGACAACTACCTTATCTGCTCCAACGACTTCACCACCGGTCGGACCATCAGCAACGTATTCGAGGACTCGCCCATCGGCGCATACCTGAAGGACGAGACCAAGGCGGAGGTTGACGGCGTGCTGGCGACGACTTACGCCATGATACGCATCATGTCCGGACTCTACGACACCTCACTGGTGGTATCGAACTGCCTTGGCGCCTCGGAGTGCAGGCCGTACCTTGTGATGGACTACCAGCTCAACCCGACCTACGACCGTCAGTTGGGCATCTTAAACGAGCTGTCCACCGCGGCGCTCCAGGCGCGATGCTACATGGACACCTTCGGGATGACCGAGGGCCAACTCGACGAGACCGCGGCGAGGCTGCTGGACAACGCGGCCAGGAACCCCGATTCACTGCCATCGAACTCCGCGGTGACACCGGGCGACGTCGCCGCGTCCGAGTACCTCTACGAGCCGCTCCGGCAACTGCACTGCTACCCGTTCACCGACGGGGCGTGCGCGCTGGTGCTGGCCTCCGAGGAGAAGGCAAAGGAGTTGACCGACACCCCGGTCTGGATCAAGGGGGTCGGCGACTCCGTGGAAACCAACTACCTCGGCGAGAGAGACCTGGCACGGTCCCGTTCCACGAAGCTGGCGGGAGAGCGTGCCTACGGGATGGCCGGCATCACCGATCCCGCCGGGCAGATAGACGTGGCCGAGGTTACCGCGAAGTTCGCCTCGCAGGAGCCGATAATCACCGAGGCGCTGGGCCTCTTCCCCGAGGGCAGCGGAGGGGACGTGGCGGATAAGGGGCTCGCGAACACCGACGGCGATATGCCTGTTTGCCCATCGGGCGGCGCGCTGGGAGCGTACGCTTTCGCGGCCAGCGGGCTCGTCCGGCTCGCGGAGTGCTTCAAGCAGCTGACCGGAACCGCGGGTGACACCCAGGTCGAAGGCGCCCGGACAGCCCTGGCACACGGCCAGGACGGCTTCTGCGCCCAGCACAACGCGGTAATGGTTCTCAGCCGGGAGGAGGTGTAGAAGATGAGGAACGTTGGAATAATAGGAGTCGGCTACACGCCGGTCTTCGTAAGTAAACGCAAGGACGTCAACATCGCCGAGTTGATAAGCGAAGCGGTGGACGCGGGTTTCCGTGAGACCAACCTCAAGCCGGAGGACATCGACGCTTTCACCTTCGGCAACATGCAGACTTTCGAGGGGCTCAACATGCCCCACCTGTGGGCGAGCGATCATATTCGTGCGCTGGACAAGCCAATCATCCGGATCTCCACCGGCGGAACCACCGGGATGTCAACGCTCCAGGCCGCCTACTACTACGTGGCCAGCGGCATGTACGACGTGGTCATGGCGGTCACCTGGGAGAAGCACTCCGAGGGTGACGCCCAGGTCGGCCTCTCGGGGATCATCATCCCCGAGGTCATAGCGATGGTGCAGTCGGGCATGGACCTCGCCGGCGGCAGGGGGGTCGGAGCCATGGGCGGCGGCTCCACCGGTACCGCCGCCTACCAGGCGATGAGCTACCTGCACCACTCCGGGGCGGACCCCGAGCACATCGACAAGATGGCAGCCATGGAGAGGAGCAACGCGGCCAAGAACCCGTACGCGCACCTTCGCAAGGAGACAACCGTCGAGGACATACAGGCGACGCCGTTCATCGCGTGGCCGCTGCGGTACGGACACACCTGCCCGACAACCGACGGCGCGACCGTATGCATAGTCGCCAGCGAGGAAAAGGCCGCGAAGCTCGCGGACCAGGTTGCGTGGATAACCGGCCTCGGAGCGTGCGCGTCGGACCCCTGCACCGGCAACTTGATAGAGGGTCAGATAACCGACCCCGCCGAGCAGGAACCGTGCTGCATTGCCTCCGCGAAGGCCCTGGAGATGGCGGGGATCGAGGATCCGAAAAAAGAGATCGATATGTGCGAGATGTACGACGGGTTTGCCCACCAGTCACTGATGTGGCTGGAGAAGACCGGCCTGTGCGAGGTGGGAGAGGCCCACAAGCTACTTGACGCCGGCGAGTTGGAGATCGAGGGGAGAATACCCACCAACGCCAGCGGCGGGGTTTTCTCCACTAACGCCATAGGCACATCGGCGATGAACCGCCCGGCGGAGTGCGCGCTACAGATAATGGACAGGGTCGAGGGCGGGCATAAGATACCCAAGAAGATCAAGAACGCGCTGGCACACGGATGGGGCGGCATGTTCCAGTACGTTACCGTCATGATACTGAGCGACACCCCACGCAAGCTCTATCCGGATGGGAGGTGACTGCTGTGGCTTTTGAGATGGGAGAAGAGACCAGGCAGGTCCCGGGGACCTGGGATATCTCCACCTACAGGTACAAGATAGAAGGAAGAGGCCTGAACCTCCTTACCGAGGCGATGAAGGAGGGAAAGATACGCGGGGTCCGCTGCCACGAGTGCGGGACCGTCTATGTCCCGGGGCCGACTTTCTGCCGCAAATGCTTCATCGACATAGACGAGGTCGTCGAGGTCAAAGACACCGGCGAAGTCGTCAGCTACGCGGTAGAGATGTCCAACATGCGAGGCGAACCGCTTGACGAGAAGCGGATAACCGCCATGATCAAGCTTGACGGGTCGGACACCTGGATAGTGGGGACCATAACCGACATCGACTGGGAAGACGTCGAGGTCGGGATGAAGGTCAAGTCGGTCTGGGTAGATGAACCGGCCGGCAAGCTGAACGACATAGACCACTTCGAGCCGTTGTAAAGGCTACCGTTGATGGGCGACACTCCTGTCGCCCATCGGGCTAGGGCCTGGTCTCAAGCGTCGCCTCGTAGATGCTGTTAATGCGGTCCATCTCCGGCGTCAGCAGGCGACCGGGCCGCCGGGCACGGTCGAAGTCGGCGTGCTCCCTGAACCGCAGAACCGGCCAGAGGCGGCCCCTCGCCGCCAGCGAGAGCTTCAGTTGGGGGTTCACCATCACCGGGTGCCCCACCGCCTCCAGGAGCGGCAGGTCGCTCGCGCTGTCCGAGTAGAAGTAGCAGTCTGCCATGTCCGAGCCGCGCGACTCGCAGTAGGAGCGGGCCATCTTCAGTTTGCCCTCCATGAAAGCGGTAGGGCCCTCCATCTCAGTGGATACGCGGTCACCATCGATCGGTATCGGCGTCGCTATCACGTCGTGGGCCCCCAGTTGAGCCCGCACTCTCTCGGCAATATACTCCCCGGCCGCGGTGGCCACGACGGTCCTGTGCCCCTTCTCCTTATGCATTGAAACCTGCTGTGCCCCCTCCCGGTACAGGCGCGGCATTACGGCCTCCTCGAACCCCCTGTCCATCATCTCGATCATCTCCAGGGCCGTGTACCGGCTCATGATGTCCAGGACCCTGCGGTAGACCTCACTACTTGGCAGGCGGTTGAGCTTGTAGAGTATCGTGTACCACGCCATCCAGAAGAGCATGCTCTTCTTCATGAAACCTTCTTTCACCATTACCAGCGCATAGATATTTCCGTTTGCGCCGTCCAACAGTGTGTGGTCGAGGTCGAAGAACGCGACTACCTCTTTCATCCGGCTCCTTCCCTATCTGGGTACTATGCCGCCTACTGATAGACCGTCTTGCAGGAGTTCTCTGTATAAACCTTCTTGGGGGCGGCGCCCCCCTCTTTGCGGAGCGAGAGTATGACCGCCCCACCGATTATCAGGAAGATGGACGCCAGGCGGAAGAACCCCATGAGAGCGCCCGATGGGAACGGCTCGTGAAACGCCAGGAATCCCACCACGGTCGGTATCAGGTTACTGAAACCGGTCACCAGGGGAATGACAACTATAGCGGCACCCCTCTGGAGCGCGGTCTGGAAAAAAACCATCGCGACAATCGTGAATATCACCGCCATCCAGAAGTACGAGGAGTAGAGGACGCCGGCGACCCTGTACTCGGCCCACCTGTTGGCCACGTCTATCCAGGCGATCTTGGTCAGTATCGCGGTGAGGCCCACCAGCATGCCGACACCGATGCCGAGGAACGATGAGGTCCTCTCGTCCTTTCTCACAAGAGCGGCTGTCAGCGCGGACACCGAAACCGCCATCATCAGGAGTATGAAGGACCAGAGGATCACGGAGTGGTACTTCAGTTCTACGCTGGGTGTATTGACCAGGCTTATCCCAAGCAGGATAACTCCCAGGACGATCGAACCGATTCCCACCCAATCAACCACCGATGCCTTTTCATGGAGCTTCGTCACCGCGAGTATCACCAGCAGGCATATCCCCGAAGCGTTTATCGGCTGGACCACCGAGAGGGGCGCCAGGCCCACCGCGACGTTATGGGTCCAGGCGCCGAGTATCTGTATTCCCTGCGCCTTGAGCCACGGCCGGCAGTTCAGGAACGCCCGAATCGTGCGAAGGGCCGACTCCGAGCCGATCCGGGGTAGGTTATCCAACTCCTTTTTCATCAGGTAGTTGCTGTAATTTATCAGCACTGTGGCCACCACAGCCAGCAGTGCGCCCAGCATCAGCATCGATGCCTCCTTAATGGAATACTAACCGCAAATCCTACCCGGTATCACACGCACCCGCAAGGAAGCGTTTGGGATGTTCTCATTAATAACAACAACGCAAGATTGGGGCCAGGCCCCAAACGCAAGGCACCAAACGCACCGCTGGCTTGGGGAGGGAGGAGTCTTGCCCCTGGGCTGTTGCATAATGGGGCAGGGGTTTGGTTGGGTGTTCCAACGACACCAGCCCGTGGTTGGCGTTCTTGTCTGACCGTATCTTGCGTATCGCGTGGGGTCAGGCCTTCTAGTCATCACGTATGATCTTGGCCACCGCTTGAAGGCGCTGACCCCGTCGGCTAGGCCTTTCCCTTTTCCAGCCTTGCGCGCGCCGCCTTGACCATGTCCTCGCAGACATACTCCTTGCAGACAACAGGCTGAAAGCGCACCTTGAGGAGGCAGAGGCCGCTTACCGGGTCCCTGTAGCGGCACGGTTCGGCCCACATCCAGTCCCGCTCGAAGCCGAAACGCTCCTTCTCGTCCTCCAGAAGGGCTATTCGCCCCTCCTCGTTCGGCCTCTCGCAGCACCACCCCTCGCACTCCACGCAGGCTTCCTTGCCATAACTCTGGCACCGGCGGCAGAGGTGGGGTTCCATGTCCCAGTAGATCTTGTTAAACTCTCGCTCGCAGGCGTCACATTTGACCTTCATAGACAACCTTCATTACTCGTTTCGGCCGGATAGTGATTGTACCTCATCCTCAGTTTGGTTAGAAGCAGGCATCCGCGCAAGATAATGACGCACTGGTGCCTGTCACCAGTGCGTCATTCTGTGTGGAGGGTACAACGGCAACACCTGTGCCAGGCACCGTTTGGTTGGCGGCTACCTGTTGCGGTACCTGGACCTGAGGGAGGAAAGAGTCTCCGCGGGGAGTTGGCATGCCCCCGAACCGCTCGACCCCTGGTCGACGTCTGAGGCCAGCACGCCCAGCGAGCAGTGCGCCCCGCTCTTCCCGTCCGGAGTGCCCACGTACATCGCCCGCTCGCAGACCACCATCACCTTGTTGGTCGACTGGACCTGCGTAGATACATCACCAATATAGCAGTCGTTGATGTGGAACGTCTCCCTGGAGGCCGGCGGTAGCATCGCGGTAGGCCCGGCCACCGGACCTTCGGGCGTCATAAGAGTCAGTTGCACGTCGGCCGAGTTTTCCGTATCCGGATTCATGACCAGTACCCATTCGTCGAATCCGTCCGCGGTGCATCCCTCAGGCAGGTACCAGTTCGTACTCATGAAGACGGACCCGCGTGAGTTATGCGCGCCCAACTTGCCTTCGGCCGTGGCTATGTACATGGCCATCTCGACCACGACATCCTGTCCTGCCTCGTCGGTAAAGACCAGCGTCGACACATCTTCCTCCGGAACATAATCGTTGACACAGATAGACTCTCTGCTCCCCGACGCCAGCATGAACTCCGGGCCGGCGATAACCTCTGAAGGTGTCAAGAAGTAGAGGTAGACAAGAGCCGCGGTGCCGGTCGGGTTCTGTATCAGGACCCACTCCTCGAAACCGGGCCAGGTCGCCCCCTCGGCGACGGCCCAGCCCCCGGCCGCCTGTGAAGAACCCATGGAGTTATGGCAACCAACCTTCCCGTCAGGGGCGCTAATGTACATCGATCGCTCCGCGATAACCCCCCTGCCGGATGTCAGGCACTCGACCTTGGTGGACACATCGCTGTTCGGCGCGAAATCGTTGACGTGAACGGTATCTCTGGTGCCACCCTGCAGGCTCAACTGCGGACCGGTGATCTCCCCGCCAGGAGTCTGGAACGTCACATCGACGTCAACCGTTTCGCTGTAAGGGTTCATCACCATAACCCACTCGTCGTAGCCGGTCCAGGTGGCGCCTTCGGCCAGATACCAGACGTCGGATACGCCGGGGGATCCGATCGAGTCGTGGGAGCCCCACTTACCGTCCAGCGTGTTGACGTACATCGCCCTCTCGGCGCAAATAGGAACGCCGTTGGTGGACGATATCACCGTGGCCACATCCTGGTTGGGCACCAGTTCGTTCACGTTCACGGTGGTTCGGCTCTGGGCATAAACGGTAAAGGTCGGACCCGTAATCGGACCGCCGGGTGTGAGAAAGGTGAGCTCCACTACTGAATCTTCCGTGTTGGGGTTCTGTACCAGCACCCACTCGCCGAATCCGGGCCAGGTCGCGCCCTCGGCGAGGTACCAGCTGCCGCTGGAAAACGGTGCGAGGAGGAACGAACCGCCGTTGGACTTCTCGCTATCCCAGTCAAAGACGTAGACGTTCCCCGACTCGGCGTCATCGGGGACTGACACCTGTATCTCGTCGTTCTTCCACGAGTTCACCGTCGCCTCGCCGGCACCCGGTACCGACCCCGAGCCTGCCCCGGGGAACGTCACCTTGGCCAGGCGCCGAGAGGCCCCGAAGTTCGTGCCCGAGATCGTGACCACGTCACCTCCGGCGGCGCTCGATGGATCGATGCCGGAGATCGCGGGGATGGAGTCCCTGTCCCCCATCGACCAAGCATCGGGGACGTAATCCTGGACGAAGTCGTAGCTGAGGTAAACGTCGCCGTCCCCGTTCCAGCCGGAGCCCCAGGAGTTGACCATGAGGAAGCCGCCCCTGGTATTTGGAGTTGCTCCACCCGGGTTCGCGTTGTCGTCGTACCCGGCGATGAAAACGGCATGGCCTCCGGCATTGGCCGCTGAACCATCATAGACGTAGTAATCAGCGTTCGGGTTCACACCGTAGTCGGGGAAATCCAGGTAAATCGGAATCCCCATCACCAGCGGGGTACCGCCATCGAGGTGCGTCTTCAGGTCAGTGATGACATCCGCGCGGGTGTAGTAGGGACCCCAGGTCTGCTCGTTGAAGAAGAAACCCCAGTCGTCGGGTATGCGGTACTGCTTCGCCGCCTCCACCTCTGTGGTGTTCGGCTGCTTCAGGTAGTCGTTAATGTAAGGGAACTGTTTGTAGTCGCAGTCGCCGGTGTTCTGAAGGAGCGTCATCGCGTCCGAGAAGCGAGAACCCTCGTCCTTCCCCTCGTTTATCTGGTTGTAGATGAAGGCGGGGCTGAAGTAGTACATGTCGTTGGTGAGATCCCAGGAAGGGTGTTCCTGCTTCTCCCACCAGGTCTTGTAGTAATACCCGGTGGCCCAGCCCACGCAGCTGTTGTGGGCTCCCTGGTTACCGATGGGCGGAAGGTCACCCGAGAGGTCCACCGAGGCGGCAAGCGGCATACCGGTGCCAAACTTGCTGGTATCCAGCTTGTATTTCGGGTCCGGATCACTGGGCAACCAGCCCAAACCGTGCTCGCCCGGCGCTATGCCCGCCTCCCCACCGTTCCCTCCCGGCGCCCCCGGTGGGGACGCTGACACCAGGGGCCCGGCAGCGACCAGCGCCAGCAGCATCGTCAACACGCATACCATGGAGATGATGATCCTCTTCTTCATGCTAGATCCTTTCGCGAGAAATACCGCACCTGCACCCTCCAGCCAATGCTGATAACCTTACTAGTTTTTTCGGCGGCACCGCGCTATACCTTGAGGGTCATCCCCGCCTTACGGGGCGATGCCCGCTTCCTCCCTCTTGAGCACCCAGGCAACGACCTTTCCGGCTCCTTCGAAGACCCATGGCATCGTTCGCTTGAGGAAGTATATGGGAAGCATTATGGGCTGAATTACGTGCCTCTTGTTCCTCTTTATCCCCTTGACTATCATGCGGCTCAGTGTCTCCGGCTTGGCGGCCACCGCCATGAGCACCTTCATGCCGATCCTGACAAGTGGTCCCCCGGTGATCGCCTCGTAGAACGGGGTCCTCACTATCCCCGGGAAGACCGTGGTAACCCCGATCCCGTGCCAGAAGAGCTCGTAGCGCAGGGCCTCCGAGTAGCCGTCCACCGCGTACTTGGTGCAGGCGTACGCCCCCCACGTCGGCACCGCGAAGAACGCCTGGCCGCTGGATATGTTCACCACCTGGCCCGACCCGCGCTCTATCATCTTCGGGGCGAACGCGTTTACCATGTGGATTATCGACCACAGGTTCACCGCCAGCAGTTTTGCCCAGTCCTCAAGGGTTGTCTCGACCATGTGCGACATGTGGGCGATCCCGGCGCAGTTGATCAGGATGTCTACGGCTCCCCACCGGGCGTGGATCGCGTCCGCCATGTTCTCTACCTGCCCCCACTCGGTGAGATCCACACAGAACGTGTGGGCTTCAACACCCAGCGCCTCCACCTCGCGCGCCACCTTCCCCATGCTCTCCCCGCTGATATCCACTAGGATCAGGTTGGCGCCTTCACGGGCGAGTTCCAGCGTGGTCGTACGCCCCATTCCGCTCCCGGCCCCGGTCACCAGCGCCCACTTCCCGGCTACGCTTCTCTCCTTCATCGTACCCCCTGACTGACGGGCGGACGAACCGCCCAATGTCTACTACCGGCCCCGCGCCGCTTTCCACAGGCAACAGCAAAATTATACTCTAAAACCGACAAACAGTGGGGTCTGTGCCTTTAAATGGCGGTCCTGAGGCGGTACCGATGCCGGCAGGTTGCCGGCGCTACGACGCACCTTAGGGGCCTGGCCCCAGACGTGCAAAACGCACCATAGGGGCCTGGCCCCGGACGTGCAAAAACCACAAAATGCACCAATGGTGCCTGGCACCATTGGTGCAAAAAGGCGGGACTGATACCGGCAAGGTGCCGGCGCTACGAGGGATGGGCAAGGGACTAGATAATGCCCAGGGACCGGGAGTGCATCCCAGCTTCGTCGGGGGTTGTCAGGGTGGACCGCACCTGGAAGTTCGGCACGCTCTCGGTGGTTGTGAACTGCCGGTCGGTTTCCGTTGACTCCGCGTACGCTCCCCTGGTGTTTCCCTGGAACATAAGCGGGCTTAGAACCGCCGCCGCCAGCAGTAGAAAAAGAAGGATGGCGACATAGACCACCAGCGGGGTGAAGAACCTGTTATCTTCTCTTACCTCGATCATCTCGTCTCCTGACCTTTCTCATTTCTTCCTTCCTGCTCCTTAGACGCCCGAAGTATGGAAATGATTACGGGTATCGAGAAAAATTGTGTAGTTCTCTGATGGGAACACTGGTGGGAATCCCGGCTATTGGGCCTCCGGCCAGAAGCGGGCCATCATGTCCAGCGCCAGGCCGGGCCAGGTGAAGCCGCGAATGCGCTTGCCTTCACCTATGCGTGAATCGTAATACTCGTAGAAGCCCTCGCGGAGCACCATTCCCACGGTACGGCGGGTGAGTTCCCGCGCCCGGGCGAGATAGCCGCTCTCTCCCAGGCCGATCGACACCATCCAGTTGAAGTTTATCCAGATGCAATGCCCCGCCCAGAGCCTCCCCTCGACCCAGCGGCGATTCCCCGCCAGCGTGCCGGCCGGGTTGAACGGTAGCAGGTACTCAGTCCAGAACCCGTCAGGGTCAAGCAGGTGCTCCTCCACCAGCCGCCGGCAGCTCTCCTTGTCGCAAAGCCCGGTAAAAAGCGGCAACAGCGACGCAGCGGTCCTGACGCGGGCCAGCCGGGGGCTACTCGCGTTCCACCTGGGATAGTAGCAGCCGGAGCGCTCGTCGAAACATATCGCGTCCAGCGCGTCGGCCATCAGCGAGGCCCGCGAGCGGTACCGCCTGGCCGCCACCTCGTCCCCCACCGCGGAGGCGAGAATGCCTGCGCTCGCCACCGCCCTGATGGTGAGACAGTTGACTGTAAGGTCCTCCACCACGAAGCGGTTCAGGGCCTTCAAGGCCACCGGGTCCCACTGCCTCTTGTTGTTAGAGCGATAGAGAAGCGGCCCGTAGGCCGCGGCCTTGAACCGATGCCAGGCCCGTGAGGGATCGACACCCATCACCTCAAAGAACTGCGGGGAGAGGTCCGTCCCCGCCTCCCACGGGTGCAGGATGGAAACCAGGCCATCGCCGAAGAGGTCCCGCCGGTCCAGAAGGTAATCGATGCACCGGCACAGGTTTCGCCATATCCGGGAGAGCCACTCCCCGTCACCCGACCTCTCATAGACCAGCCGGGCCGCGTAGATGAAGATCGGCGGATCAACCAGTCGGGAAGCCCCGCGGGAATCGTACTCCCAGCGGGCGAACCACCTCATCGCGTTCCTGGTGGGCCGTCTCAGGGTTTCCTCGCATGGGACCAGGACCTCGTGTGGCATGTGTCCGTCGGCCGAGACCCGGTCAAAGAGAGTCTCGAGCTCACGCTTCGCCTTCTCCAGGTCCAGGTGGATCATGGCCACCGCTTGAAACCCGGAGTCCCAGGCGAACAGCGACGGGTAGAACTCAGCGGAAGGCATATGGAAGTACGCGGTATCGGTATCGACCTCGTTATGCTTGAAAACACGGTGTGCCTCCGCCTTCAGCCCGTGCCAGTCCTCGGCCGTCAACTCCTCCAACCGGAGCTCCTTCCCCCACGTGCAGTAACCAACCCGTTGCATTATAGTATCGGTGAACACGGCACGTTATGCCACCCGACCAATCCAACCGGGAAAGGAGATGCGCGCTGATGAGGAACGGCATCGACATCGACCTGCTGTGTATCAACACGATCCGCGCCCTTGCCATAGACGCGATAGAAGCCGCAAGCTCCGGGCACCCCGGCGCCCCGATGGGGCTCGCCCCGGTAGGGTACACGCTTTGGACACGGTTCCTGCGCCATAACCCGGCAGACCCCGGATGGCCGGGAAGGGACCGCTTCGTCCTCTCCGCCGGGCACGCCTCCATGCTCCTCTACAGCCTTCTTCACCTGACCGGCTACGATCTCCCCATCGAGCAGATAATGAAGTTCCGCCAACTCGGCAGCATGACGCCCGGCCACCCCGAATTGGGCGTCACCCCGGGTGTGGAGGTCACCACCGGTCCCCTGGGCCAGGGCATCTCAAACTCGGTGGGGATGGCGCTGGCAAGGGACCTCATTGGGGCCAGGTTCAACCGTCCCGGCTACGACCTCACCGGGTACTGTATCTACTGCATCTGCGGCGACGGTGACCTCATGGAGGGCGTCGCCTCGGAGTCGTGCTCCCTGGCGGGCCACCTGGGACTCGGCCGCCTGGTGTGCCTGTACGACGACAACAAGATAACAATCGAGGGAAGCACCGACCTCGCCTTCACCGAGGATGTCGCCGGCCGGTTTCGCGCCTATGGCTGGCACGTTTCTTCGGTCAGCGACGCCAACGACATCGACTCGGTCGCCGCCGCCATTGCGTCCGCCCGCGAGGAGGAATCCCGGCCGAGCCTGGTGATGATCCGCTCCCGGATCGCGTACGGCAGCCCGAACCTGGAGGGAAGCGAGCAGGCCCACGGTGCCCCGCTCGGCCCCGAGGAGGCGGCCCTCACCAGGAAGAACCTGGGCTTGACGGAAGACGAGTTCCACGTACCTCCGGAGGTAGCGGACCACATGCGGGCGGCCGTCGAGCGCGGCCGCGCGCTCCAGCGGGAGTACGAAGAGATGCTGAGCTCGTATGAGACCGAGTACCCGGAGCTGGCCGCCGACTGGCGAAGGGTGATGGATGGAGCCCTTCCCGAAGGGTGGGAGGCGCGCCTTCCCTCTTTCTCTCCCGGTGAGAGCATCGCCACCCGGGCCGCTTCGGGCAAGGTCCTGGAGGCGCTTGCCCCCATCGTCCGGGAACTGGTCGGGGGTTCCGCGGACCTGGGGCCCTCCAATAAGACATTCATCCCCGGGTACGACTCCATCAGCAAGGGCGAGTTCTCCGGCAGAAACATCCATTACGGGGTGAGGGAGCACGGCATGGCGTCCGTCATGAATGGAATGGCCCTGCACGGAGGCATAATACCGTACGGTGGCACCTTCCTGGTCTTCGTCGACTACATGCGCCCCGCGGTCCGCCTGGCCGCCCTGATGGGACTCCACGTCATATACGTGTTGACTCACGACAGCCTTGGTGTTGGAGAGGACGGCCCCACCCACCAGCCGGTGGAACAGGTGGCCTCCCTCAGGGCGATACCGGGGCTCACCGTGATAAGGCCGGCCGACGCCGCCGAAACCGTCGAGGCCTGGAGGGTAGCGCTCGAGGCGCGGGGGCCTGTAGCACTCATCCTCAGCCGCCAGAAGCTTCCGGTCCTGGACAGAAAACTGCTTGCTCCCGCCGCCGGGCTGGCCCGCGGCGCCTACATACTCGCCGGCGCTGAAGAAACGGCGGATGTCATCCTTATCGCGTCCGGCTCGGAGGTCGCGCTCGCCCTGGACGCAAGGGATCGGCTCGCCCCCAGCGGCGTGAAAGCCCGTGTGGTGAGCATGCCAAGCTGGGAGCTCTTCGAGAAGCAGGAGCCCGCCTACCGGGAGAGCGTGCTGACTCCGGGGTTCCCACCGCGGCTCGCCGTGGAAGCGGGGGTGACCCTGGGCTGGCACAGGTACGTCGGGGAAAGCGGGGACGTGATAGGCATAGATAACTTCGGCATGTCCGCTCCCGGAGGCCAGGCGCTGGCCGAGGCCGGGTTCACCGTCGACAACGTCGCGGAAAAGGCCGGGTCCATTGCCGGTCAAGCCCGAAAGGCAGGTAAAGGATAGAGCACCGGAGAATGATTTCTCAGGTACTAGAAGGAGTACGGTGACATGGCCGTCAGCAAGCAAAAAAGCATGAGAAGAAAGCAGATGGTCGTGGCGATCCTGGCCCTGTTCATTGCCCTGACGTTCGTGCTTACCATGATACCGATCAACTGCAGCAGGGACTCCGAGGAGGTCACCCCTGAAGAGGTTGCTGGAGAGGTGGTCGAGCAACCGATCCCACCCGAAACGCCCCCGGAGACCACCGGGATCGATGCCGCGATCGGTGCCGCCGTGGCCTACGCGAAAGCCAACAACCCGTCCCTGCCCGAACTGGCGATCCTCGGGGTGAACAGCACGGGAGAGTGGGCGCTTGTCAGACTCCAGCCGGTGGACAAGTCAACCGACGTAGCCAGTGCCCTGCTCAAGAACGTTAACGGCGAATGGGCGGTGGTCGACTTCGGTTTGGTCCTGCCGGAGAACCATCCCGACGCCCCGCCGGACGTTTTCCAGTAGAGACATTCCTAGTGCCTCGGGCTGTTGAAAAATGACGCACTGGTGCCTGTCACCAGTGCGTCATTTTAGAATTCGCTGATGCCGCCGAGCAGTTTGGGCAGAATATCGTGCAGCATCTTTATCTCCCCGGCGTCCAACCTGCCCAGGACACCGGTGTTGAGTCGCATCAACTCCGGGAGCGCGGCCTTCTCGAGATCGGACGCGAGGGTCCTGCCCTTCTCGGTGAGCAAGACGTTGACGACGCGCCTGTCCTGCTCGCTTCTCTCCCGGGTGACAAGGCCACTCTGCTCCAGCCTGTCGACGATTCCGGTAACGTTGCACGGCGTGCATGATAGCAACTTGCTGAGCTCCCCGGGAGTCTGGGAACCCTTCTCCTTGAAGACAACAAGGGCGTTGAACTGGCTGTGGGTGATGTTGTGCTCGCGAAGCCAGTCCTTCATCTTCTTATCCCACATGCCGGCTATGTCGGTGATGAGGTCCAGGACCCCCATGGCGTCTATTATCCCCATGGTTTCTTCCTGGACCAGACTTTCATTTATCGACTTATCCATTGCCCTCACCTTACGTTTGAACGATACTTTATCTAATAAACAGTTCACACTTAAAATACTTTCATTTTCCAGTATTGTCAAATAAAAAAAACGGTATCGCGGCAAAAAAGCCTCCTTTTCCGTGCCGCCCGGCGTCACTCCCGGACTGTTGACCAAAAGCATTTTACATATTAAATGTTTTATGGTTAAAATAACTGGGAGAAACGTGTCCGGAGGGAGATCGGAGTGAAGAGAATGGACGAGAACTATCCGCTGAACGAGGAACAGGTCCTGTTCCGGCAGACCATTCGCCAGATAGCCCGGGAGGAGATAGCCCCTCTCGCGCCGGATATCGACGAGAAGGAGGAGTTTCCCTGGGACGTTATCGAAATCCTGAGGAAATACGAGCTTCTCGGGCTGGGATGCCCCGAGGAATACGGGGGAGGAGGGGCCGACCTCCTGACCTGCTGCATCGCGGTGGAAGAGATCGCCAAAGTCTCCGCGGCACTGGCGCCCCGGATATCAGCCAGTGCCCTCATCGCCAAGGCAATCATGCTGGGCGGCACCGAGCAGCAGAAGGAAAGGTACCTGTATAAGCTCTCCACCGGTGAGACGATACCGGCCTTCGCCCTCACCGAGCCAAACGCGGGCTCGAACGCCTTTGCCCTCACCACCATCGCGTCCCTTGACGGTGACCAGTGGGTCATAAACGGCACCAAGTGCTTTATTACCAACGCCGACGTGGCGGATTTCACCCTGGTAGTAGCTCGGACAAGCGGCGACAAGGGACCGGTGGGCATAAGCGGCTTCCTGGTGGACAAGGGGACACCGGGCTTCGAGATAGGAAAGATCGAGCGGAAGATGTCCGGCCATGGCCTGCACGCCTGCGAGGTTATCCTGGATGAGTGCCGCATCCCGGAAGACGCGCTGCTGGGAGAAAAGGGCATGGCTTTCTCGAACCTGGAGGCGTTGAACGACTCCCGGACCCTGGTTGGAGGAATAGGCGTCGGCCTGGCCCAGGGAGCCCTCGACCAGGCCTTCGCCTACGCCAAGCAGCGGGTGCAGTTCGGCAAGCCGATCGTTAAGTTCCAGGCCATCCAGCTCATGCTGGCGGACATGGCCGCCCAGACCGAGGCGGCACGGCAACTGGTATACAAGGCATGCATCATCTCCGAACTGAAGCACCCCAGCGCTATTGCACTTTCCTCGATGTCCAAGTTCTTCGCCACCGACGTGGCTATGAAGGTGACTACCGACGCGGTCCAGGTGCTGGGCGGTGTCGGCTACATGAAGGATTTCCCGGTGGAAAGGATGATGCGGGAAGCCAAGCTGTTGCAGATCTACGAGGGAACCAACCAGATCCAGAGAATCCTGGTGACAAGGGCGCTGCAGGCGGAGTATTAATACACCCCTCGCTTGAGCGCGGGGTTTAGCCCGCGATGTTTTGAGTGATGTTTGCAAAGGAGTGATGAAGCAGTGGAGTACGAGAACGTCATCCTGGATATCAAGGACAGGGTCGCGACGGTAACCCTCAACCAGCCGGACCGAAGGAACGCCCTTTCCCTGGAGATGGTGAACGACATAGAGTCCGCCCTCGGGGAGATCGCGGAGTCCGACGAGGCGAGGGTCGTTGTGATAACCGGAAGCGGAAAGGCCTTCTCGTCCGGCGGGGACATGAAGTCGATGGCCGAGGGGATGGCCAACCCGTCGTCCGAGAGCAGGGAACAGATACTGGACTACTACAGGACCGCCCTTGCGGTCAGGGAGGTGGCGGTCCCGACCATCGCCTCGATGAACGGTCACGCCATAGGCGCCGGCCTCACCCTCGCCCTCGCCTGCGACATGCGCATCGCCGCCCAGGAGGCCAAGATGGGCCCCACGTTCATACAGATAGGCCTGAACCCCGGCATGGGAACCACCTATCTCCTGACCCGCATTGTAGGACTGGCCAAAGCCTGCGAGCTCGTCTTCACCGCAAAGGTGATAGAGGCCGGGGAAGCGGAGCGGATAGGGCTCATCAACAAAGCGGTCCCCCGGGACATGCTTGCCGGGGAAACCGGAAAACTCGCCGCGGCGATCGCCGCGGGGCCGCCCCAGGCGATGAAGATGGCCAAGAGATCACTCTACCTGGGCGCCTCGAGCGACCTGGAAACCGTGTTGGAGTACGAGTCGTTCGGCCAGGGGGTATGCACCCTTACCGAGGATCTCAAGGAAGGCATCACCGCCTTCCTCCAGAAGCGAGACCCGGAGTTCAAGGGAGAGTAGCGTGGTCCGCGAGGACGACAAGGGAGGAGCGGGAGAATGGCCCGGGATACCAGGGTAAACGAGATAGATAAGATTAAGAAAGAGATGCCTTTCATGATAAAGGCCACCCGGGGGCACGGCCGGTTCGGCGAGAAGGTGGAGGACGTGCTGCCGTACCGCCCCGGCGTCAAGCTGTGCATGGAGAGGCCCCGCCTGGTAACCGAGTCGTACAGGGAGACCGAGGGCGACCCGATGGTCCTGCGTAGGGCCAAGGCCCTGGCGAAACTCCTTGACGAGATGACCGTATACATAGAGCCCTGGGAGGTCATCGTGGGCAACTTCGCCCACGACCCCGAATCCATTCAGCATTATCCGGAGCTTTTCTGGCGCTGGCTGGAGAAGGCCATCGAAGAGGAGTACAAACCGCTCCTCACCGACGAGGAGAGAGAAGAGCTTCACGATATACACGGCTACTGGAAGAACATCGCTGTGCACGGCAAGGAGAGAAAACTGCTTCCCGCGAGCGTCAAGTCTCACAGCAACTTTATCAAGCACGGGGCGTTCATCTGGCTGCACGGCGGCCGGACCGGGGTGCCAAACTACGAGAAGCTGTTCGACGTCGGTCTCAAGGGAGTAATAGAGGAAGCGAAGAGCCTGCTGGAGGAGCTTGACGACGACCCCGGGTTCTACAACCACGCCAGGGAGTACCTCGACAAGAAGAGGTTCTACCAGGCGGTGATAATCAGCCTGGAGGCGGGGTGCCGGTGGGGCAAGAGGTACGCCGAGCTGGCCAGGGAGCAGGCGGCCGGAGAGAAAGACGAGGGGCGCAGGGCGGAGCTGGAGCGGATAGCCGAGGCCTGCGAGTGGGTGCCGGAGAACCCTCCCCGAACCTTGAGGGAAGCGCTGCAGTTCTACTACCTCATCACCCTCATCACCCGGGTTCTGGACCTCCAGACCCCCGGTCTGGGGGAGAGGTTCGACCAGATAATGATGCCTTTCTTCGAGAAAGACCTCGCTGAAGGGAATCTCACCCGGGATGATGCCCGGAAGCTCGTAGAGTACACCTTTCTGAAGATGAACGAGTTCGGGGACCTGATACCGCCACTGCTGGGAGGCGGGCTGGGTTCGGTCATCACCGCACGAGTGACCACCGTGGGCGGCCAGACGGCGGACGGCGAGGACGCCACCAACGAGATGACCTACATCGTGCTGGACGCCATCAAAGACTTGAGGCTATCGGAGCCGTCGGTGGCGATCCGGCTCCACAAGAACACGCCCACCAGGCTCCTGGAGGAGCTAACCGACGCCCTCAAGGTCTGCTCCGGCGTTTTCTCCATCTTCAACGACGAGATGATGATACCTTACCTGGAGGGCCTGGGAATTCCGAGCCAAGACGCCCGTTGCTACTCCACCGAGGGGTGCATGAGGTGGATAATCCCGGGCAAAGCGATGGGTATGCGGGCCATCGGCGGGATGTTGATCCTTCCCAAGTGCCTGGAGTACGCGCTCTCACAGGGGGTCAATAAGCTCACCGGACAGCAGATGGGGGCGCCGACCCCCGACCCGCTCTCGTTTGAGAGCTTCGACGACCTGCTGGACGCCTACTACCGGCAGGTGCGATTCTTCACCGAGAAGCTGGTGGCCCTCAACAACGTGACGGAGGTGCTGGACCAGGAGTACCTGCCCCAGCCGTTCCTCTCCGCCACCATGGACGGGTGCCTGGAGAGGGGGCAGGACTGCCGCTACTACAAGTATTTCCCCAATACCATTCTCCAGCCGGTGGGCCAGGTCACGGCGGTGAACTCCCTTGCCGCCATCAAGAAGCTGGTCTTCGACAACGGGAAGGTCTCCCTGTCCGAGCTGCTGGACGCCCTTGGCGCCAACTGGGAGGGCAAGGAGGAGCTCCGCCGGATGTTTATCAACAAGGCCCCCAAGTTCGGCAACGACGACGATTACGTGGACACGCTGGCCCACGACGTGTACGCGAAGACAACCGAGATAGTGAAGAGCTTCAAGAACATCTACGGCGGCTCGTACCTGGAGGACGGGACCGGCGCCTCCACGTTCTACTTCGGGAGCGTCCTTTGCGGGCCCACCGCCGATGGGCGCAAGGCAAGGGACCTGTTCGCCGACGGTACGGTCTCGCCGGCCCACGGCACCGACTCCAGGGGACCCACCGCGGTTCTGAGCTCGGTGGCTAAACTCGACCACATTAACGGCTTTACCCACCTGTTCAACCAGAAGTTCTTCCCCGAGTTCCTGGAGGGAGAGCACAAGGAAAAGTTCATCGCCTACCTGCGGTCATGGATAGACCTGGGCATCCACCACATACAGTTCAACGTGGTCGGGACCGACATGCTCGAGGACGCGCAGGAGAACCCGGATGAGTACGGCACACTGGTGGTCAGGGTCGCCGGCTTCAGCGCCTACTTCGTGGACCTCGACAGGGGCGTCCAGGACCAGATAATCGCCAGGACCAAGCAGAAGCTTTGAAGCAAAACTCCCTTGAGGGCAAGACCCCTGAGCGTTGAGTCCCTGGGCACCCTGATCTTGGAAGGCGACGGCTTTCTATGTCAAAATGGCAAGAACCTTGAAGCCCTTTTTACAGAAGTTTGTTGGCGCGGCCCGGTGCTCCGGCTCACCTTAAATTCTCAGCGGTTGACGGGCTCCAGCCATACCCGGTAGACGTAGAGCTTGGAATTGGTGCCCGCATCCCACCAGTCGTTGTCGCGGGCGTGCACCCTGATGTAGCGGGGCTCGTTGATGTGGCTCACGTCCAAGTGGTCCACCCTCCTGTCGAAACTGCTGGTACGTGTGAGCTTGTCTGTGGTCGACTGGTTTTCTTGCCTGTCATGGCTGTTGGTGGCCGCGATTAGGTGGGACTCGTTATTGCCGTTGCTCTTGCCGGTGTTGCACCACTCCACGCAGAGTCTGTCATACCCGCTCAGGTCCACCGCATCGTCCGTTGACCACGCTACCTGGCACCCACTCAGGTACCAGCTGTTCGCATGCAGGTACAGGTGGCCTTCCGGCGGGGAGACCTTGCTCCTGGAGGTACCGCCGTCGCCGGTGAAACCGCTGTTGAAGGGAAAGAGCTCGGTGCCGTCCCAGTAGATCCTCCCGGTATCATCTTCCCCGCCCTCCGCCTGCGCGAGTACCTGCTTCCAGTCGAAGACGGTCTCCGAGTAGCTGGCGATCACCTTGCTGAAGACCCTTAGCTCCACCCCCACGTCGCCCTTTAGCCCCCCGTACAGCCTCCACCATGGATTTGCGTCCGGGTTCGCGTACATGGAAAGGTATCCCTCGATCCCGGCGTAGGGGCCGACAATGCCATAAAGCAGGAGCGACAGCTGCGGCTTGACGTAAGCCTTCGCCGAGGCCTTGTCTGCGCTCAGGGTGGGACTGTCGAAGCTGAACTCGCTCTTGTGACCCGATATGGTGTTCCACAGGCCCCCCGTGTAGGATAGGCCGGCGGTGACCTCCGCCTTCTGGGTCACATTCGTCTCCATGTTCGCCGACACTTTACCGTTGGCCCCCAGTTTCACGGTGACGGTCGGAATCACCACCACCGGCAGCCCCGGCACGATGATGGGCGCGAAGTTGTACCTGACTATCTCCTTTTCCGCCTTTACCTCGATGGGGACCTCGCCTGAGAGCTTGAGGTTCGCCTCTTCCTTCGTCGTGGTGGTGAAGGTCATCTCTTCCAGACTCGGTGGATCCCAGGGCCTAAGAGGGTTGAAGTCTATGCGTGCGTTCAGGTCGAACTCCTGCTCGAAGGTGACGCTGCCGGAGAGCTTGGCCCCATCGAGGTCGATGTCCTCGGATACGGTGAACTTGAGCCCGCCGCCGCTGTTTCCTCCGTCCTCGATGTGTACCCCGTCGACCAGCGCTGTTGCCGACACGAGGTCATCGGAGTTGAGATTCTGTTCCACGTTGAGGGTGCCTCGGTTCACGGCCTCCTCCAGGAAGCCGTCCTCCGTGTCGACGATGACCTTGCCACCCTGGGTCTTCTTGGAGGTAACCTTGCGCAGAAGCCCGTACGGAGTGTTGTCCGTAACACCACACACGATAACGTCACCTTTTAACAGAGAGTCAAGCTGCCCGGTGGACTTCTTGAAGGTAAGAGTCCCCCCCCCGGACGAGACCGATTCCAGCTCGGCCAGCGTGGAACTGTTCAGCACCTTGGTGGTGTCCGGTATCACGGTCTCGCCCCGCTGGCGCCCGGGCGAGTTGTGTCCTCCCGACCTGCCGTTCCAGTATGTTGAGCGCTCGGCTATCACCGGCTTGTCAGAGGTGACCTTGGTCGATATCTCCCACAATCCCGGGGAGTTGTCGGCAATGTTCACCGACCTGCGGGAGCCGGGAGGGAGGGAGAGAGTTGGGCCTGGGTGAGATCCGTCTGGACCCAGGTAGGAAAGGGTCACGCTGGCCTCTTCCTCACCGGGGTTCTGCATGAGCACCCACGTCTCGAAGCCGCCCGCTGTGCAGCCCTCGGCCAGGTACCATTCCTCCTGGGGCGTGGTGACCCCTGCAGAGTTGTGTCCTCCCGTCCTCTCGTTGAAGTACATGGAGCGCTCGGCTATCACCGGCTTGTCAGAGACGACCTTGGTGGAAACGTCCCACCAGTCGGGGCACGTTTCCGCGACGTTGATGGTAGTACGGTGCCCGGGGGGAATCTTGAGTTCCGGGCCGGTGTGGAGTCCCTCGACGCCCTGGAAGGAGAGGGTCACGCCGGCCTCTTCCTCACCGGGGTTCTGTATGAGCACCCACGTCTCAAAGCCGCCCTCGGTGCAGCCCTCGGCCAGGTACCATTCCTCCTGGGGCGTGGTGACCCCGGGAGAGCTATGTCCTCCCTCACGTCCGTTCCAGTACATGGAGCGCGCGGCTATCACCGGCTTGTCAGAGGTGACCTTGGTCGATATCTCCCACCATCCAGGGGAGTTGTCGGCAACGTTCACCGACCTGCGGGAGCCGGGAGGGAGAGAGATGGTTGGGCCTGGGTGAGAGCCGTCTGGACCCAGGTAGGAGAGGGTCACGCTGGCCTCTTCCTCACCGGGGTTCTGTATGAGCACCCACGTCTCGAAGCCGCCCGCGGTGCAGCCCTCGGCCAGGTACCAGACGCGGCTCGGGGATGTTGCTCCCACGGAGTTGTGTCCTCCCGTCCTGTTATTCCAGTACATGGCGCGCTCGGATATCACCGGCTCGCTTGAGGTAATCTTTGTGGAGACGTCCCACAAGTCGGGGCACGTTTCCGCGACGTTAACGGTAGTACGGTGCCCGGGGGGAAGCTTGAGTTCCGGACCGCGGTGGAGTCCCTCGACACCCTGGAAGGTGAGGGTCACGTCGGCCTCTTCCTCGCCGGGGTTCTGTATGAGCACCCACGTCTCGAAGCCACCCGCGGTGCAGCCCTCGGCCAGGTACCATTCCTTGCCTTCCTCGGTCCACTCCGCGCGCTCCCCACTTTCCGCTACAGAGACGCGGTTATCCGCCGGAGCCTCGGCGAGAAGAGGGGCAGGAAGCATCAGCAGGGCAAGGGACAGGATCAGAAGCGCGCACATCCATCGAAAGACGTCCCTGCGATTATCCGAATCACTACGATACACGAAGAACACCTCCTGGTCTCGGGATAAACGGTTATCCTGTGTGCGCAAACCTACTACCGCTCATGAAGAATTGTTTCTTCCCCACCCCACTCCGCTTTATGAACCGACTTGACAGAAGTATACCGCTTCCGGCTCCCTGAAAACAACTCCGCTTTCACCATTTATGGCTAATGCGGCATCCCTCGCGCGGTATAGACACTGGCTGACGGCGATGGTCTCGCCGGGCTTGACGCCGCCTCTTATCTCGGCGGTCATGTAGGTGAAGGTTACATGAGCCATCTAATCCCCAGGGTTCTAGACCAGCACTCAGGTCTCGAATCCCCCGTAGGTGACGCACTCGGCCAGGTACCATGTGGTGTTCGGGGATGTGACCCTTATCTAGTCGTGGGCCGCCTCCCGACCACCTATCCTGCCGAGATAAAACCCGTTTCCGAGGGTCCCGACTACGATGGTGTCAGGGTCCGATGGGCTGAACTCGACCCCGGTGAAGAGCAGGTTGTTAAGCCCGGTGTTATTGATTCTCCAAGTCGAGCCCCCGTCCCCTGAAATGTAGAAACCGAAGCCGTCGTAACCCCCCACGGAGGAGTAGAAAGGGCTGTTCCCACAGAGGAGGACCCCCTCCCTCTCAGGGTGCACGCCGAGGGCCGTTACGTTGGCGAAAGAGTTCAATTGCCTCCACGAGTCGCCCATGTCGGTGCTTTCATAAAGCCCGCCGCTAACCGTGTCCTCATCCGGGTCGTAATATTGAAACGACGCGTATGCGGTACCGCTCCTGTGAGGGTCGAAGGAAACCATTAACACATCTCCCCGTGGGGCTCCCTCAACAGCGTTCCAGCTCTGGCCCCCGTTGCTCGATACGTAGAGCCTCTTCTCCACTGAGATCTTCTCGTCGTAGTTGAGGCCAAGCATCATGCGGGAGCGATTGTCATGGTCACAGGCGATGGTCTCCACCGGCGGGCTTTCGGGCAGTCCCTGGTTGAGCGGCTTCCACTCCCCGTCGCCGGGATTAAGCTGAAAAACCCCCCCGCCGTAAGAGGCCGCGTAGACGGCATTAACTCCTTCGGGTCCTCCCGGCACAAGCAAGAGCTTGAGGAAACCGTCGGGAAGTCCCCTCTCTTGGTTCCCGATGATCTCCCAACTCCGCCCCCCGTCGTTGCTTTTCAGGACCATGTTTGGAAGGGATGGATTATGCCGGTAGTTGTACTGTGGGTGGGCGGCGACGCAAACAACGCCCCGGTTATCCTTGTCCACCACGATCGAGGAGACCATGTTCAGGTACTCGGGTTCCAGCTTTTCAAAGTAGAAGTCGGTATCGAAAATCGTCACCGTTTCGCCTGAATCTTCCGTGGTGAAGAGGAACACGTCATCGTAACCGAGGTAGATCTTTTCCTTGTTGTGTGGGTCGAAGGCCGCCGCCGTGGCGAAGAGAAGGTGCAGCCCGCGGCCCCTGAGGCTGGTGGGGGTGACGACGTCCGAGTATATGTTCTCCCAGAGGTCTCCTCCGTCCACGCTCCTCAAGACCTGGTCTGAGCCCGTGTACACAACTGAGGGGTTGTTGGGGTCGATGGTTATGAAGCTGCCCTGGAGCCCCATGGACTCGATGTCCCAAAACTCAAGCTTTTCCCCACTCCTGGTCTTGAGGTTATCGTCACCCGTTATGTACTCCCAGTGCCCCCCACCGTTGATTGTGCGATATGAGCCCTCGGCATCCCAACTGTATTCCTCCGACGGGTCATCCGGGACTTCGGTACCCGCGTAGATGATGCCCGGATCACCCGGATGGCTGGACAGGGCACCGTACTGTATCGGTTCCCCGCTGGGGTTGTCCGCAAGGGGCAGGTCGCTGGTGATGTCCGTCCAGGAAGAGGTCCCCAGGTCAAGACGGAAAACCCCGCCGGAGGTACCCCCGCCCGTTGGATGCGTGTAAAGCATGAGGAAAACGGTTGGTTCACCACCCTCGCGGGTTACTGATAGCCTTGTGCCGTAGTTGTGGGGCAGCCCACCCTCCAGGCGGGTAAAGCTCCGCCCCTCATCGGTACTCCTGAAGATGCCGGTATCGGTGGCAACGATGAGCACGCTTCCCCCGGCGGTACCGTGGAACGCGACGATGTCTCCCACTTCTACGTCCGGTGGTATACCGGTTGCTGGAAGCTCCTCCCAGCTCTCCCCCCCATCGCTCGACTGGAAGAAGGCGAACTCCTCCTTCTCGGGGTCTCCCCAGGTGCCGGTCCCGGCCCACAGCCTGGATGGATTGGAGGGGTCGGCGGTCAGCGCACCGAACGGGGTCCCCTCACACAGGCTGTTACTCCAGGTGTCGCCAAGGTCACCCGAGGTAAAAAGCCCGCACGCTGTGGCTATGTTCACGCGCCTTCCGCCGGGGTGGATTTCCAAGTCATAGATGTCGAGGACGTCCTGGGAGTTGTGGGGCGAGGCCAGTCCCCTGTTGCAGTCCCTCCAGGTCTTGCCCCCATCCTCTGTTCTGTGCATACCGCTCACGTCCCCGCCCAGGAGGATTACATTGGAGTTGCCGGGCGAGACCCCGCAGCACATGATATAGCCGCCCGAACCGGGTCCACCTACAGGTTCCCACCTGATGGAGAGGTTCAGGGCGGGTCCGGTGGCATCCCCGCAATGGCATCCTGCCGAGATACCCAGTACCAGCAGAAGCACAATCGCCGCTGTGACTACCTTGAAACGGGCGGTGAACCTGGACACTGGACGGCTTTCCATGACGTTCGCCATGTCTCTTGTTAAGGATTCTTGATACGGGCGTTGAAGTTCCCGCAATGCCATAACGCCCCCGTTCACGGCATGATCTTTGAGGAAACGCTCAACTCAAGTTTATCATAAGCTTTTCCCAGCCTGCGGTCCGCCACCTCGAAGGATTAGTGTGCTAGCCTAAGATTACACAAGGCATTTCCTTTCATGGTTGGAGACAGGGAGCATAACGGGAAGGGGGAGGTGTGGTTCTTACCAAGTACAAATCTCCGGAGGAAATCAAGCACTCATTGGGAGACGCGAAGACAATCGCCGTTTTCTCTTGTGCTGGATGCGCCAACATGAACATGATCGGCGGGCGAAGGGGTTTGAAATTCTTAAATGAGCACTTGGAAAAATGGGGGTATGAGGTTGTGGTTGCCAGGGCCCTTATCGGCTGCTGCTCCGCGCCGGTGATGGAACACGGTGTGAACGCGTACATCAAGCCGAAGAACTCCCGGATAGACGCCCTCATCCAGATAAGCTGTGTGGCGGGAATGAAGAACGCCAACTACTTCAATCCCGGCCTCAGGGTTGTGCAGGCGGCCGACCCGGTGGGGGTCGAGGCCCTGTTGCCCCATGGAGAATATTACTCGGACCATGGAGACAACCTCGTGGCCTACGGGCTCTGCTACAACTGCGAGCATTGTGTCCTTTCCTTTACGACCGGAATATGCCCCTATGCTGAATGCCCATCGAAATCACTCTACGGGTTCTGTGACCACCCGCCGAAGGCAGGTAGCAGGAAGTGCACAAGAGATCCGGGGCGGGAATGCGTATGGAAGGTAATAGAAGAAAGAGGAGGAGACCTCGAGGGCCTGAAGGAATTGAAATTCATCCACGATGATGACGGGTACGAGAGGATCCCTCTCATTTCCAGAGAACCGTCGGCGGATTTCAAGTTGAAAACCGTGGGTTTCCTGGGTGCCCGGGCGGTGGTTCCTTTTGCGGAAACGGTTCATTTTATCAGGTGATCGTTGGGGTGAGTTCCGGAAACAACGGACAGGAAGGGGGGAGCATGTTTCGTACCGAGTATAAATCGGCCGATGAAATCAAGTTCTCCATGAGGAACTACGAGAGAATCGGCATCTTATCGTGCAGTGTCTGCGCCAACCTGAGCGATACCGGCGGCAAGAAAGGGTTGGAGTTGATGAAAGGGCTTTGCGAGGAATGGGGTAAGGACGTTACCGGATTCCTGGTTTTCGGTGCCTGCGTTGGTTCGTTGATGGAATACACCATGAGTAAATATATCGAGCCCATCCGATCACGGCTCGATGCGCTCCTGGTGATCAGCTGCGCGGGGGGGATAAAGGCGTCCAATCTCTACAGTCCCGGACTGCCGATCGTAGCCGCCTGCGATTCCTTCGGTTCAATGCCTCTCACGCCCAGAGGCGGTTCACACGACAGCCTGGTGGTGGATGCCCTGTGTCCCATATGCGATGACGGCCACTGTGTCATATCGTACACGGCGGGCATCTGCCCGGTTACCGAGTGCCCGCTCGAAAGCCGCTACGGGTTCTGCGAAAACCCGCCGAAGGCAGGTAGCAGGAAGTGCACACAAGACCCGGGAAGGAACTGTGTATGGGTGGAGATAGGAGAAGAGGCGGGAAAGAGAGGTGTTGACATCAAGGTCCTGCAGGAGTTGAAGCTCATCCACCAGGATGAGGTCCCGAAGAGGATGCCCTCACTGGTGAGGCAGAAGGCCCCGCTTCCTTTGAAAAAGGCGGCGCAGTTTGTTACGGGTGAGCTCTTCAATCCCTACGCTGATTTTATACACTGGACGAGATGAACCACTCGGGGTCCGGTCCACTTGAAAAGTTTATAGTTATTGTGGATAATGTGAGTTAATAGGTAACATTATTTACATGGAGTATAAAGAAATGGACCGATCCAAGTCACTGGGAAAATCAAGCTCCAGGCTGCTTATCGCGTTGGCGGAGAACGACAGGAACGTCTTTTCCTTCCAGGACGCCGTTGGGATCTTGAAGAGCAACGATGCGGCTACCCGCAAACTACTGAGTGACCTTGTCAAGAGGAAGTGGATCATCGGGTTGAGCCGGGGGCGGTACCTGGTCGTGCCGCTGTCCGCGGGCGAGAAGGCGGAGGTCTCGGAGAACTGGTACGTGATCGCCAAGTATCTGGTACAGCCCCGCCCGTACTACATCTCGCACTACAGCGCCATGGAAATCCACCGGATGACTACGCAGCCGGTATCTACCGTTTTCGTCAGCACTCC
>JAHIMR010000043.1 GCA_018896525.1 Actinomycetota bacterium
CGAGTTGGCGCTGATGGTGGCGCAGGGCCCGCTCACCGGCCCCGAGGGGGTCATGTAGGTGATCACCACCTGTGCTGGAGTGCTTCCCGGGTTCTGCACCAGTACCCAGGTCTCGAAGCCCTCTCCGGTGGAGCCCTCGGAGAGGTACCAGTCGGTGGACGCGCCCGCCCAGTAAGAAGCCGGCCAGGACGCCCCCCCCGACGTGGTTACCGTCACGTCTATAGGGCCCGTTACTCCTTCGGGCGCCTCCGCCACGATCAGTGTATCTGACCAGGACGAGTACCCGGCGGCGGGCTTTCCCTCGAACGACACGTAGGAGTCGCCGCGGGAATCCCCGAAGCCCACGCCCTCCAGGACCGCGAGGTCGCTCCCGGCGGAAGAAGCGGGATAGGCTTCACCGAGGTTCGGTATCACCTGGAACTCAACGCCGGGGTTCACCCCCTGGTCGTACCCGTCGGAAGCGGTCCCCTTCGCGGGGCTTTCGGGAAGGAGCGTGAAATCAGCGTTGGCCGCGTCGGTGAACAGTGGGTCGGTGACCATGGAGCTGTCCCCGTACCCCTCGTGCTTCTGCTGAAACTCCTCGAGTGTGAGCATCGCCATATGGTCCCCGGCGGTGAGATCGCCCCAGCTTACCACCGGCTTGCTTTCTGTTACCCGGAACCAGAGGTTGTGGTGGTACTGGTTGTTGACGGGGCCGTACAGTACATCCAGGGCCGGGTCCCTGTCAGTGGTGGTGCTGCTGCCGATGACAAGTGTGGCCCCGCTGCCGCAGACCTGCCCGATGTTGTCGAACACTCTTGAACTGCTCGAAGGAGGACAGTAGTCGGTGGACCCGGGGGTCGCTCCGTTGAGGTTGGAGGTGCCCTCATAGATAAACACGGCCCCGCCGCCCGGCTCGTAGACCGTATTGTGACGGACCGTGGTGTACGGGGCGCCGTAGAAGCAGATGCCCCACTCCTCGGTCTTGCCGTTGTTGTAGGCCAGGTTGTTGAGGACCTCGTTGTTGTGGCTGTGCTTCAGCCTTATCGGCGCCTCGTTGCTGCCGGAGACGACGTTATCGCGAATGATGTTGTTGTGACTCAATACCAGCCAGATGCCGGCGTCGTTGTCGTGGACGATGTTGTTGGAGAAGACGCAGTACCGCGCCCCGAAGTCCCAGTACACCGCCCTCATGTCCCTGTCTCCCTCGGTATCCGCCAGGCTCTCCGGAAACGCCCTTATCCCTCCCCCGTGCGCGGCGGAACCGCACGCCGTCGCCCCGCTGAGTTCGAAGCCGTCGATCACTACGCACTCCACGCTCTCCAGGTTGAAGCAGGCATAGCCCGTCGCCACCACGTGGGCGCGGCCATCGCCGCAGGACACGAAGCTGATCGGCGCACCCGGCACCCCCGATGTCGTGACCTCCACGGTCTCGTTGTAGGTGCCGCTCTTGACGTTGACGGTCGTCCCCGGTGTCGCCCGGTCGGCCGCCTCCTGGATGGTGCGCAGCGGCTCACTTTCCGTTCCGGTGTTATCGTCATTCGACGACGGGTCGTTCACGTCCACGTACAGGTCTCCGCCGGCGCTGCCGCTTTCCAGCGGCGAGCCGAAGGAGGCCCCCGCGTGCAGCAGCAGGAGAACCGTTGTTACCAGGCATAGAAGCGCTATGGCCTGATAGAGACCTCTACTGCTGATCTGTCTACTGTGCATGACCGCTCCTCTCTGAAAACCAATGAACGTCTATCATTTCTCATTTCTATTAAACGCGACGTCCATTAAGGAGCGGTTAAGACTCAGTAAAAAAAAGGTTAAACGCGTATTGCCTGGATATGGGTTGCCAGGTCCCCGGCTCAGGTGTAATCCCACACCAGCTTAACCGCGCAGAGAAGTATCACCGGCATCATGGTGAAGGTACCTATCAAGGCTACCTGGTTCATCCCGTCTACGAACCAGTTCATCTCCAGCACCACGATGACCATGGAGAAGTAGACGTAGGCGTAGACGAGAAGCGGGACGGTGTTCACCAGTTTGCCTGAGATCAGGTCGCGTTTCTGGAAGAAGAGGTAGAAGATGAAGACCGCCGCGAACGCCGCCAGCCACCAGCCGACGAAGTTCCCGATGGGGACACCGTCATTTCCCAGACCGGCGGGCAACTCCCGCAGGTAAGGCCCGCCGTCTATCCAGTACCACGGGGGGTCTCTATCCGCCGCGAGCCGCCATACCGCCGACGTGGCGAACGGGTCCATCATCAGGTCCCAGGCGCAGACCAGGGTGGCCGAGGCCGCCGCGATAAGCCCGGACCAGATAACGTTTCCCCACCAGGAGCGAACTCGCTTGGCGCCCTTCATGCCGACCAGCCAGTCGACGATCATGAACGCGGCGTAGATCATCACCGGCCAGGTAATGACGACCAGCACCGGAACCCCCCCGATTCGCTGCCCCAGTGTATCGGTGTAGTGGTAGCCGCCGAAGAACCAGCCGTAATTGTGGCCGATAAACTCGCAGAACCAGCATAACAGGGGGCAGATGACGAAGAATGCGATGGTCTGCCGCTTTCCCTTGACCGTTACCGAGTGCCAGATGACCAGGGCCAGTATCAGGGTTATGCCGTAGGTGGGCATAAGGGGGATGTCGTGTATGGCCCAGGTCACCAGGAATGCGATGGCGGTCAGGACGAAGAAGGCGGGCATAACCCCCATCATCACCTGATGCGAGCGCGGCGACTCCTTCCAGGCCCCCACGATAGAGACCCGCTTCCTGCCGGAAAGCTGGTTGTTCTCCATGGCGATTCCCCCTGACGACCGGTTTCTGTTTGAGAACCTTGGGTTATTATAGGTGGCGAGCTGATGTGGTTTCAACCGACGCGAGCAGTAGGTTGTGCATGGGTCGCCGCGATAATAATATGACCTGTGGATTGGCAGAGGAAGTCACCGGGCCGATCCAGGGATCACTGGAGATGCTGATGAGAAAGCGACAGCGTTCGGTGGAGAGGTCGGGGGTTCCGACCGGCAGGCGGGGCGAGGACCTTAACCGGGGCCTCCTGCCGGAGGAGGACGCCCGCTACATGCTGCGGGGGCCGTTCCGCTACGAGTGGTGGTACTTCCACGCGGTGTTCGAGAACGGTTACTCGACGGTCGGTACCATCCTGCCGTTGAACCTGAACCACTGGAGGCCGTGGAGGCGGGAGTGCGCGGTGCTGTTCGCTATATACGGCCCCGGCGGTGAGAGCAGAAATCATTTCATCTTCCCGCCGAGGCATCTGTACCGCGCCTCTTACACCCACTGCGACGTGCTATCGGGCGATAATTACGTTCGGGGGGTCCATCCCCACTACGAGGTACATTTCGAGGAAGGAGAGGACGTGGCGCACCTCTTCTTCGAGGCCCTGACGCCGGGGTGGAGACCGGGGACTGGGATAAACTACTTCCCATTCCCCCGCTACCGGAGTTTCGGCTGGCTGGTGCCGGTACCGCGGGCCCGCGTACGCGGGACCCTGCGTGTCGGTGTGCGGGAAATGGAGGTGGAGGGGCACGGCTACCACGACCACAACTGGGGGGAGGTCCCGTTCGCGCGGTTCATAGACAACTGGCACTGGGGGCACGTGGACTGCGGTGAGGTGGGGATAATCTGGTCGGACATCACGTTGTGCCGGAGCCTTGGCCACGACCGTATCTTTATGTTCCTGCTGAGCAAGGGAGACCGGCTGATCTTAGAGTCACCGGAGATCTCGGTGACCTATGGGGAGTGGAGGGAGGACCCCGAAAACCTCCACCCGTTCCCCGGCCGCATCTCCGTTTCGTTTGGCACACCCGGTGATGACGCGAGGGGCGAGTTCACCATGCGCGTAGGTTCGGTGGTGGAGACCCAGGACCTTCTGGAGAAGCCCCCGGAGGTACCGGGTCGTGACGTCCCTCCCGCGGTGAAACGTTTCATCCACGGGAAAGTGGCGAAGCCGTGCTATTTCCGCTGGCGCTCGATGGTAGACGGGTCGGTGGAGATAGAGGGTAATGATTTTACTCTGGAGGGCGAGACAATCCACGAGCAGATGATACTCCACGGCCGGTTCCTCGAGCGGCAACGGGGAGGGGCAGGGGATTGACCGGGTTCGCGCCGCCGGCCTAAAAAGCTCTCCTCTTAGAGGTTCTCGAAGTTGGTCCGGGCGATTATATCGTTCTGGATGGAGGTGCCCAGGTCGGTGAAGTAGGCGCAGTAACCGGACACCCTGACCACCAGGTCGGGGTACTTCTCGGGGTGCTTCTGGGCGTCCTTCAGGGTGGCGTTGTCCACAACATTGAACTGTACGTGCCTTCCGCCGAGGGCGAAGTATCCCTCGACCAGGGAGGCAAGCTTCCCGGTTGCCTCGTCCGAAACAAGCAGGCCCGGCGATAGGCGCATGTTCAGGGCGGTCCCGTCGCTCAGGGGCGAGCCGGCCGCCTTTGCCGCAGATTGGAGCACGGCGGTTGGACCCACCATCTCGGTGCCGTTCACCGGGGATATGCCGTTAGAGACCGGCTCCCCGGCGAGCCTGCCGTCGGGTGTTGCGCCGAGGTAAAGGCCGTCCATGACGTGGACGCCGTAGGAGAACATGCCGGGACGGTAGAAACCGCCACGACTGCACAGGTGCTTCCTGACCTCACGGCAGAACACCCTGGTGACCCAGGCGGCGAGCTCGTCCGCCTTCCCGTCGTCGTTTCCGTACTTGGGGGCTTTTGCTAGGAGCATCCGGCGAACGGACTCGGCGCCACGGAAGTTGTTCCCGAGGTGCCGGACGAGTTCGTCCATGGTCAGGAGGTTACGCTCGAAGACCGCCCAGCGTATGGCCGCCAGGGAGTTCGTGACCGTCCCCAGCCCCCGGCCGGTGATGGATCCGTAGTTGTACTTCGCTCCCCCGCGGGTCATGTCGGTGCCGCTCTCAACGCATCCCTCCAGGGTCGCGGAAAGCGGCGGGCAGGGGAACTCCTCGCTGTACGCCCGGTCCAGCAGCTCCACCGCCCGCACCAGCTTCTCCACGTTGAACGAGAGTTGTTCCGTGAAAGCGTCCTTCACGTCATCGAAGCAGGAGAACGAGCGAGGGTCGGCGGTGGGGGCACCCACCCTTCGCGGGGAGAAAAGCATCCGGCCTCGCTTGAGCGCCATCTCCAGGACCCCCGCCAGGGAGATGTCGTTTCCAGCGGTGCAGGCGAAGCTGTTCCCGGTGGAGGTGGGCTCCACGCATCCCACGATAGAGTAGTCCCGGGCATCTTCGGTCGAGTAGCCGTCTTCGGCGAGTTCCTTCACGATCACGTTATCGTTGAAGAACGCTAGCCCGGAGGTGGAGCGATACGACTCGAATGACCTCACCAGGAACTCCCTCGGGGTCTTGCCCGAGATCCTCACCGACAGGACATTGGCCAGGGCCTTCATATTGTCGTATGCCTCCAGGAACAGGTAGGAGAGCTCGTTGGTGGCGTCATTCCCGTCGCGGTCCAACCCACCCACGGTGAAAGTGTTGGAGCCAACAGCCATCTCGCTGGCGGTATCCTTGCCCGACGCGATTAGCATTATCAGGTAGGTCCCAAGCTTGACCAGGTACTCCTCGATTACCCCCAGCGCCCCCTCGCGGGTGACGCGCCCCTCCTCGAGGTCCGCCTTGAAGAAAGGGTAAAGGTACTGGTCCACCCGGCCGGGGGAGAGGATACCGGCCATGCCGTAGCTGATTGACAGCACCACCTGGGCCATCCACAGGGACTGTATCGCTTCCATGAACGTACGCGGCGGCTCGGCGGGGACCCGCCGGCAACGCTCCGCGATATCCAGGAGTTCGGCCCTGCGGGAGCCATCCGCTACAGCCGCCATTTCCACGGCCAGCTCGGCGTATCGGTTTGAGTACTCTCGGATCGCACCGGCTACCACACCTATCGACTCCAGGAACTCCTTGCGATGGGCGTAGTCGTCCTCTCCCTTCCGCAGCTTCCCCAGTTCCCGTTCCGCCATTTCAGAGATGCCGTTGAAACCCAACTCCAGCACCCGTCTGTAGCCGGGTACGAAGTGGCCCTGGACATCAAAGACCGTCAGTGCCAGGTTGGGACGGAGGCCCGCGAGTTCTGCCATCATCCTGGGCACCTTATGGATAGTCTTGAGCGAGCCTCCAATGGTCTGGTAGCCGATTTTTCCCGCGATGGTGGGTCCGGCTCCCTTGATTATGCGGTACAGGGACACCGGGCCCAGGAAGGGTGACTCGTAGATATCCGCTTTCTTCCAGGACTCGATCTTCCGGCTGCGGACGGTCCGTCCCTTCCAGTAGGGGAGGATATCGTTTTCCAGCTGCCTTCGCTCGTCTGAGTTGATGAGAAACGGGTGACGTTCCCTGGACACCAGGCGGTCGAGCTCCAGCTCCAGTACGGTGTTGAACTCACCACGCTCCACCGGGAGGACACCGGCAAGCCTTTTCGCAGTCTTTACGCCAACCAGTAGCTCGTCGTCATCGATGTTGATGTTCATCTTCCGCAGCGTTTCCTGGAAGGCCAGGGCGGCTCTCATACAGGGGGGAGTGCCCTCCGTTCGTCTCCAGACATCCGTGTAGAAGACGGCGCGCTCTATGTCGATCTCGTAGGGGCTTCCCAGCAAGCGCTCCTTCAACCTGAGCGCCCGTGTTGAGGGAGGGATGTGCTTGGTCGCCTCGGTCATCTCCAGGTTCCTGCCTCTTGAGATATCTCGCGGTGAAAGGTTGTCACCATCATAACACCCGGAGGTCGATAAGCCACTCCAGGACCGCGCCGGTGGCCTCCACCGCGACGCCGGGCGTTAGCCCAACCGGCACCGAGAGCCCGGCGGGCAGAAGCACCCGCATGCTCACTTTTTCGGAGAAGCGCTTTGATATGGTTAGAATCTGTCCCCGTGACAGGGACCGGTAGTAGATGGAGTTTCGGAACCAGGCCAGCCAGGGGACCAGCCGAATCTCTACTTCCTTGCCCCCTATCTCGACCAAAAGGATGGAGAGTGGGGTCACGGTTTCCGATATGACCCGTCTTAGCCTGCCACCGCTGGCGAGGGTCCTCTCGCCTCGCCGGATCGCCCGGTTCACTGATCTTCGCACTGTCAATGCGAGCAAGGGCCTTGGCGTTATCGCGATGGCGCAGGTAGCCGCGCAGGTTATCAGACTGGCGGCAAAGCGCTGCATTGTCTGCTTCAACCGAACTCCTCCGGTTTTATGACTCATCTACTCTTACCGATAAACCCTCGTAATCCAGTTTGACCGGGATATCACGGATCCCTCCTCCGAGCCCCCGGAGCCCTCGCGCCAGGTCTTCCCTGGCCCCGGGGCCGTTACCCGCCAGCAACGTAAGCGAGCCGCCTTGTCCGCCGGCCCCGTTAACCTTCCACCCCGGCGCCCCCAACCCCCTGGCGAGCGCGATAACAGTGTCGGCCTCGGGGGACACGAGTCTGCGGTCCAGGGACCGCTGGCACTCGGTGTTCCGGGCCATCAGAGCCCCGAGGCGGGCCAGGTCCCCTTCCTCGAGCGCTTCCCGCGCCATGGAGGGGATTTCCCTCAAGCCGGCCAGGGCGTTAACACCACCGCCCCTCGCCAGGCACTCGATTACCTCCCGATGGACCTCGCTGGACCTGTGGCCTTCTCCCAGGAACACCAGGACAAGGCGCCGCTCCAAATCGGCCGCGACCCCCCGGTCGAGTTCTACCCGGGAGACGTGGGCCTCGGGGTACCGGTACACGTCAATAAAGCAGGTCCCACCGTACGCCGCCGATATCTGGTCCTGCACGCCGGACTCAAGGCCGAGCATCTCGGTTTCGACCCGGTGGGCCGCCCTCCACAGGGTACCCGCGTCCATCTCCCCAGGCTTCAACCGGTCCAGGGCGCCGATAAGGGCCACCACCACCGAGGCGGAGGTACCAGTCCCGCAACCGGGGGGCATCCCGGAGGAGATGGAGGCCTCTACCGCCATGCCCGGGGGCATGTCCATCGAGGCGACAGCCGCCTCCAGCAGGGGGTGCCGGCCCGGCGGAGGGTCGTCGGGGTCGAAGCTGTACCTGTCGTTGAAGTTCTTTACGTCGAGCGTGAAGCGCTTGCGCACCGGGGGCCGGGGGCGGGTGAAACTCAATCGGCAGGTTGTCCCGGGCGAGACCGCGGTGGAAAGGACGTTGCCGGTCCCCGAGAACCAGGTATCGGTCCATCCCCCAAGGTCGTTGATACGTACCGGAGCACGGCTGAAGATCACGCCGACATCACGGTTTTCAATAGGGTCGGATTCTAGATCGCGCAATTAACCCTCCAGCCTCTTGAGGGGATCAACCAGCGCTAGGTGGCTTTCGGTGCCGGCTCCGCGGTTCCCACAGCGTGCGAACGGCTGGCCACGACAGTCTGGCGGTACAGGAGGTTGAATGCGAACCAGACGCTCCAGTGCTTGCGCAGGGACGCGCGTTTGAATATCGACCGGTAGGAGTAGAAATCCAGGTGCACCTGGTGGGTGCCCCGGTAGAGCCTCTCCGCGCTCATGCTCTCAGGCCTGAAGACAACGCGGTCGTCCCACGAGGTGTCAAACCAGAAGTTCTCCTCGAGGCGCTCCTCGTCCCTCAAACGGTGGTAAAGGCGGGTGCCCGGGTACGGGGTCAGATTGGCGAACTGGGCAACCTGTATCTTGTTACGCATGGCGAAGTCGAGGGTCTCGGAGAAAACGGACTCATCGTCGGAGTCGAACCCGAAGATGAAAGCGCCCATCACCTGGATGCCGTGCTTCTTGAGCAGCCGGAGGGCGTCCTCGTACCTCTCCACTTTGTTCTGGCGCTTGCCCATCTCCTCCAGAGCCCTGGGTGACATGGTCTCCAGGCCGATGAAGAGGAAGCGGCAACCGCTCCGTGCCGCCAGTTCTACCAGTTCCTCGTCGTCAGCGAACGTTATGGACGCCTGGGAGCCCCAGATCACCTTCATCGGGATCAGGGCCCGGAACAGTTCCTTGGCGCGCCTGCGGTTGGCGGCGATGTTGTCGTCCACGAACGCGACGGCCTTGCGGCGGGTGATCTTGCCGCGCGGGAGGGACTCGACCTCGGCCAGCACGTTGTCCAACTCCCGCTCCCGGACCCGGCGGCCGTTGAAGGCGGTGACCGAGCAGAAGTTGCAGTCGTGCGGACACCCCCGCGAGGTCTGTATGCCGTTGGCGGTCCAGTACCTGCCGGGGTCTATCATGTCCCGCCTCGGGAGAAGGGGGCGTTCGAACTCGACGAAGCTCTCCTGCCGGTAGACCGGCTCCAGGCGGTCGCACCCGGCGTCGGCCACCACGTCCGGCCAGATAGACTCGGCTTCGCCGACGACGACCGAGTCGGCGTGCTCGAGCGCCTCCTCCGGCAGCATCGAGGCGTGTACACCTCCCAGTACGACCTTTGAGCCAAGGGCGCGGTACCTGTCGGCTATCTCGTAGGCGCGGGGCGCGGTAGCGGTCATAGTTGTGATGCCGACCAGGTCGGGCCTCTGCTCGAAGTCCAGGCGCTCCACGTTCTCGTCGATGATCCGCACATTAACACCGTCGGGTGTATAGGCGGCCAGGTACATCAGGCCCAGCGGCGCCAGCAGGCCTTTATTGAAGAGGTACGTCTCCCCTTTCTTGGTGGGAGCAACCAGGTGCACGTTCAAGCGATGAACCTCGTTTCGTTTTCTGGAGGGACGTACGCGGCCAGTAACCCATCGCTGGATCCCGTCCCGTAATTGGTTGGGTCGCCTCGCGTCTTACAGGTTGTTGTTCGACTTGTATGTCGCGGCATCCACCCAGTACGCTATCGCCTTGGCGAGGGCCGCAACCACATCGGTGTTCTCTTCAGTCCAGGTCTTCATCTCGTCGGTGAGCGACTTGCCATCAGCCGACGCCTTCACCAGTTGGTCCAGAAGGTCCCGGAGGCCCTCGAGGACCACGACAGTGTTGTCAAGCGCGCTGATGCGAAGGTTGGCGTACTTCTGGTACTCGTCAACGCCTTCAAGGTCCAGTATCTTCTCGTACTCGGCTTTTCCCTTCTTGGCCTCGGCTATCAGGGAATCGAGCTGCTCGTTTGCGGCTTTAACGGCGGTTTCGAGAGTCGGCGTATCGGATACTGTAAGGTCAACGCCGAGCTCGATAAGGAACTCGTCGAGACCCGATTCCGCTTTCTTGGTGTAACCCTCGAGCTCGATGGTGGCTGCATCTCCGGCCTTCATGTACTCCTGCGCCTTCGACGTGTCACCGCACCCGGCGACGGAGAGCACCGTGGTCGCCAGCACCACCGCCATTACGATGATAAGTGCCTTCTTCATCTCCTGCTCCTTTCCGCTCGTTCCCCCTGGTTGCCAGTGGGAATACCCGCTGTTGTAGGACCTCTGAATGATAACACACAAAGGAGGTCCAACAGGTAGTTGGTAAGCGGGCAAAGGAGATGGAATTGATAGAAGGGGACACCGTCATACTGAGGCCGATGACCCCGGGTGACGTGGACATGTTCCTGGACTGGGTGAACGACCTGGCCGCTTCGCCGTTCTGGTACGGAAAGGACCGGCCGTTGACTCGCGAGGAGTTACTGGGCGACTGGGAGAGTTATTACTTCGACGGCAGCGCCCCGGAGAAAGGTAGGGGCTTCATTATCGAGGCTGAATCACAACCGGTCGGCATGGTCGCCTACGCGGACGTGAGCTACGACATCGACCGGAGGCCGGTAAGGGCGGAGATAGATATCGTCATCGGGGGCTCGCACCAGGGCAGGGGGTACGGCGTTGGCGCGATGCGGGCGCTCATCTCGTACCTGTTCGACGGGCGCGGGTTCCACAGGATAGACGTTCATACCTACGAGCACAACACCCGGATGCGGCACCTCCTGGAGAAACTGGGGTTCACCATGGAGGGCGTCTCGCGGCAGGCGGCGTGGGTGGACGGGGAGTTCGTGGACGAGATGAACTACGGCCTGCTGTCAGGTGAGCCCGGAGGTAGTAAGAGGCGATGAGTGAGAGGGTGATCGTAGCCTGGAGTGGCGGGAAGGATAGCGCGTCTTTGTACGACTTGGTCAGGCCTTTCGTCTGGATGATGGTGTCATCGTTCAGCCCAAGCACCGCCGTGGTGCGGTTCACCTGCAGACCGACGCTTGGCTAACATCAAATAGAATCCATCTGAAGTAGAGTGTTTGAGGGGTCAACAGGGGGCGCGAGACCCGGGTGGGGCCAGCCTTGAACGTTATCCGCGATCGCTCGAGAAGGAGGCAGTCATGAAAGGGACGGTCGTTTACTACAGCAAGTGGGGCAACTGCGAGCAGGTGGCCCAGGCCATCGAGAGGGGCCTCGAGGAATCCGGGCAGGACGTGAGCCTCGTCGAAGCCAGGTCCGTCCAGGGACTTGGCGGCGACCTGGAGTTCCTGGTTGTGGGTTCACCTACCCGCGTTGGGAAGATGGCCGGGCCGGTGCGCAAGTTCATCAAGCGAGAGATAACCGGCGATTGGAGCGGCAGGCCGTTCGCCGCCTTTGGGACCAAGATGGGGAGTCCCGGGGAAAAGGGTAAACCCGAGTCGGCTTACGACATCAACCGGGCGCTGACCGAGAAGGGTCTCGAGCCGGTTGCCGGGCCGTTTGAGGCGACGGTCAGCGGCATGAAGGGCCGACTCACCGAGGGTGCTCTAGATCTTGCGTTCCAGTTCGGCAAGGAGGTCGGGGAGGCGCTCAGGGGTCAAGGGTTGTCCGTCTAAAGGCTACCCAGGGAGGTGTGTGAAAACGGCGCCGGGAAATGGCAGACCCTGTCAATACTGGCATGGCTCAGGTTCTTTTTCCTTTCAGAACCCTCCCCGCTCCCCGGAGGACGGTTGACTCCGTTTCGATCTCAATGCCGCGCCGAACCAGGCCGTCACTAAGAGGGTAGCTGGTGAATTCGGGGTAGTACCTGCTCTCGTACAACTTGATGAAGTTGTAGATTATGAAACTCATGGCCTTGTTTCGGGGCAGGTCATAGTCGACGACCACGACGGTGCCACCGCGCCGGGTGACCCGCACCATCTCGTCCAGAAGTCCTTCCCTGATCTCTGGGGGCATATCGTGCAGGGCGAAAGAGACGGTGGTGATATCAAGGGTGCCGTCATCGAAAGGCAGGTCGGTGGCATCACCGAGCAGGAACCGCGCGTTGGTGTACCTGTTCTTTTTCCGGGCCACCCCAAGCATGCTCTCCGAGAGGTCCAGGCCGGTAACGTCAAGACCTCTCCTGGCGAACGCGAACGCCTGCTTCCCGGTCCCGGTTGCAACGTCCAACACCGTGGAGCCCTCCACCGGGTCGGCGATCTCGACCACCTGCTCTCTCACCCCGGAGAGGAACAGGTCGGTTACGTCGTAGAAGTGAGCCCAGCGGTTGAACCAGTTGATCACGTATGAGTAGTATTCGTCATCCATTGTAAAACCCCCGGTAGTCGCTACCTCTTGGTGCCTTTCTCCAGCTTGTTGGTAACCTCTCTCACGATAGACGGGTGAAGCGTGTCGCGGTACTCATCGAGGAACTCCGAGACCTCCTGGGGCGAGCTCTTCACCGCCGAGCGCAGCGCCCAGGACAGCGCCTTTACCATGTAGTGGTCCCGGTCCTGGGCGAAGTACGATATATCGGAGAGGTTTTTATCGGTGTCCCCCCACCCATTCCTGAGGGGTATGACCCCGCAGACGATATATGCCCTCCTGGCGAACAGGTTCTCGTGGTCCCTCAGGTAGAGGAGGTCTTCCTCGGTGAAGAGCCCCTTCATAAGCAACTCGGACATGATGACGTAGGCGAGGTTATCGCATATCTCCCAGTCGTGAACGTTCGCTATCCACTCCCGCGACTTCGTCGCCAGGCCGCTGTCGAAGAACTTCTTAAACGGCATGAGCATGTTAAGGCCGACAAGGGCAAGCTCGCGGTCTTCGTGCCTGAAGGCGTCGTCCACGAACCGGATGACCGCGCTGTAGCCCTCCTCGGTCTTTTTCCCCTTTGAGTGCTCCTTTGCGATCCGTTTCAGCTCGGGGACCCTCACTCCTCTTATTGTCCAACTCGTTGGAACCGTTCTGGTCAGTCCCTCCCGGTACTCCTGGTCGATGAGTCCCCCTAGCTCTTTCTCTATATCCCTCACATCAGGTTCTATGTCGCTTTCCCTTTCTGTGAGAAGACACCACGTCCGTTCTTTCCGCTGGCTTTCATATAATATCAAGGGCAGCGACCGCCTGCCATCGGGAGCCGGCACAGACGTCAACCCGCCCTTACGGGCCGCTATTAAACAGGTAACTATATACTCTCTCAACCCGAAGCGGTACCGGAGGCGAGTCCACCGGTGGTAGAATGTGGCTGACCGATTATGGCGGGGGCGTAGCTCAGTCGGGAGAGCGCTGGCTTTGCAAGCCAGAGGTCGGCGGTTCGATTCCGCCCGCCTCCACCAGCTCTGACGTGACTGCGATTCACGGTTCTGAAGCAGTGAAAAGGAGAATGCCACATGAATGAATCGGACGGAATCCTCGAAATTGAACAGGCCTTTGCCGACGCGGACCAGGAGAAGTTTCTATCAGCAATGGCCACCCTTGATCAGGAGGCCCTCATCCGTCCTATCTCAAACGCCATAGTTGAAGGGGTCGAAAAGGCGGAGAGGGTCGCTCTTGGGGGTATAGTCTTTCGGGGAAGTCAGAAGGCCTGGGGTAATTACATTACGTTCGTGGTGTATTTCATGATTGGTGAAGCTTATCGGATATTGAAACCAAACCTGGAGCCGTGGTTGGGTAAGAAGATTGTTATCGGGATGGCGAAAAACGAAGTTCATAATATTGGAAAGAACTCGGTTTCCGCGTTGGCGGCAATTGCGGGATTTGAGGTTTTTGATCTAGGCATCGACGTTCCCCCGCTTACGTTTATAGAGAAGGTGAAAGAGGTCGACGCGGACGTGCTTTGTATTTCGTCCTTGTACTCGAACGGGTTCGAGAATGTCGCAGAAACAATTGAGATGCTCGCAAAAGAAGGGCTCGAGAAACGGGTCATGGTTCAAGTTGGAGGAAGCATGACCAAAGGAATGGCGGATGAATGGGGTGCTGATGCTTACGGTCAATGCGTAAGCTTGAGCATTAACTGCTTGAAGCAGATGTTGGACATCGAAACGTTTCCTGATGAGAGACTGGGCGAAGGAATAATCAAGAGGGAGATCGCGTAATGAAAGAAGAAATGACCCCAATGGAGAGGGTTGAAGCGACCCTCAGGTTTGAAGAGCCGGACAGGGTTCCGATCTTTCTGCCGTTTTTCCCCATGGAGATAATCTCGCCTGAGGACCTGTTGGTTCTCGGCAAGGATTGGAAAAAGATAGTCGAGATGAATGATTTTGTGATCGATCGCTATGGAGTGGACATGGCGCACATTCATTCCCACCAGTTCACTTTTGCCGAAGCACTTGGCTTGAAATTGCAGTATCGTCCTGATTTTCTTCCAGCTCACGGCGAGATCTATTGGCCGGATAGCTACGTGCTGGGCATGTCGGTAGATCCTTCGAAGCCCGAAACAATGCAGGAACTCGTCGAGAGAGTAGATTTCTCGAAAATGCTGGAGTTCCCAACTATTACGACCAAGTTGAAATCTATTGAAGTGCTCAAGAAGAAGTATCCCGACATTCCTTTGATGGGAGAAGTGGACGATCCATTCACTCTTCTGTCATGCCTCGTTGGAGTATCCCGATTCACGGCTGCCCTGATTAACGACCCCATGACCGTGTTTGCTTTCGCTGAAAGAGCCCTGCCTTACCTTTCGGAACTCGTGAAGCTGCAGATCGAGGCCGGAGTTGATATTCTGTTCACTATCCCGGTGCTTTTCGGGGCATCTATCGCCGACGTATCAGTCAGGAACAACTTGATGGTCTTGATGGGCCCCGTGTTGAAGCGAGCGGTTTCCGAATTCAAAGAGGCCGGCGCGAAGTATATCATGAGCCACATCTGTACGAACTCCATCTACCTGCTGGACATGCTGGCGGAGTTTGGTGAGTCCTACGACATCGATATCATGTGGGTTGCGGAATCAGCGGATTATGGTGTGGCAAAGAGAATGGCAAACGGGAAGATAACGATCACCGGGGGGCCGCATTCGATGCAGACCTTCCTGTGTGGTTCTCCGAGGGACGTTGAGCAATCCGTCAAACACACCATTGGTCAGGCAGCCCCGGGAGGAGGCTTTATCCTGTCCCCCGCGGATGGAATCCCGGAAGAATCGCCTCAAGAGAACGTTGACGCGTTTGTTCACGCAGCCAAGAAATGGGGGGAGTATCCCATACCGGTGGAACTACAAAGAACCTGCATCTGGGACCTCTAACCAGCCCGGTACGCGAAGCCGACAGTGGTATATTTATGCCGTGTTTGGAAACGTGGGTGCCGGTCAAGGTTGGCAGGGGGGTTGGTGATGGCGGACAGCGAGCAACTGGCGGTATTGGAGAAAGGTGTCAAGGCCTGGAACGAGTGGAGAAAGAGTAACATGTCCCTGAGGCCCGACCTCTCGGGGGTGAATCTCAGGGGTGCCGAACTGACCTACGCGAACTTCATGGCCACCGACCTGAGCGGAGCCGACCTGAGCGGCGCCAACATGAAGCAGGCCTACCTGACCCACGCAAACCTTGCCGACGCCACCCTGGAGAAGGCGACCCTTTCCAGGGTCGACTTCAGATGGGCCAACCTGTCCAACAGTAACTTGAGTGGTGCGGACCTGTTCGAGGCGATATTCGCGAAGGCCGTCCTGTACCGAACGGTCCTCAGCGGCGCCGATCTCAAGGACTCGATATTCTTAGGCGCGTTCCTGCAGGAGACAGACCTGAGCGGGGCCGACATGAGCAACGCAGACCTCACCGGCGCCAGGCTCAACGGCGTTATCACCGAGGGGACGATTGGGCTCTCGAAGCGCGTGACGGGCAAGCGGTAACGACCCCCACCCAAACGGTGCCTGGCACAGGTGTTGCCGTTCGACTCTCCACGCAAACCGCTCTCCATAATGCAACGCAGGTGCCTGGCACCACCCCTATACACAATAACGTGAGACAACAACCGCCACCCCAGGGCTGTTGCCGTTGCAACATCAACTCAAACCACTGCCCTATTAGGCAACAGCCCCAGGGCGAGACCTTGCATTTGGGGCCTGGCCCCATCTTGCGTTTGGAGCAGTACGCCAAACAGGTGAGTGAAAATCATGCTTTCAGTGCCTACTTATCTGCATGAAGATTTGTCGATAACAGTAATAGGAAAGAAGAGAAGGGTTTCAGGGCAATGAAGTCAAGATCAGACATAACGCTAATCGGCCGCCTACAGCTTCGCCGCTTTGGGGACCAGGACGGGTTCAACATGTTGGAACTGGCGGTGGTCATCCTGATCATCGCTATCCTGGTAGGCATTGCGGTTCCCGTACTTCTGTGCACCCGGAAAAAAGCGGACAAGGTAACTGCCGAGTACAACTTGAAAATCGGGGGGGGTTGCCTGAACCGGGTCTGGGTGGTCTTGGCGGACAACGGAGTGTTTCCGGGTGGGATTGAGGCGTACAGGGATTGCGATCCTCCGGATTCCTTGAAGCTCACGGAGGCATATGAATCCAACGGATGGGTTCCCGTGGATGCCCAGTACCTGAGTAACCTTGAAACGAAGATCAATTGGGTGGACCTGTCGGTAACCGGAGAGTCCGAGCCGATAGCGTATGCTGGTGGGGGGAACCTGAGGCTGGCTACCGAGGAGCAAGGGTTCAGAGTCCTCGGAGTCTGGAAGGGCGGCCAGCAACTGCTCGGCGGGGAGGAGATCCTTGAGGACTGGAGCATCATACCGGGCAAGATAGGTGCTGTCGAGGACCAGTACTACTGGGATGGCAGATGGCAGGAAAATACGGATAATTCCTACATAACACTTATAACCCTGGAGCGTGATGGTACGGCGTATTACTTGACGTTCAATGTGGGTTCAATTGTGAGTAGCGGTACGTTTGATTGGGACGACGGCGCGGGTTACCCCGGTAACGAAGACGAGGATGAAAGTGATGACCCCGCAGATGACCCCGCAGATGACCCCGCAGATGACCCCGCAGATGACCCCGCAGATGACCCCGCAGATGACCCCGCAGATGACCCCGCA
>JAHIMR010000044.1 GCA_018896525.1 Actinomycetota bacterium
CTTTATGCTTGACTACAAGGCGGAAGGGGCCGGTGGTCTGGTTGAACGCGTTGACCCCGGGGGAACGAGTCAAACCTGTCCGTGCGGAGAGCCGGTGCCGAAGGAATTGAAGGACCGGGTACACCGTTGTCCACGGTGCGGCTTCACGGCGGACAGGGACGTGGCGTCGGCGATGGTCATAGGTTCAAGAGGGGACCACCCGGCTTGCCCGTGGAGGGGACGGTGACCCGACTGGGGTCGGGGTGACATCTTCTGAGAAGCGGGAAGCCCCTTCCTTATAGGGGGGGTAGTTCACTATACTACATGGCACGACGTGAGCGGGAATAGCTCAGTTGGTAGAGCGCGAGCCTTCCAAGCTCGAGGTCGCGGGTTCGAGACCCGTTTCCCGCTCCATTACTTTACAGCAACGGTTTCTGTATCCCTTTTTAAAATAGTCCCCGTAAGCATCTCGAAGATGATGCCGCAGCTTTTCTTGTGTTACTTGCTTTGACCATATCCCTGGGAGAAGAGCATCGTTTAAATATGTAGAACAGTGGTCACGATGGCAACCGTCATGAGCACAGATTGGGCGACAACATCAAATGAACTCGCATAGGTTCAATCCAAGGATAATCGCTACTTCACTTATTATCGCGCTCATCGCCTTGCTTTTTTCGGGTTGCGGTAGTAAGCAGAGCGCCAAGAGCAATTCCCCTGCTCCTTCTTTTTCAACGCCGGACGTGAGCGTTCCCTCAGAGCCGGAGGTGAGCAGCCCCGCTCAACCAACGGTGACATCGCCGGAACCACCGGAACCGTCCCCGCCCCCCCCTGTTCCCGAACCCGAAACCGAACCCTCGCCTGTCGGCCCAGTCTCGGGAAGTGCTGAAGGGGAGGGATTCGAAGTTGCTATAACCGCCGACCCCGGCGAGCAGACAACTGGCGGTGAGATAGGACTTGTTCTTGTGGTCACAAACACTTCAGGACGGGAGCGGGCTTTCACTCTCCCTGATACCCAGGAATACGACTTCGTCGCCTATGACATGAATGGCAAAGAAGCCTGGCGCTGGTCAAGCGATAAGGGTTTCTTTCAGGTCTTAACAGATGTTTCCTTCGAGCCTGACCAGAGCAGGTCGTACCCAGATACGTGGTCGACTCCCGGCCTGTCTCCGGGAGACTATATACTCAAGGCATACTTCGTAGGCCTTCCAGGTGTGACCCCCTTGGTGACTATCACCATCAAGTCCGAATAGTAGCAAATCCAATCTGTTGAACTGGGGTTAGGCCCGATTTGTTGCACTCGTACCTGTTCCGGCGCTTGGAGGGTATATGTGTAGCATTGGCAAAAAGCCTTTCCCGCTCCAACATGTATTAGTCAATAGGGAATGTTGCAACCACGGGTGCTAACTTACTTCAGCCAGGTCAAATACCGGGACTGGCGTTGTCCTCTTTGGCGGGACTTCCGTCCAAACGATTTCTTGTATTTTAGCGAGTACTCCGGGCTTCAGGAGCACCTCTCCGCATTGAAGGCAGACCAGACAGGTACGTTCTCAAGTAAGATGATCTTACCCTCGTACCCCTGGGGGTGCGTCACTGTTTTTTCTTCCGTCTTGCCGCCACACAGGGGACACCTATTCATTTTGTTCCTCCGGCTCTCTTTCTCCAATCTATCCATTCTTCGGCCCTCGGCTCATAGACCGTGACAACGGCTCCCGACGAGAGCTCAAGAAGTTGGCAACCGGCACGATACTTGTCTACGAAGAAGACCCTCGGGAAGAGACGAAACCTGAGGCCGCTATCTACGCCCGCGTATCATCAGAGGACCAGAAAGGAGACCTGGGCCGCCAGGTCTCGCGACTCAAGGATTATGCATCTGCCAGTGGTCTGCGGGTTCAGGCGGTGGTCGAGGAAATCGGATCAGGTCTAGATGATCACCGAAGGAAGCTCACGGGGCTGCTTGGAGACCCGTCTGTCGGCACGATCCGGGACAACTGGAGGGGGATGCAGGGGCGAGGTGGCGACAGGTGCTTCCTTGATGTGCGGCAAGGTCTTAAATGACTGCTCGAAAGCGAGCCCGCCTACTGCCAGAACGGTTTCCTGGTGCAGTCGAACCCGGGTTCGCCTGATTCCTTGATTATGTAGACTGGTGTATTGTACCCCACCTCCTCGAATAGCGCCTCCACGTCGCCTATGCTCATCCTGATGCAGCCGTGCGAGACGGAGCGCCCCAGCGACCAGGTGGAGGAGGTCCCGTGGATCATGACTCCGCCGCCGTTGATGTGCATGGCGCGGGTGCCCAGGGGGTTTCCCGGGCCGGGGGGTATGGACTCGGGCATGTTCTTGGACCAGTCGGCGCCCCGGTTGTGCCAGATCGGATTCTTCTCCATTTTCATGATCGCCCACTGGCCGAGGCAGGTGGGCCACTCCGGCGAGCCGGTGGCGACCGTATATGAGGCGAGGAGGGTATCCCGATCGTAGAGTGAGAGGGTGTGGGAACCCAGGTTCACCAGGATGTATCTTCCGAAGCCTTCGTCGGTGAGCGTTGGTGGCGAGCGCTCGACCTGGACGTTCACGGTGCGCTCGCTGGTCCCGAGCGCCTCCTTTGCCTGAGCCAGAAGCTGCTCGTAGTCAGCCTTGCGGCCGTCCACCGCAGGCACCACCTTCCCTATTCCGGTGGAGACGTCTATGTAGGCGTCGTGAGGAGGCCGGTCGATGGAGCCCATGGCCGCCAGGACGAACTGCCCAAGGAGTTCCTCGTCGTACTCGGCCGCTACCGGGGCGCTTATCGCCTTCGGCTTCTTCAAGAATCGCCTTGCCATCCGCTCGAATACGTTGACGTTCCAGGCGCGGGCGTACGCATCGTCCACCATCGCCGTGTAGTTGAGTCTAAGGCCGATCTGCTCCGGGGTTATCGGGTAGACTTCGTCGTCTATCTTGAGGGAAAGCGGCTTGTCGGCGACCTCGGCCAACTCACTTTCGCACCGGGCCACCGCCACCGCCTTGGTTTGCCCGCCAGCATCAACGCCGCAGACGGTCGTGCCCTCAGGGAACGTCCCGAAGGCGGAGATGTCCTGGGCCAGCAGAAACGAGAACAGGACCGCAAGAATGGCGACAAGGAGCACCGACCCCAGGATCAGTACGACCCTGGAGGTCCTCTTCTTTCCGAGCCACAGTAGTAAGCGCGTCGCCGCGCCATCCTCTTCCAAGCCGGGGCCTCCTTGCCTGATGTTCCTGGAATTATAGCCGTTGCCAGATACTTCGCAATGACGAAAGACAATTCCTGTCCATATCTTACCCGAGAACGTAACAGTTGATGAAAACCGCCTTGAGTTTCGCGCGCGGGCCATCAAAGTACAGTATCTCGACTACGTTTCAGCACGTCCACTGTATGGTTGAGTTGCCTGTTCAAAATGGTGTGTCATGCGGATCTTGGGAGCGCGAGGGCAGCAGCGTGATTCCCTACTACGCGTGGTGGTTGAGCCATTCCGCGATCAGGGCCGGGAGTTTCTCCCTGTTGCCGACGTTGACCTCGATAACCGATATGTCAGGGCGTGACCGGATGCCGTCCAGGAACGGATGGGAGCGCGCCTGAATGGTACCCAGGACCCTCTTGTCGCCGGCAAGGGCCATCAGGACCGCCCTGCGGAAGCGCTCGCTCGCCATCTCCATGGAGGCGATCTCGTCGATGACCACGACCCCGACAGCATCGACTGAGATAGCTGCCTCGACAGAGGAGGCGGCTATCTCATCTATATCGGTGACGTTCACCCCGTAGCGCCCCAGGTGGACGCTGGATTCTATATCGGTGCCGGCAAGGATGCCGCTTCGGCCGTCTAGCGTGGTTATGGAGAATCCGGTCCGCCTGCCACCCTCGCGCACCTCCCCGGTGTAGAACCCCCCGGCGTCGCTCCTGCCATCAACCGCCCGGCGGATGACCGTGGTCTTCCCGCACCCGGGCTTACCGGTGAGCAGCAGGTGCCGGGTATCGGGAATCAAACGTTCTTCGTTGCTCATGTTCGTTCTCCATCATCGCGCCATAGGTATCTTGATCAACGGGTAGGCCTGCACCTGACAAGACGCAAGCGATACACATCAACCGACCACCGACGCCGCAATAGCGTTCTTGGTAGTATCTTTCACAGAGTACATGAGCCTGTCGGCGACCTTTATCATCTCGTTCACCGAGGCCGGGGGCTCTTCGAACGTCACCAGCCCGATACTGAAGGTGACCGGCCAGTCGTGCTCGCGCATGGCGTCCAGCAGGAGTCCCTGGAGATGGCGGGCCGCTTCCCTGCCAGCGTCCGCTCCGGTCTCGGGGAAAAGGACGGCGAACTCGTCACCGCCCAGGCGCGCCACCACGTCGGTCGACCTGGTGACGTGTTCCATGGTATCTACAACCACCTGGAGGGCCTGGTCTCCGGCGCTGTGGCCCAGGGTGTCGTTTACCTCCTTGAAGTTATCGAGGTCGAGGTAGGCGAGCGAGAAGGAGTGCCCGTACCTACCGGCCCTTTGTATCTCCTCGCTTGCGATATTGCGGAAGTACCTCCTGTTGACCGCACCGGTGAGGGGGTCAGTGCGGGACAGTTCCTTTTCACGCTCCAGGGCCGTCTTCAGCCTCCAGACCATGTAGATTACAATCAGGAACAACACCAGCCGCATCAGAGCGTTCCAGACGAAGTACGGCTCGGCGGACGCCGGGAAGTAGTGGCCTATCGAGAGATTGGCCAGAAACCAGAGGAACGAACTGAGTACTGCGGTGATCAACCCCAGCCAGCGGCCCGCGTACCAGGTGCCGATGACAATCGGTATCAGGAAGAACACGGTAAACCCTGTCTGCCCTCCGGCCACGTAGTCGAGGAAGGCCAGGGCGAAGACCAGTGAGAGCGCGAGCACAACATGGAACGCGGTTGAGCGTTCGCCCAGGAACCGGTCTATTCGAGTCAGCAACTTTCCCATGATGTAATCATATTAGAAAACGGTCCTCGGATAACGCGTGGAACGCTAATGTACCGGCTGCGTCAGCATTACTGTCAACGCAGTGATGAAAAGCAGCCCACCGAAACCAAGAAAAAAGAACTGGAGCCACTTTGCGACGAACTTGGAGGAGATGCCCGCGAAGAAGAGGACGGACGCGAACATGACTGTCATCAGCACGTAGTTGTCCGACTTCTGGTTCGACTCCTTCGCCTGAGCTGTCTTTTTCTCCGAGCTCTCCATCAGTTCATCACCCGTATCCAGCCACTCGTTGTTATACTCTTGCATATCGAGCGGTGTTCTTGGGGCGTCCGGGTTCTCGATGGGGTTGGTGTTTGCCCAGGCTTCGATTGCCGGGAGGTACTCCTTGCGAGCCAGGTGCTGGCTGATGAACTCCAGGGCTTCCCAGTCCTGATCAAAATAGAGTTTTACCAGCTCAATTGTTATGGTAGCGTCGTAGGCGGCGGTTTGTGCCCCAATAGAATAGGACGTCGTGGCCTTGGTCCGGTCGGCGTTGGACTCTGCGAACTGGATTGTCTGGACCCCGCTCCACCTGGCGGATTGGTAGGCGCACCACGATGTCGCTACCGTGGCAAGGGAAAGAAGCACCGCGCCGACAATCACCAACCAGTTATCGCGGAAGGTCCATTTCTTTGCCTTCTTCTTCCCGAGGCCCTCATCAACCATCTCGGTGTCCTTATCGTCCCCGCTTTCACTCACCTGTTTCTCCCCGGTTAACGTTGCTGACAATTGCTGCTTATTTCGGTTTGTATCTCTCTTTCCCCACCCCTACGCATAGCATCTAACTGAATTTCCGGCACGGCAAAATCAGATTTCCCTGTTCTCGGACTGGCGGGACCAGGTTCAGGCCTGATCACAAGCCCGAAACCGCTTAAGCGGAACCCTGTGGCAC
>JAHIMR010000045.1 GCA_018896525.1 Actinomycetota bacterium
CGGTCCAGTTCCTCTCCGTCATAGAGCTTGATAACGATTCGCTTGATCTTCCCCGCGATATGATCGATAAGGCTCTTGGACATGGTTTCGTCGTAGTACGGCGAGAGGTCTATCGGCTTGCCTATCCTGCAGGTTACCCCCCGGTAAGTGATCAGCGTTATGCCGTCCTTTGCGCGGGGGTGTTTCACGAAGGGGCCTACGAACATCCCGGGTACCTTGGGGAACGACTTCTCCTCGATTGCGACTATCGCTGCCGGGATGATGGGCACCTTGCTGTTCAGGGCAATCTTGACGAAACCGGTCTTGAAGGCGGCGATCTTGCTCACGTTGTTTATGTTCATGAAAGACTCGATGCCTTCGGGGAATATCCCCACGAGTTCCCCCCGGGAGAGGAGTACGGATGCCATGTCCTGGCTCTCGTCACCCTCTGTGCCGCCGTAGATGTTAATCGGGAAGAAGCCGGTTAGTTTAAACAGTTTCCCGGTGCCGGGAACCTGGTACAGGTGAGAGCCGGCGCCGAAGTTGATGTACCGGGGAACAGTGCATGCCAGCATTATCGGGTCGAGGTAGCAACGGTGGTTGGAGACGAGCAGCGCGCCACCCGCTTCCGGGACGTTCTCGGTGCCCTCGGAGTTGATGCGAAAATGAAGTGAAGCGAAAGGGCCGAGGAGAAGCCGCATACTCTCATAGAACAACATGCTGCTTAGATCCATCGCGATGATCCTCCGATGCCGTCGTTTACAGTAGCTACTATTTATGACAGTATACATTCTAACATCTTGGAGTTGCGCGGTAGTATGTTTTCGAGAGTTAAGGGGCCACGCCGCCGGGTAACTCGCGCGGGTTGCCGGTCACAAGAGGTGTTGTTGTGAACAAGCCGTGCTATTAGTTGTATAATGTTCAAGGTTTGGCCAAACGGGGAGTGCCCGTTGGCGGATCTTGGTTACGCCGCTTCCGGTCACCTGGCGCTCGGGGTGGACATGAGAATGCCGGTTGAACGGGGGAGGCGCTAAGATAACGAGGTACAAAGTGGAGCGGAAGAGGAGCGGGGGTGAGTGAACCGGTGGGAGGCGGTGATTACGTCCGGAGAGTTAGGTTGAATAGTATTTGAACATGAACGTATAGGCAGAAACGAGATAAGAGTTTCGTTAAGAGGAGGATCGCATGGCAGCAAAGAAGGCACCGAAGAAGAAGGAATCGTTGGCGGCATGGGGCAAGGATCTCGGGGACACGATAAACGCGTACGTCAAGGACGGGATTGACTCCCTGGGTCTCGCGACCAAGAAGGACCTGGAAGCGCTCGACAAGAGGATCAAGAAGCTGGAGCCCAAGAAGGCGGCGGCCAAGAAGAGGAAGGCGCCCGCCAAGAAGAAGGCGGCGGCCAAGAAGAAGAAGGCGCCCGCCAAGAAGAAGGCGGCGGCCAAGAAGTAGTACGACCGGCGACAAGTCAGAATGAACAGGCCCCTTTTAATGGGGCCTGTTTTCTTCTTACCCCTTGTAGCGCCGGCATCCTGCCGGCATCCGCGAGTCCCGATGATTGAAGTGGGCATCACTCGCCCCGCTTCTGCCGCCAGGCGGAGAGAACCTTTATCCTGTCTATCGCCAGCACCGGCACCAGGGCGCAGATGAGTATCAGGACCCAGGCACTAAGGGAAGGCGCGTGGGCGTGGAAGGCCCTCTGCATGAACGGCACGTACAGCACTATTACCTGCAGACCGATCGAAAGCAATACCGCTCCAAAGAGGTGGCGGTTTTCCCAGGGTGGCGAAGTAAAGAAAGATCGCGTTTCCGAGCGCCAGTTATAGGTGTTGAAGACCTGGGACAAGACCATTGTGGTAAACAGGATGGTCCTGCACATACCCAGACCATCGCTTGTGTTCCAGGAGTAACCGAGAAGGTAATGCGCGAGAGTGAATGACGCAAGGGCACCGCAGGTGATGAGGACTCCGTGCAGGCCAAGCAGTCCCTGTTTTTGCAGGGAGAGTATGCTCTCGCCGGTGGCGCGGGGAGATTTGTTCATTATGTCCTTCTCCGGCGGCTCCATCGCCAGGGACAGCGCGGGGAGGCCATCGGTGATAAGGTTGATCCAGAGCACTTGCACTGGGAGCAGCGGCAAGGGCATGCCGAGAATCATCGCGATGAATATAGTGAGCACCTCGCTTACGTTGCAGGTAAGCAAGTCGTAGACGAATTTCTTGAGGTTGCTGAAGATCGTCCGGCCCAGGTGCACCGCCGAAACGATACTGGCGAAGTTGTCGTCCGCCAGAATCACGTCGCTCGCCTCCTTGGAGACGTCGGTCCCGGTAATGCCCATGGCAACACCGATGTCGGCGGTCTTGAGCGCCGGGGCATCGTTCACCCCGTCGCCGGTCATGGCGACGACGTACTCCCGCGACTGTAGTGCTTCGACGATCTTGACCTTGTGATGGGGGGAAACACGTGCATAGACGCCGATGTGCTCTACCCGTTCGGCCAGTTCATCGGTGGACATCCTGTCCAGGTCGCGACCCTCGACCAGTTCCATCCCGGGGGTGAGCATTCCCAGTTCGCGCCCTACCGCCTCGGCGGTGGTGAGATGGTCTCCCGTCACCATCGAAACCCTGATGTTCGCGTGACGGCAGGTCTCCAGCGCTTCGAAAGCCTCCGGACGCGGCGGGTCCATCATAGAGAAGGTCCCCATGAACGTGAGGCCCGTCTCCACCGACTCCGGCGTTATTGAGTCCGGCAGGGATTCCAGGCGCCGGCAGGCGAACCCGATCGTCCGGAGGGCGCGGCTCCCCAACCCTGAAGTCTCCTCGAGGATCCGGCCCCGTTTCTCGGGGGAGAGCTCTATACTCTCACCGTTTGACGCGAGCGTATCGCTGCACTCCAGTATCACCTCGGTGGCCCCTTTGGAGAGCACGAGGTAACCACCGTCTGCCTTGTGGATGGTGGTCATCATCTTCCTGTTGGAGTCGAAGGGGATCTCCGCCACGCGTGGCATGTCGGCCTCGAGTTCCTCCTTGTCGAACCCAAAGCCTTGCGCCGCCTCCAGTAGCGCGACCTCGGTGGAGTCGCCGAAGTACTCACCACCATGGCCGGAACGGACGTCACAGCACAGGGCGGCGGTCACGTTAGAGAGGCGGAACGCCTCGGAACCCGATGCCTCAGGGTCACCGGAGACCTCCTCCAGCGGCCGTGGTTTGCCGTCCGAGATCATTGCCTCTACGACCGTCATCCGGTTGACGGTGAGGGTACCGGTCTTGTCGGAGCATATGTAGTTTGCGCAGCCAAGCGTCTCCACCGCGGGGAGGCTGCGGATAATGGCGTTCTCCCGGGCCATCGCCTGTGTCCCCAAGGCCAGCGTTATGGTTACGATGGCCGGGAGTCCCTCCGGTATCGCGGCGACCGCGAGGGTCACCGCGAAAAGGAACATCAACGAGAGAGAGTTACCACGGAGAATGCCCGCAACGAAAACCAGCAGGGCTACTACCAGGCAGATGTAGACTATTCGTTTTCCAACGTCCTTCAGCTCGATCTGCAGGGGGGTGGGGCTGGGCTTCGCTTCCTGGAGCATCTGGGCGATTCTGCCTATCTGGGTGTCCTGTCCGGTCGCGACCACGATTGCAATGCCCCGCCCGTACTCTATGTGGGTCCCGGAGTGCACTACGGAGTAGCGGTCTCCCAAGGCGGCGCCCTGGTCAAGAACCGCCTCGGTCGACTTAGTTGCCGCGGCGGACTCGCCGGTCAGGCTGGCCTCGTCGGTCCTCAGGGTGGCCGCTTCCACCAGGCGGGCGTCCGCGGATATCAGGTCCCCGGCCTCCAGCACCATGAGGTCTCCTGGGACCACGTCGGCGGCGGGGATCCTCGACTCCTCCCCGCTACGTATTATCTTCACCGTGGGAGCGGAGAGCTTCTTCAGCTCGTCCATCGCATTCTCCGCCCGCTTCTCCTGGATGAACCCCAGCACCGCGTTGAAGATGACGATGACCATTATGACCCCCGCGTCCAGGTACTCCCGTAGCAGGACGCCGCTGATTACCGCCGCTGCTATCAGGACCAAGATCATGAAGTCGTTGAACTGCTCCAGGAACAGGAGTATTGAAGGCTTCTTCTTCTCCTCGCGAAGCTCATTGGGGCCGAAACGCTCGAGCCGGTCTGCCGCCTCGGCGTCGGACAGCCCGTTCTTGCCGTCGCACTCCAGTGCGTTCAGGCACTCTTCCGTCGTGAGAGAGTGCCATGCCTTTGCTTCCTGTAGCGTTACGTTGTCTTCCAACAGGTCGCCTTTCGCGTGTTACCTGGAACCGGTAAATTCGTCACCTGCATAATTCTATTGATTTCGGCGGGAGACTCAAACAGCCGGGGGGGCAAGAAGCCCGGCAAGCCTGACGAACTCCTCCGGGGAAAGCGCCTCGGCTCGGACGTTCTCTTCCCTGCCGATGGAGGCCAGCGCGCGGTACACGTCCTCCCTGTCTATCGTGGGGAGCCTGGAAGAGAGCGAGTTGGCCAACTTCTTCCTGCGCTGGTGAAACGCGGCGGTGACTAACCGGTCCAGGAACTCTTCCTCACCCGCTCCCAGGGGCCCACCGGGGACCTCGTCTGCCCCCAGGCGCTCCAGGCGAAGCAACGTAGAGTCCACACCCGGTCGGGGGTAGAAGCTGTTCCTGGATATAGTAGCCACCTTACTCACCGATGCCCGGCAGGCGATCTTCACCGTCGCCGCCGAGTAGATCCTGTTTCCCGGGGTGGAGATGACGCGGTCGGCGACCTCTCGCTGGAGCATGACCGTATACTCCGTTATCCAGGGGAAGCGCGAAAGACAATCCACCACCAGCATCGCCGCGATTGAGTAAGGGAGGTTAGCGACCATCTTCACCCCAACCGGCGGCTCGTCCGGCCAAAGGCCGGAGAGGTCGAAGCCGACGGCGTCCACCTCCAGAAGGACAAGGTTGTCGGCGTCCCCGAGCTCGCTTCGCAGGACACCGGCGAGCCGTGGGTCCGACTCCAGGGCGAACACCTTTCGGCACCTTTCGACCAGGAGTTCGGTCAGGGCGCCAAGGCCGGCGCCCACCTCGATAACGGTGTCGCCGGGGGCGAGCGAGGCGGCCTCGGCTATGATGTCCAGTATGTTGGCGTCCACCAGGAAGTTCTGTCCCATCGAGCGGCGGGGATGGATATCGCTCGCGGTGAGGAGTTTCCTTGCCACCGCCGGCGACGCGAGTCTCCTGCGCGGACCCTGGCCGGCCATCCTATCCTCTCACTGTCTGGATCCCGAACGCCCTGGCGGTATTGTCGGCAAGGACCGCTTCCATCTCGTCGGGTAGAAGTAACCGGACGTGGGCAAGCTCAACCGCGACCAGGCGGGCGCGCTCCGGGAGGTTCGGCTTTCCCCTGTACGGCTCCGGGGACAGGAAGGGGGAGTCGGTCTCCACCAGCAACCGGTCAAGCGGTGCCAGGGATGCCAACCTGCGGGTGGACTCCGACTTCTTGAACGTGAGTGGTCCGGCGAACGAGATGTAGTACCCACGGTTCTCGCATTCCGCGAGCATCCGCTCATCGCCGGAGAAGCAGTGCATTATTACCGGGAACTCCGTCTCTTCATCCCCCAGTATCTCGAGGGTGTCGGCATGCGCCTCCCGGTCGTGCACCACCAACGCTTTTCCCAGGTCGCCCGCGAGCCTGATATGCTCGCGGAACGCCTTCTTCTGAGTGCCGGCGGGACTGCGGTCCCGGTAGTAGTCCAGGCCAGTCTCCCCGATGGCGACCACGCGGTCGCTGGACCTGGCCAGGCGCTCAAGGGCCTCCATGTCTTCGGGGCCGAGGTTGGAGGTGTCGTTGGGATGTATTCCGACCGCCGCGTACACCGTGTCGCGCAAAGCGGCCAGGCGTACCGCCGAACCGCTGGAATCCAGGTTGATGCCGATGGTGATTATGGGCGAAACCCCCGCGGCTCTCGCGGAAGAGACTACTTCACCCGGGTCCCTGTCTATGAGGTCGAGGTGGGCGTGGGAGTCGGGTATCAACTATCCTCCGGTTGGGTTTCCTTACGGGGGAACAGCGATTCCCCCCGGGTGGTGACGGCTCCCGCCGGGAGCAGGCCCCAGGCCGCGGACTCCGGCAGGCGCGCGTTCTCCAGCGGCTCGTTCATACCTATGCGCTCCCACATCCTCGCGGCGGTGTCGGGCATGAAGGGGGAGATGAAAAGGGAGATCATCCGCAGCCCCTCCAGACTGTCGTACAGCACGCGGTCCAGGTCCGCCTCCCGCGAGGTGTCTTTGGCCAGGGACCAGGGGGCTGACACGTCAACGTAACGGTTCAACGCGTGGACGAACTCCCATATCAGGGCGAGCGCCTCGTTGAACGCGGGAGCGGCGAGCCTGTCGTCCAGGGAGTCCACCAGCGCCGAGGATTTGTCACGAAGGAGGTTTTCCTCCTCCCCCGGCGCGCCCGGCCCGGGCACCTTGCCGCCCCTGTACTTGTCTATCATCGCCAGGACACGGCTCACGAGGTTCCCCAGGTCGTTGGCGAGCTCCGCGTTATAGCGCTTGAGCAACGTGCGGCGTGAGAAGTTGCCGTCGGACCCGAACGAGAACTCGCGCATGAAGTAGTAGCGGTAGGCGTCAACTCCATACTCTTCTACCAGCTCATCGGGTGGCACGACGTTACCCAGCGACTTGGACATCTTCTCGCCCTCTACCGTGAGCCAGCCGTGGGCGAACACCCGCTTCGGTAGAGGAAGCCCAGCCGCGATCAGCATGGCGGGCCATATCACCGCGTGGAAGCGCAGGATCTCCTTTCCCACCAGGTGCCAGTCCGCCGGCCAGGCGCTTTCGAACTTCTCCGGGTCGACGCCGTAGTCGATGGCGCTCACGTAGTTGAGCAAGGCCTCGAACCAGACGTACATGACGTGCCGTGGGTCGAAGGGGAGTGGGATCCCCCAGGAAAAGCTGGTGCGGGAGATGCTCTGGTCCTGCAGGCCCAGCTTGATGAAACTGGTAACCTCGTTTCGGCGGGACTCCGGCTGGACGAACTCGGGGTTCTCCTCGATGTGGCGGAGCACCTCGTCCGCGTACTTCGAAAGGCGGAAGAAGTAGTTCTCTTCCTTCACCCAGTCCACCGGCCTCCCACAATCGGGACAGGCCTTATCAACGAGTTGGCTGGAGAGCAGGAACGACTCGTCGTGGACGCAGTACCAGCCCTCGTAGGAGTCCAGGTAGATATCGCCGCTTTCCTTGAGCTTCTCGATGAAAAGCTGCGCAACCCGGGTGTGCCTTTCCTGGGTCGTGCGTATGAAGTCGTCGTTGCTGATGTTGAGCAGTTTCCAGGTGTCGATGAACTGTGGGGCCATCTTGTCTGCCCACGCCTGGGGGCTTTCTCCTCTCGCCTCCGCCGCCTGTGCCACCTTCTGCCCATGCTCGTCGGTGCCGGTGAGGAAGAAGACCTCACTGCCCTTGAGCCGGTGGTAGCGGGCCATAACGTCGGCCGCCAGGGTGGTGTAGGCGGTACCTATGTGCGGCATGTCGTTGACGTAGTATATCGGTGTCGTTATGTAGAATACCTTACCCAATAAGATCGC
>JAHIMR010000046.1 GCA_018896525.1 Actinomycetota bacterium
CGGGTTGTCGCTCGCTACCCTGGTGGATACGTCGTAGGTGGTGACGGTGTCCCCCACGTTCACCGACTCCCTCCCCCCGGGGTCCACCTGGATGGTGGGACCTTCCACCTCCCCGGTGTCGGTCTGGTAGGTGAGGGTTACGCTGGCTGGTGACGAGGCGCCGGCGGATTCCGCGGGAGTCGCTTTCATCGCCGCGCCGCAACTGGTCAGTAGAACGGCGATCGCCAACACGGCGATCAACCTGAGGTGGATGGAGTTCTTCATGCGCATCATTACCGACCTCCCGGAGTTCCGGCACTCAGTTGAACGTGTTTCCTCTTCTGATCCCATAATCGTCGTGGTCCGTTAAGTGACCTTTAAGCTTGTGTTAAAAGAACGTTAAAACGCAATTGGCAAGTCGGCCACGGGCTTCTAGGATAAACTGTCATGACGAGTTCAAGAGTTGAGCGAAAGACCGGGAGGTTACGTCATGACCTATGAGACTCTTCTGTACGAAACCGAGGGCGAGGTTGGCATCCTCACCTACAACCGCCCGAAGATGGTGAATACCGTTTTGTCGTCCGAAGAGAACGTGTCGAAGTCCATGCCCTCGATGAAACGCTCCGCCTTCTCGGCAGCGTCCAGTATGTCGCGCAGGTAGTCGATGTACTCGCGGCCTTCCTTCATATGGGCACTACCTCCCTGAGTATACGCTCGCCGATCGCCGGCTTAAGAGCATCCTTCATCACAAGATCCACCTTGACACCGGTGAGGTCGCTCAAGTGGTACTCGAGGGCGATGAATTCCAGAAGCCCTGGGTTCTCGTGGAATTCGACCAGTATGTCAATGTCGCTGGCATCGACTTCTTCTCCCTTGACGTATGAGCCGAACAACCCAAGCGATTTCACCTTGTATGTGCGACCGAGTTCGTCTTTGTTCTCCTGTAGGATCTCTCGAATCCTTGAGAGGCCCCCCTGTCTGCCACGATCTCCCGTCATTCAAACCAGCCCCGTCCGCGAAAAAAGTTATCAGAAGCGTCTTTCTAATAGGATACAGGGGAAACCGGGTTTTTTCGAGGGGTCATCGTGTCGGGCCTCCAATTCCCCCCTTACATAGCCCGGCCATGGGCGCCGGGCTGTCGTTCACCCTGGCGTCCGACGTGCGCCTGGCGAGCGTCGACAGCATGTTCTGTGCCCAGGCGGTAAAGGTACTATTGGTACTTAATTGAAACAGGGGTAGTTGGACTTCCCGGTATTGCGTTGCCCGTGATCCTCCCCACTCTTCTAGCTATCTTGGACCCTCAAGAGGCTTGTCATAGCAAAGCAAACAGTTATTGACCGGTTGCCCCTTATTATAGTAATCGGCTTGAAACTACAATAAGATACTGTTACACTATGTATTGTTTCAACGAATTGAACTTAGGAGAAATCAGTGCGAGCAGGTACGTACGTCCTTCAACCGGCGGGGTACAGGGCATTCATTCCCAAGGACTTACCGCCGGATCCTCCGATTGAAATGGATGGCGAGCTCATTAGGCTGGTTTCTCAAGCCCAGGGATCTCTGTGCCGTCTGGACGGGGTTGCCTCGGTCCTGCCAAATGCCGACCTGTTCGTCGCCATGTACGTAAGGCAGGAGGCCGTCCTGAGTTCTCAGATCGAAGGCATTCAGAGTTCGTTGGAGGACGTGCTCGAATTTGAAGCGGTAGGCGGCCGACAGACTCCAAAGGATGTTGAGGAAGTGGTCAACTACGTGAAGGCCATGAATCATGGGCTCGCCCGATTGGCCGAGCTTCCACTGAGCCTGAGGCTCTTGAGAGAGATACACGCCCTTCTGCTTGAGGGTGTTCGTGGAAACCAGAAGACCCCTGGCGAGTTTCGCAGGAGCCAGAACTGGGTTGGCCCCGCGGGGGCAGGCCTGGCTAACGCTGCTTTCGTCCCACCTCCCGTGCATGAAATGAGGCAGGCATTAGGCAACCTTGAGAGATTCCTGCATGACAAGACCCTCCCCGACCTCGTCAACTGCGGCCTGTCACACGCGCAGTTCGAAACCATCCACCCGTTCCTGGATGGGAACGGAAGGATCGGCAGGCTGCTTATCACTTTTCAATTGTGCGAGGGAAATGTGCTCGAAAAACCCCTCCTCTATCTGAGCCACTACTTCAAACATCACAGGGCTGAATACTACGACAGGTTATCCGCGATCCGTGATTCCGGCGATTGGGAAGGATGGCTGAAGTTCTTTCTCCAAGGCGTTCACGATGTCAGCCAATCGGCGACCTCCACTGCTCGTGCGGTTCTGGCTCTTCAAGAGAAGGCACAAGAGATAATTTCAGGGCGAAAAAGTCGGAGTACCATTTCATTCCGTTTACTCGATTACCTCTTTGAACATCCGATCGTCACCGTGAACATGGTGTCCGACCAACTGAAGTGCTCATACTTGACCGCCAGTAATGCTATCGATGAATTCGTGAATGTCGACCTCTTGCGCGAGGTCACCGGCCAAAAGAGAAACAGAAGGTTCAGCTTCGATTCTTATCTAGGCCTATTCACATAGATGATCTCGGTGAACGCCATCAACCCGCAGACGAGGAGGAACTGAACGATTTCTGGAGCGAACACAACAGGTGGGTATGAAAGGACCGGCTTCAACGACTCCGTAGCCGGCTACGCGCTGGACGAACGGCACTAAAAACGCGCATATGGCTAGCCTTGTCCTCTGCTCTTCAGGTAATGAAGAATACCGGCCGCGTCGACCGTTGCGATTCCCTTCAGCAGCCTGGTTTCCTCGTCGTTCATCTCGGGGAAATCAGACATGATCCGTTCGGCCAGGTGCCGGGGGCTGCCACCGGGGCCCTCTTCTTCCGCCAACGTGATGGATCTCTCCAACTTCCGGATGTACTGCTCAACAACTTCCCGACACCGGCCCGACGAGCCGTAATGAGGGAATAGGAGGAGGTCGGGTTCGAGTTCCATCAACCGTCGGGCGCTGGAAAGGGAGAGTTCCCCATCGAACTCCGGGGCGGGCGTCGCGGGAAAGATGTAGCCGCTCTCCGGGAACAGATGGCCAAGCGAATCCCCGCAGAACAAGGCACCGGAGCCACGCTCGAGGAACGCGAAGTGCCCGCTGGAGTGACCCGGCGTATACACTGCCCGTATCGTCCTGCCGCTGCCGATGTCGAGCTCGTAACCGTCATTGATCGGGATCACTCTCTCGATCGGGATGGGCCTCATGGTCCCGTAGTGAGGTGCGCTGTCCCCCAGCGACCGGTGCGCGCTCTTTACGAGTTTCTCGGGAGCCACGAGGTGCTTGGCCCTGCGCTCGTAAATCAGAACCCGTGCCCCGGGAAACCGGTCCAGCAGGAACGACGCTCCACCGGCGTGGTCAAGGTGGATATGGGTCAGAAGGATGTAGTGCAACTCTCCTATGCCAAGACCCTCGAGGCCCTCGATGACGTGCCCCACACCCACGGATGTTCCGCAGTCCACCAGGATGTTCTTCTCCCCGCGTAGCAGGAAAACCCCGCACTGGTCGGGCAGGCCGGCGAAGAAGCTGTCGATTATGTACAGGTCCCGCGATACCTCTTCAACCTTGTTTATCTTGTCCTTCATGTCAATACTGTACCACCTTGTCGCCTGAGTTCGCTTCCCGAATGCCGATTCTAGTAATCACCCCGGGGCGGCTTCCAGCCGTTTGCTGACAACCGCTTGCTTCTCATGAACGAAGGCAGTGCAGGTAGCTATCCTATATGTGAACCGTCAGCCAGTGTAGAATCACGACGGTGAGATAAGGGCCTACAATGACAACGGCGCCTGCTTCGAGTTCACCTTGAGAGACTTTGAGGGGGAATAACCATATAGCGTGTCAGCCACTCTAATCCGTGTGTCCAAGTTTGTGTCTTCTCTTCGAACAAAGCTGCCCTGCCGGCTTGTTATTGACCGCCTCTGGCCTTTATCATCTCTCTATGGCAAATCGATTAGTCAGGTGCACGACATGAAGGAAGTCCGGGATGAACAATTACTCTTCAGCAAGTATACGTAGGCGGCGTCTGGGCCGCACGGACATCGAGATCACCCCTATAGGGCTCGGGACGTGGCAGTTCGCGGAGGGGAAGGGTGTTGACCGCTTCATGTACAAGGGGCTCGACCCCGAGGTGACCCAAGAGATCGTCAAGACCGTGATCGACGGAGGAATCAACTGGTTTGACACCGCGGAGGGATACGGCTGGGGACGCTCCGAGCGGGCCCTATCGAGTGCACTCAGCGCCGCCGGCATCGCGGACGAAGACATAGTTGTAGCCACTAAATGGTTCCCTCTTTTCAGGACGGCTGAGTCGATAAGGAAGACTATCGACAAGCGAAAGCGCTGCCTCGAGGGATACACAATTGGCTTACATCAGGTGCACAATCCCACATCGTTGTCATCGGTTGAGGCCCAGATGGACGCGATGGCCGACCTTGTTGATTCGAGTCAAATACGCTCCGTCGGGGTGAGCAACTTCTCCACCAGGCGGATGCGCAGGGCTCACGCGGCCCTGGAGCGGCGGGGACTGCCGCTGGCGTCAAACCAGGTCAAGGTCAGCCTCCTGGACCGCCACATAGAGAAAAACGGGGTCCTGGAAGCTGCAAAGGAACTGGGGATGACCATCATCGCCTGGTCTCCCCTGGAGATGGGGGTGCTCACCGGCAAGTTTCACAAGGACCCCGGGCTCCTGAAGAGCCGCCCGATCGGCCGGAGGTTCTACCTGCGGAGGCAGTTGAAACGAAGCGCCCATATCATCGAAGCACTCGAGGAGATCGCTTCAGCCCACGGAGTGACCCCGGCGGTGGTCGCTTTGAGCTGGCTGGTTAATTTCTATGGGGAAACGGTAGTTGCTATCTCGGGAGCAACCAAGGTAAACCATGCCGAGCAGAATGTAATGGCCATGGAGCTTGAGCTTTCCAAGCGGGAGATGGAGCATCTCGACGAATTATCACATAAGTTCAATCGTCTGATTCCATTTGGTTCGTAGTACGGGTTTCAAGCATATTTTCGATTCGACTTCCTATAATAGTAGTGGGAGTGTTCCCAGCGTAAGAGCAGTACAGATCCTGGCTACCCCAAGGCACGCTACAGTTTCGCCACCCCCCGAGTACTATGTCCGGCCTCCGCTATTACTACTTCTTCTCTACGGTGCAGAATCCGAACAACAAGAAGAACCGTTTCCTTCTGCGTGTGACATGAGTATGTTATCATGATGTTATATATGATTAATTGATGTTTCAACAGAGGGGATTGCTATGGTGCGGACACAGATTCAACTGACGGAGCAACAGTATGAGGCGCTGAAGAGACTGTCTCGGTCAATGAAGGTCTCGATGGCCGAACTCATCAGGCAAGGTGTCGATAGAATTCTGAAATCGTCTGCTTATGTCAGCGATGAGGAGCGAAGGGAAAGGGCCCTGGCAATCGCGGGACGCTTCCATTCCGGCAAGTCCGATATCTCCCGGAAGCATGACAAGTACGTGGCGGAGGCGATGGAGACTTGATCTGTTTTATTGATACATCGGCCTTCTTCGCCCTACTCGATTCCGATGATGCCAATCATAATCCGGCCAGGAATCATTGGAACGATCTTCTCTCCGATGGCACTATGCTTACGTCAAGCAACTATGTGCTTCTCGAGACCATGGTGCTTCTTCAAAACAGGCTTGGCCTGGCGGCTTTAAGGGGCTTCCATGAAGACATAGTACCGTTGATCGGCGTCGAGTGGGTCAACCAGGAGATCCACTCTGCGGGAATGGCGGCATTACTGTCTTCCGGGAAGAGGGCCCTGAGTCTCGTGGACTGCACCAGTTTCGAAGTCATGAGGAAGCTCGGGATAAGAAAGGCCTTCACTTTCGACCGGCATTTCAAGCAACAGGGTTTTCAGGTCCTTGCTTGAAAGGTAATCGTTCTACCTGTCACGGGGTGAACCCTGGAGCCCGAAGGCCGGCGGCGTCCCTCGATGCGAAAATGGGGTCTGCGAAAATGGGGTCAGGCACCATATTCTCAACTAAGTACCCCGTTCCATAAATACGGTGTCGTATCGAGAGCGCCGAGGCGCCGCTCATGCAAGGCGCGCGACTCAGTGCCCCGTTCCATAGATACGGTTAAGCACCGAGAGCGTCGAAGCGCCGCTCCGGCAAGGCGCGCGACTGAGACGTACTCCTGTAGTACGTCGAGGGAGCGGAACGCAGCCGGAGTGGATGCAGCGGTTGGAAATCCTCTGGGCATAGCTATTTATTGGTATCTTCGCCGCGATCATCGGTCCAGGTTGCTATCGCGCCTTCGGCGAGCATTCCACGTCGTCTATACCGTCGCCGTCGTACCTTTCGACAAACGCCTTGATATAGTTGCTCCATTCCTCCAGGTGCCCGTCGGGATACTCGTCGGACTCGCCGAACTCGTTCCAGTAGGTGCCGTACAGCTCGTTTATGGGCCTCACCATATAGACCAGGTTGATGCCGTTCTCCGCGAAGTTGCGTAGCCCCACATCCATCTTTGACAGGACTTTAAGAGATAAACGCTAAGCCTTCCCCTAACCCGCATTGTAGCGGGCTTTTTTCTGTCTCAAGACGTAAGACCTAACGCTAACCGTTTCCTAAAGGTGTAGGAAAGGCGTAGTAATGCGGGATATGCAACATCTGGTA
>JAHIMR010000047.1 GCA_018896525.1 Actinomycetota bacterium
CTCGCGCCCTCGCGCCTCCCGTAACTGGACTCCTGGCGGGTGGCCCCGTCCGAGGGGCTGATCCCGAATAACTCCCGCGAAAGGTTAAGGAACACCACAAATCCTCCACTCGAAAGGCGACAAGTCTGATTATATCAGGGGTATGCGTCTGTAGCGCACCATTCCCCTTGAGCCGCTCTCAGTCTCCCTCCACTGGGGGTTGAAAACTCGGGTAGGCTGAGAACTTTCCCTAAAGACGTGGTCTACCAGGCGCGACACATGGCAGTTCCCGAAGAGGGGATCTGTGTACATGGACCGGGGAAGAAATCGGCGACTCCCGGCACTTTGACGCTGTCGGGATAATGGGGTTAAAATAAACTGGGCTTAGATATCAGGGAAAGGCGGTTCCAGCTATGGTGTGCGGCAAGAAAGCCACAATAATCCTGCTTCCGATAACCATGACTGCTCTCGCATTGATTGGCGTAACGTGCTCGAATTGTGATGGCGAAGGCCAGGTTCACCGATGATTCCCATATCGGATGTCCCTTACAGGGAGGACCTGTAGGCAGGTTGGGACGACATGGGATCGGGGACGTATACGATTGGAGGGTTCGGGGATTGATGGAAGAACGCGGGGGTCATGGCAAGACCTGTCATCTCCCGGATTAGACCGGTGAAGGAGGACATCGTGTGGGGAAGAAGAAAGTGTGAAGCCACCTGCGGTAGAAGTTCTCTAATCCTACTGTTCGCACTCACCGCCGCGGCTCTATGTCTGCTGATTGCCGCATCGGTTTGCCTCGCCGGCGTCAGGTGGACCGCGGGAGGAATAGCCATCAGTACCGAGGTAAATGATCAACTTGACCCCCGGATCATCTCCGACGGTTCAGGCGGCGCTATTATTACCTGGGAAGACTACTATTACGGCTCATCGGACGTGGACATCTGGGCCCAGAAGGTCAATTCAAGCGGAACCGCGCAGTGGTACGACAACGGTATTAAAGTATGCTGGGAACTGGAGAACCAGTTAGATCCCGAGATCACCTCCGACGGCTCGGGCGGTGCAATTATAACCTGGAAAGACTACCGCTCCGGTAGCTACGACATCTATGCCCAGAGAGTCAATTCAAGCGGCAACATCCAGTGGACATATGACGGGGTTGCGATATGCACCGCAACGAGCTCCCAGACTAAACCACAGATCACCCCCGACGGCTCGGGCGGTGCAATTATTACCTGGGAGGACTTACGCTCTGGTAACTACGACATCTACGCCCAGAGGGTGGATTCATCTGGAACCACCCGGTGGGCCGCTAACGGTGTCCTAATCTGCAACATGCCAAATGCTCTGGACCCCCGAATCATACCCGATGGTAACGGAGGAGCTGTTATCACCTGGCAGGACAGCCGCTCTGGAAACTACGATATATACGCGCAGAAAGTGAATTCGGCGGGCAATGTCCACTGGACTGCAAACGGTGTAGAAATCTGTACCGAGGTAAGTGATCAGTGCAACCCAAAGATCACCTCCGATGGCTCGGGTGGCGCCATAATAACCTGGCGGGACGCCCGGTTCGGGAGCTCGGACTACGACATCTATGCCCAGAGAGTCAATTCAAGCGGCTTAATCCTTTGGAACTACAATGGTGTCAGCGTATGCTCCAGGACGGAGAACCAGACCAGCCCCGAGATCACCTCCGACGGCGCGGGGGGAGCCATAATCACGTGGCAGGACTACTACCAGGGAGCGTCGGATATAGACATTTACGCACAGAGAGTCGACTCGGACGGCTCAACGCTGTGGGACTACAATGGTGTCTGCATCTGTTCCGAGTCCTATAACCAGGAGGAGCCCCGAATCACCACGGATGGCTCGGGTGGCGCCATAATCACATGGCAGGATTATCGCTCCAATTGGAACTACGACATCTACGCCCAGAGGGTTGATTCATCGGGTATCATCCGTTGGACCGCTAACGGGGTTCCAGTGTGTAACAGTGCGAACGATCAGAAGTATCCAGAACTGATATCCGACGGCTCAGGCGGCGCAATAATCACCTGGCAGGACTATCGCTCGGGAGCCGACTGGGACATCTACGCACAGAGGGTGTCAAACCCGGCGCCCACCGTAACTTCAATCACGCCCGACGGTGCCGGCAACACCGGCACCGTCTCGTTAACAAACCTTGCTGGAACTAACTTCGCAAGTGAAGCGACGGTTAAGCTGCAGAAGAGCGGGCAGGCCGACATAAACGCGAGCAACGTATCTGTAGTCTCCTCAACGAAACTAACCTGCAAGTTCAACCTGTCGGGCGCATCAACAGGCGCATACACCCTGAAAGTGACAAACCCGGATGGACAGAGCTCCACCAAGTCCAACGCCTTCACCGTCACCAGCCCGACACCTCCACCACCAAATCCCCCAACTCCAACCCCTACAACTTCAGATACATGGTACCTGGCCGAGGGAACCACCGCCTGGGGCTATTCGACCTACATCTCCATAGAGAACCCTAACGAGAGCGACGTAACGGCCAGGGTCACCTACATGACCGACCAGGGACCGGTCCAGAGACCGGACATAACCCTCCCCGCCATGAGCCAGACCACCCTGTTCCCGATTGACGACCTCGGAGAGAAGGACTTCTCCACCAAGGTGGAGTGCCTGGAGGGGAAGGCGATAGCCGCCGACAGGACCATGTTCTGGTTCGGGGAGGATGCGGCCTCAGAAAGTGCCCACTGCTCGATAGGGGTGACGTCCCCCGCCAAGACCTGGTACCTGCCCGAGGGATCCACCAACTACGGGTTCGAGACCTTCCTACTCGTCCAGAACCCCAACGACTCAGAGGTCCGCGTTGAAGTCACCTTCATGAAGGAGGACGGGCCCCTTCCCCTGGAGCCGTTCAACATGCCCGCCAACTCCCGAAGGACCATAAGGGTGAACGACGACATGCCCAACGCGGACTTCTCCACCAAGGTGGAGGCCGACAAGCCGGTCATCCCAGAGAGGGCCATGTACCGCCACAACAGGAGCGAGGGGCACGACTCCATAGGCACCACCTCCCCCGCCCAAGACTACTACCTGGCGGAGGGTACAACCGGCTGGGGCTTCACCACCTACGTGCTGGTGCAGAACCCCAACGACACCGACACCGACGTAACCGTCACCTACATGACAGGCTCGGGACCGGTCCCCCAGGCACCGTTCACAATGCCGGCAAACTCAAGACACACCATAAGGGTGAACGACGTCATGCCCGACACCGACTTCTCAACGCAGGTCACCGGAACCAACCCCATAATCGCCGAGAGGGCCATGTACTGGGACTCCTGGGCGGGTGAGGCCTGCCACGACTCGATAGGCATGTCGTCTCCCCACACCACCTTCTACCTGCCTGACGGGTGGACCGATGGGGGCTGTGAGACCTGGACCCTGGTCCAGAACCCCAACGATACCGACGTGGAGGTGGAGATCTCCTACCTGACCGCCTCGGGATACGGAAACGTGACCTTCGCCGACACCGTCCCGGCGAACTCCCGCTGGACCTACAACATGGCCGACCGGCTCCCAGGTGAAACAGCGGCGATCCTTGTAACCTCCAAGACCTCCGGTGAGAAGATAATGGTGGAGAGGGCCATGTACTGGGACAACCGGGGAGCGGGGACGGATACGATTGGGGGATATAGTGACTAGAAAACAGGGTAGTCCAGGGCGCGACGGCTACATCTTGTGAAATGGGTGCAATAAGGGCGAGGGCGTCGGGAGAGATGACAAAGGACAACAGGACTGTCAGGAACTTCCAGCATGAAATCACAGGGCTCTTTCGGCAAGTGATAGCCAAGGTGGAGCGGCACGCAGAAGTGTACTTCCCAGTTATCTACTCATCCGTATACATTGACTCGCGACTGCACCAACCTGACCACGCAGGAGGAAATAAAGATGAAACGAGAAAGGCGGTCAACTATCCCCTTATACCGGCGAATTTGGCGGTTTTCCGGTAGAAGCCGGAAAGGTGCGGACGATGACTGTCGGAATTGGAACCATGGAGGTGAAAACGGGGCAAACCGTGGTAAGAATACGGGATTGCGAGTTGGGTATAGAAAATCTCAGTTATGCGTAATCATCATCGTTTTTCTTTTTCTACTCCCCGGCCTTGTCACCTGGCATTCAGCCACGCAATCTCGAGCCATCATCGCCGCATCCTCCAACGATATCATCTTGGATAATTGGGCGGCGGGTGATCCTCACGTGCACTGCGAGGTATCTTGTTTTGACATGAAGTACATAACAGGGCTTTGGGGAATAATAGAGCATCACTTTGATATATCTGAAGACGAAGGCTATACGGCCCCCAGTGCTGAGGAACAGATCAGAGCAGCCAGTGCAGAGGGACTTGACTGGCTGATCTTTACCGACCACGACGAGATGTTCAACCCGGACTTATGGAACTCAGATCTCAATATCTTGCTGCAGGCTACAGCAAAACTGGCACTGACCAACAGCCAGAAACTTTGGAAGAGAAATGCTGATAAGTACAACGACTGGAATAAGCCGGAGCAGGGTGACAGCCCCCAGGTCATCGTGGGAGAAGAAATGGGGTCAGTCGTTCCCGGCGTTTCTCTCGGCCATTTCCTCACTTATTTCAGCGGGAAGAAAGAGCAACATGAACCCATCTATTGGGAATCCACGGATAATACCAAGGATATGCTTAAGAAAGTGAGGGACGCGAACGGTTTTGGTTTCATGGCCCATCCTGTTGGCGGACCATTCGAGATACTTAACATGAAGACCTGGAACTTCTTTCCTTTCATTGACGGAGACCACCGGCCGATAGACGTTGCGAATATCACCGATCCGTACCAACTTCTGAAGGTTCTTATAAGTGCTGTCGAGATCAGCCTCAAGCCCTGGGAGATTATTGATGACCCGGAGTGTGGTGGACAGATAGCGGGTTTCGAGATCCTCAACCACCCCCATCACCCACAGAATGAGACTCTTCTCCGGAAATACGATGAATTATTGAAAAAAGGCCGGAAGCTGCGCCTTATAGGCGGCGGAGACGCACACATACCAGAGGATGTCGGGCGCACTCAGACCTGGGTGAGGGTTCACAGGGGTCGCAGATCCGACGAGGAAATCCTGGGGGCACTGAGGAACGGACGCGCTGTGGTGGCCGAGCGGGGGGGTCCAGTTGTCGTCTTCAACGCGTCTGCCGGTGGAATGACCAGAGAGATAGGGGACGATCTCCTTGTCAACAACGGTGATGCTGTGCAACTTGATATCTCGCGGCTCCAAGAAGATAAAAGAGGAGAGAAAAGACCTGAGCCAAAGGAACTGAAGGTCGTCAAGTCCTGGGAAGAACAACCAGAAATACATACAGGCTGCCCCGACTCATTGACTGTAACGGTACCGAGCGACTTCGAAAGTAAGTGTGGCGGTATTGGTTCCATCCGCTTGGAATGCTCTGCCGACGATGGGGGTACCCGCTTCTGTTACACGAACCCGATATTCCTTCGGGCGAAATCAGGCCCCGGCGCTGCCACCAGCACCGCGATGGTTTTCGATGTCTCCGGAAGCATGAGTGAGATCACCGCCGACAACGACGTAAAGATTGACGCGGCAAAGGAATCCGCAAAGCTGTTGCTACGAATGATCGGTCAGAACCGCAAGTCGGGCAGGCCTGCCGGCAGTGACCAAGTGGCTCTCGTTACCTTCTCCGACTATTCATCCCTGGAACTGGGTCTCACCGACAACCTCACCACTGCCTCGGAAGCCGTTAACGACCTCTATCCTCAAGACTCTACGAACCTTGGCGCAGGAATAGAAGAAGGAATTGGAGCGTTATCTGCTCCTGCCGCATCCGGCACCCAGAAATACATGATCGTCCTTTCCGACGGCATGAGCAACACCGGTATGAGTAACACTGAGATACTGATTGGTCCCGTCTCCATAGCCGGAAGTTCCGGGATAAAGATATTCACGGTCGGCTTCGGAGACGCATCCAATCTGGATGAGGACTTGCTGGGACAGATCGCACAGACAACAGGAGGTGAGTACTTAACGGCCGCAAGCGCTTATAGACTTAACCAGCTATACGCTGATATACGCCTCTCCGCCGTAGGCCCGTCAATTGGCACATTCGATGGTTCCGTAAGTCAGGGACAGACTGCAGTCCTGGGCGGCATCAACGTTCCGCCCGGCACACAGGAACTCCATGGTATGCTGATCTGGCCAGGGAGCAAACTGGACTTTGAATTGAAAGACCCCAGCGGAAGAGCCGTTGACCAGTCCTATCCAGGGGCAAATCTATCAACTGACGATACCCCTGTCTATTACATAATAGCAAACCCGATTCCCGGATCCTGGTCTGTCGCGGTTTCCGGCGTGGAAGTACCGGGTGCTGCAACGGATTTCCACGCCTCGTTCTCAGCAAGGCCCTCGCCCCCCGTACTGCCGGTAGACTGGGCGGCACTCTCCAGTGGGATTATGGATGTCGAAGCCCTTAAGAATGCGTTCACAGAGCTTGTAGACGAAGCCAGGAAAGCCACCCCGATTTCCAAGAAGCAAGAAGGTGCTGCATGGATATACTTGGCCATCGGAATGGTACTGCTAGCAGGAGCCGTGGCACTCGGAGTTTATCAGCTCAAGGTGAGACCGGCTCCCGCCGGCGGGACGGCAACTGGCCTGTGCCCAACCTGCGGGAAAAAGACGGGTATCGGGTGGGTTCGGTGCGCACACTGCGGGACCGCGATCGTTGGCGGCTACCCGGGAGGTGCACTCCAGCGGATAGCGCCGAGCGCGGTGCCGGCAGAGGAACCCGGCGGTCAGCGGATGTCGCTAACCATCGAGGAGGGGCCGGGTGTCGGGGGTACATACATGATAACAGGGACAAGTACTCGAATCGGGAGAGGAAGGGGTAACGATATCGTGGTCGATGACCCGGAGGTATCATCGAATCACGCCAGAATTTCACTCGTCCAGAGAAAGTTCGTGCTGGAAGACCTGGGCAGCAGCAACGGAACTCTCGTGAACGGTGAGCGAATAAGCGCATGCCGGCTCCGGGATGGGGACATAGTCGGGATAGGAGGAACCGCGCTGCGGGTTTCGTTATAATCAGCATGTGCCCCGTAACGGCAATGTGGTTGCTCGGGAAAGGCGGCGGTCCAGTTGTATTGTCCACGCTGCGGCGAAGAAAGAGGCGCACTCACATTCTGCCCCGAGTGCGGCGCCACCCTGGTGGAAGCCCCCCCAAGACCTCCGCGGCCCGAAGAAGGAGCAAAGCGGAAACCCGCTATTGCTGGTGCCGACAAGATACCGGCTTCGCCGGCGAGCGCCCGGCGTCCTCCCGTCGAGCCGCAGCCGCGGGTGAAGAGGACTGGTTTCGCGTTCACCGGAAAGGGTAGCAGCCTTCTCTGGTTGAGGTTCTGGACGTTCCTTCTCATGGTATTGACCTTCTTCATATGGACCCCCTGGAGAATATGCCGTCTTAATCGCTGGTACTACGAGAACCTATGGATCGACGACAGAAAACTCGACTTCGACGGAAAGGGCAGCGAGCTATTCCCGATATGGCTCGCGGTTTTCGTACTCACCATGGTCACCGTGTTCATATACGCGCCGTGGGGGTTCTGCTGGATACAGCGCTGGACCCTTAGCCACGTTTCGTTCGAAGACGAACTGGATAAGCCACCGGGAGAAAGAACCCGCTTAAGTTTCAGTGGAAGAGGGTTGAGCCTGCTCTGGCTGCACATATGGACGCTTCTTCCCATAAGTCTCACCTTTGGCATATGGTTCCCCTGGGCTATCTGCCGGATACTTGGGTGGGAGTATGAAAACACCTACCTCAATGAAAGGCAGTTTCAGTTCTCCGGAAGGGGGGCGGAGCTTTTCCCGATGCTGCTCGGCATCTTCGCACTAAATATACTGACAATTGGTTTCTACCGTTTCTGGGGGGAGTGCTGGATTGACCGCTGGATAATGAGGAACATGGCTCTTTCTGCCGAGGCCGGAGTACGGGCGCTTCCAGTCGCTGCCCCGATTGTTACCGCTCCGCTGCCGCCAACGGGGGTCATACCGGAGAAGGCCGCTCCGCCGAAGCCGAAGGCCAGGCCGGGCACGGCGGTGGTGCCGAGATCGGCGGTCGGTGCGGAGGCGATTCCTCCCGGAGCGCCGGTGTCTCCTACCGGCAAGACACCCCGTGCAATACCGATACCGAGAGATGCGAAAGGGCCCGCCGCGACAGGGGCCGCAGGCGCAGCCTCCAAGCCACCCAGAAGTGTCCGTCCGATTCCACCCCCGCCGAAGGTAACCCCCTCGATTGGCCCCAGGGGGACGCCACCGCCGAGGGCTCCCCAGCACCCTTCCGCCCGGCGGCCGGCACCAGGAGCAGGCGCGGTGTCGCCTGGTGCCGGGGTGTTCGGAACTTGCCCCGGGTGCGGGAACAATGTCCGTACCGGATGGGCCAGGTGCGCCTTCTGCGGCCAACAGCTCAGGAGCCAACTACCGGTGCAACATCAGGTCAAACCGCGTGTTCCAGGCCCTGGTCGGCGGCAACCCGCCTACGCACCGGGCCGCCCTGGTATATGCCGTGCCTGCGGTAGCAGGACCGAGCCGGACTGGGTACGCTGTCCCTTCTGCGGGAATCAGTTGGAGGCGGCCGCGGCGGCAGGAGTGGCGGGATCACGGGCCGTTGGGGGTTATCCTGGGGGAATGAGGGCCGGTGCCTCTTCGATCCGTCTCAGTATAGAGGAAGGATCCGGCGCGGGAGGAGCGTACGTTATCGCCTCGGAGCAGACGACGCTGGGCAGGGCTCCGGACAACGACGTTGTGATTGACGACGAACTCGTGTCAGCCCACCACGCGAGCATAGCCTACACCCAGGGCGTGTTTGTCCTCAACGACCATGGAAGCACCAACGGGACTATCGTCAACGGCCAGGAGATATCGTCGTGCCAGATCGTGGATGGCGACGTCATCGAGATAGGCGACACTATCTTCAGAGTAGACTATGGACGATAGCAAATCAGTCTGAATAGCCGCCAATGGTGCAGGTTCCGGCCCCGCGGCTAAAGTAATACATCGCTCGTTCGACCATGATCATCTTGCCGGTAGTCTTGCATTCTACGACTATCGCCGCTGAAGAGTCCGGCCATTTATCAGCCATGTTGTAGGTAATCCGAGAGTTCCCGGCAACCGCCTCAGTGAAAGCCACGTTTTCAGTGTCTTCGGGGGTCAGGTAGGTTATCTCAACCTCTACTTCTGTGTCGTTGGGGTTCATTACCAACGTGTAGGTTTCCCATCCAGCCGACGTCTGGCCAAACGGAAGGTAGAATATCCTGTGGGGGCTCGCAACTCCTATCGAGTCGTGGCAGGCTTCTCCCAGTTCGGTATTCTCACCCCAGTACATGGCCCTCTCCGCTATGATGGGTTGTGAGCCCGTGATCTGTGTTGAAAAGTCGGATGCGGGGAGCACGTCGTTCACCCTTATGGTCTTTCTTGAGTTGGCGGGCATGTTGAAGGGTGCCTGAGGAACGGCTCCCGAGGAGGTCATGTAGGTCACGGTCACATCTGTCGGCGTAGAGTTGGGGTTCTGCACTAGCACATAGGTGGTGAAGCCGTAGTCGGTGGTTCCTTCCGCCAGATAGTAGGAGGGGGCGGGGGAGGTGGTCCCTATGGAGTCGTGGCCCTCCCTACGGTTGTTCCTGTACATAGACCTCTCGGGGATCACCGGTAGGTCTGAAGTTACCTTGATTGAGGCGTCCTTGTTCCCTATGTCGTCTGCCATGTTGTAGGAACTCCGGGAGTTTGCCGGTATCTTCTTCTCGAAGGCCTGGGGGTCGGCCCCCTCTATCATGTAGGTCACATGTGCTGTTGCCTCACTGTCATTAGGGTTCTGTATGAGGAGCCAGCACTCGAAACCCCAGCTGGAGGAGCCCTCCGGGAGGTACCATGTCTCGGCCGGAGATGTGACCCCTATCGAGCAGTGACCGCCGGGGGAGGGTGTTCCCTGGCCACGCCATAGCATGGTCCTATCGACGGCAATCATCTTTCCCTCGAGGCAGTCAACCTTTGTGGAGAAGTCCTTGTCACCAAGATCATCCCTGGGGGACAACGTGTACTTGCTCCTTGCCGGTACTGTAATATCTCTATTTGGTTCTGTGCCGCTGTCCGTCATGTAAGTGACGCGTGCGGTGACCGGCTCGTAGTTTGGGTTCTCAATCGTTATGTAGGTGTCGAATCCCCATGCGGTTGTTCCTTCAGCCAGGTACCAGGTAGAAGCGTAAATCTGAAAGCCATTCTCTTTCATTCCGCTCTTGTTGTCGGTGTTCTTGACCTCAACGTTGTATGAACCCGGGGTCTGTCCCTTGAGGTTGAAGTCGCAGGTTATCTTCTGCGATGAGACAACGTTGACGTTTGTTGCGTTAATATCCTCCTGACCGTTCTTCTTGAGTTTCACCGCGGCCCCGTTCCTGAAGTTCTTCCCGGCCAGGTTCGTTATTTCGACGGGATCGCTGTTTGAGCCCTTGCTGGGGGATATGCTCTCGACCGTTGGAGCTGGATACTCGATTGTGAAACCATTCGACAACACATCTTGCTTGGTGTCGTCGTTGATAACAACTACGTCCCATTTGCCCGTTGTCGCACCATTGAGGTTGAACTTGCAGGTTATCTGCTGCGACGAGACGACGTTGACGTTTGTTGCGTTGATATCCGCCTGACCGCTCTTTCTGAGTTTCACCGCGGCCCCGTTCCTGAAGTTGGTCCCCTTGAGGTTGGTGATGTTGACCGTCCCGTCGTTATCCGCGCTGTTGGGGGTGATGGATGTTACCGTGGGGGGAGGATTGTCCACCTGTGCGTTACCGGAGAATTCGCTGGTGTTCCCTTGGCCGCACGGGGATCCTGCGGGGCTGGAGGCGGTGGCGGACACTCTGTCCCCTATAGAAAGACCGGCTAGTGATGCTGAGAAATTGCCGCTCCCGTTGGCAGTGGCTGTGGTAAGGTAGACGAGTCCCTGGCCATGGCCGCTTCCGTCCGGGGTCGGGCCTGTATAGTAGATCTCCACGCTGGAGTTGGGAGGGGCGGTTCCGGTGGCGGTTACGATTCCGCCAACATAGTAGGCGCTCGAGAACACCGGGAAGTTGTATCCCCGGTTGGGCTTGTTGGTGTTGTTGTTGTTTCCGTCGTTGGGGGTGACCCCGTCTCCCCCCAGGTCTACCCCCAGCGCTCCGTTCCCGTAGATGGAGTTCAGGCTTATCTTGTCGCGGTATGCCGTGTTGTTCCATACCACCACCCCGGTGCGGGCGTTGCTCTTTATGTCGTTGTAGCTTACCTCGCAGTCAAGACTGGTCTGGATGCCCACCCCGTCCTGTCCGTTGTTGGAGATAGTGTTTGAAGCGTTGGCTGTGCCTCCCACTGTAGTGTCATCGGAGTTGTTGCCGATGAACACGCCGTCGGTGCCGTTGGGAAGTGCCGCGGAGCCGGTCTCGTCGGTCCCGATGTAGTTGGCCGAGATGGTGTTGCCGGTGGAGTTATCTATACGGACGCCATCCTGGGTGTTCCCCGAGATGACGTTTCGATGCCCGGCGGTGGTGCCGCCGATGGTGTTAGTGTTGGCGCTGTTCACGAGATGAACTCCGTGACTGCTGTTTGCCAGGGCTGCAGTGCCGCTCGCGTCGGTCCCGATGTAGTTGCCCTGGACGTTGTTCCCGGTGGAGTTACTAATGAAAATGCCAGACTGGGTGTTTCCGGAGATAGCGTTTCCCTCCCCGGCGGTGGCACCACCGATGGTGTTGATGTTGGCGATCTCAAGATACACGCCATGTTGAACATTTGCCAGGGTGGCGTCTCCCACTGCGTTTGTCCCGATGTAGTTGCCCTGGACGTTGTTCCCGGTGGAACCGTTGATATAGACGCCACTCGAGGTGTTGCCAGAGATTATATTTCGCTCCCCTGCGGTGGTCCCCCCGATGGTGTTTGTGTTTGCGTTGTTTGTGAGGTACACGCCAGTACCGTTTGCCAGGGCGGCGTCTCCCGCTGCGTTTGTCCCGATGTAGTTGCCCTTGACATTCTGACCGGTTGAGTTGTCGATACAGACGCCACTCGAGGTGTTGCCAGAGATAACGTTTCCCTCCCCGGCTGTGGAGTCGCCCCCTATGGTGTTTGTGCTGGCGCTGTTTGTTAGATGCACGCCGTCCCCGGTGTTGCCCAGGTTGGTGGCTCCTGCTGCGTCAGTGCCGATGTAGTTGGTCTTTACGGTGTTGTTGGTGGTGGTTGCGCCGTCTATCTGGACCCCGTGGCTGGCGTTGCTGCAGATGGCGTTGTCTTGGCCGGTGCCGGCTCCGCCTATGTTGTTGTAGGTGGCTCCATTCAGTATGTACACGCCGTCATTGGTATTGCCCAGGCCGGTGGTCGAGGTTGAGTCGGTTCCGATGTAGTTACCGTAGACATTGTTGGGAGTGCCTGAACCACCGGAGTTCTCAACTACGACACCGTTACTGTTCCTGCAGATGGTGTTCGCCTCGCCCCCTGTGTTGTCGCCCCCTATGGTGTTGTCGTTGGCGCCGTTTGTTAGATGCACGCCGTCTCCGGTGTTGCCCAGGTTGGTACCGCTCGCGAAATCGGTCCCTATGAAGTTCCCGTCCAGGGTGATGCCTGATTGCCCGTCGATGACAACACCGTGTCCAGGGAAGCCGTAGATGGCGAGTTGAGTTACCTGGCTGTTGCTGCTACTCCCCGCGAAGTAAAGACCGTCTCCCGCGCCGAGAGCGGACCCGTCTATCTCCCAGAACTCCCCCGCACCAGCGGCCCCGTTGAAGTCTATCTGCCGGATAATGTTCGGCAGTGCCCCGTTCGCCACGTTCAGGCTTATGGTGTAGGCCCCCGGAGCGCCAGAATTGAAGTTGATAGTATGTGTACCCAGTGCGGCCAGGGCTGCATTCAACTCAAAACGCAGCTCGCCAGCAACGGTAGGGGATGAATCACCGGTGGAGGTAACGGTATAAGTCAACGCACGGACCTCACCCGGCCACAGCACAAAAGAGACCCCTGAAAGCCCGATAGCAAGCAAGAGCGCGAAGAAGAGAACGAGGAACCTGCGTGTAACAGCTTTCATTGTAATACCCCCTAATGCCGCACTTCGGATATAATTCGTCTACTCCTATGCCAGCCACCCGCCGCTCGTAGACTGGTTTCCCCGTCACTCATATACCCAGTACTCCTCTATCGTGTAACCGCTACCCCCGCAGGTGGTGCAGGTTACCTGCCTTGTCTTGGTAACGGTTTCCGTTATGACTCCGCTGCCTCCGCAGGTGGGACATACGCGGACGTAAGGATCGGCTATGTGGCCGGTCCCACCGCAGGTGGGACAGCTAACGGCCTGTTGCTCGGAGTAGGTTTGGGAGATTACGCCGGAACCCCCGCAGGTTGAGCATGCTACCTGCCTCGTCTTTCTTACTCTCTGTCCCTGATTCTCACTTTCTTGTTCCCCCGGCGGTTGTTCTCCCTGGAAAACCGCAACGAAAAGCTCGACTTCAGATCCGGCGTCGAGGGTGCTTCCGGCAGCAGGATTCTGGCCCAGGATAAGGCTGTGAAGAGACTGGTCGGGGTTACCCTCCTGGGTGATCTTGTAGTTGAGCCGGTTCTGCCCCAGCAGGCCAAGGGCCTCATCCTGGGTCATTCCGCAAATGTTGGGAACATCAACCTTTCCCCTTGAGGCGACGATCACGGCCACCTTCGACTTCTCAACTGCCTTCTTGCCAGCCTTGGGCTCTTGTTCGAGGACTTCGCCCGCCTCGGCGCTGTTGTCGGGCGTATACTCCGGCGAGAACTCGAACCCCGCCTTCTCTACAGCCCACTTCGCTTCATCCTCGGCCTTTCCCACCACGTCGGGGACGGTGGCCTTGGACTCGGGAGTGGGCCACATGAGTAAAGCTAGAAGTCCCCCTATGGCAACCAGCAGGATAACCGAGGCCACCAGCACCTTCTTGAGGTTCCCCCTCGGCGGGCTTTCGGGCGCCTCTTCCTCGTAGGCGGCAACGGCGGGCTCGGGTTCCCGCTGCTCCGCGGTTTCTCCGGTCTCCTCTGGCTCTACCTCAAGTTCTTCTTCTACTTCCTCAGGTTCTGCCAGCGGAGGGGGTTCCTCTTCTATGGGCACTTCCTCCCGTTTGACCACCAGGGTCGCTCCCTGGGGGACCTCCTCCTCTAAGTCCTCAACAACGGGCTCTTCCGGTGGGGCTCCCGCCGTCTCCTCACGGGGCAAGGTGGAAGAGGGGACCTCCTCTTCGGTCGGGGCGGAGACCGGGGCCTCCTCAGGGAGGGCTCCGGTCTCCACGGGAGCAAATATCGCGGCCGGCTCCTCCCGCTTGGGGACCTCCAACGGCTTCTTGCGCAGGGTGAGCCTGGGGGCCTTCACGGGGGTCCTGGGGGCACTGGCCGCGAGAAGCTCTCCTGATATCAGGTGACGGTTGATGTGGTAGGCGAACTCGGGGAACATCCGGGATACCAGGGTGAGGTCGTTCAGGAAGTGGCGGAAGCTGGGGTAGCGGTCGGCCGGGTCCTTCTGGAGGGCGCGCCCGACGATCGTGTCCAGTTCCGGGGGCATCTCCGGGTCTATCTCGGCCATGGGGACGGGGTCCTCGCTGACCACCCGGTAGATAACCGTGGTGTAAGAGGGCTCGACTATCCCGTACTCGAAGGGGTTGACCCCCACCAGGAGCTCGTAGAGGATGGCCCCGGCGGCGAATATGTCGCTGGCCGGGCGCACCTCCTGTCCTTTCACCTGC
>JAHIMR010000048.1 GCA_018896525.1 Actinomycetota bacterium
CCTCGCCATCACGTCAGGCGCCTACCTGTGCTTCTTCCCCATGCCTTTCCGCCGTAGAGCACGGATAACAGTAGAGAACCAGTCCCGCCTCCCGGTGCACACGTTCTTCTACCAGGTCACCTACCTCAAGCTGGAGCGCGACATAGAAAAGGATATCCCCTATTTCCACTGCCTCTGGCACAGGGAGGTCATGGAAAGGAAGGGCCCTCCTTTCACCGTGCTCAACACCCTGGGACGGGGTTACTACATGGGTTGTCACCTGGACATGCAGGGGAAGGGATACCCCTGGAGGCCCAACCCGCTCCACATCGGGATGCCCGAGGGCTACGGCCTGGGGATGCTGGAGGGATGGGAGCGGATATGGTTAGACGGGTCGGAGGAGCCCTGCGTCCACGGGACCGGGGGGGAGGACTACTTCAACGGGGCATGGTACTTCACCCGCGTGCCCTCGATCGCCCTCACCCACGGCGTCACCCAGCGCCGTTACGACACCCGGCGCGTCTCCTGCTACCGCCTCCATGCCGAGATGCCGATCTACTTCAAGGAGGGCATCAGGATCACCATCGACCACGGGCTCAACAACCTCCTTCCCGCCGTCTACGATGGGACTACTTACTGGTACCAGGAGGAGCCGCACACTCCCTTTGACGACCTGCCCGACCCGCAGAGCAGGCGACCGGTGGGAACGGCGTTGAACCGCCTCGTCATGGCGGCGCCCATCCTCTACGGGGCGACGGGGATCTACGCCATAAGAAAGCTTAGTGCCTCGTTCCATGAATACGGTGATGCACCGAGAGCGTCGAAGCGCCGCTCAGGCAAGGCGCGCGACTCAGTGCCCCGTTCCATGGATACGGTTAAGCACCGAGAGCGTCGATGCGCCGCTCCGGCAAGGCGCGCGACCTAGACGTACTCCTGTAGTACGTCGAGGGAGCGGAACGCAGCCGGTGTGGATGCAGCGGCGTTCGAATGCCAGCGTATTCATGGAGCGGGGTACTTATACGTACTCCTGTAGTACGTCGAGGGAGCGGAACGCAGCCGGAGTGGACGGGAGCGGCGTTCGAATGCCAGCGTATTCATGGAGCGGGGTACTTAGGAGGCGATCTTCGTCCCGCGGTTGAGCCCCGGTCAGCCCCGGCTATCGCCACTCTTAGTAGTAATCAGGTATGCTTATGACGCCGGTTATAGTCGTGACTTCCTGGAAAGAAGTTTGCCATGCAATGCAGCGCCTGCGGGAAAGGGCTGTGAGTTGAGGGTTCTTTTTATTCATTACGAAGACGACCACTACTCCCGCGAAAAACCCCTGGAGGGGTTCGAGAGGATGCAGTTCGGCATCTCCTACATCTCCTCGCTTCTGAAAAAGGAGGGTCACGAGACCAAACTGGCGGTGCCGACCCGCGAGTCCGACGACGTGGTGGAGGAGCACATCAGGGAGTTCGATCCCGGGTTGATCTGCTTCACCTCCGTCTACTCCGTTATCGATTACATCTCCGAGCTGGCCTCGCGCGTGAAGAGGCGCCATCCGGACCTCTTCCTGGTTATCGGCGGCGCCCAGGCCACGCTCAGGCCCGATGATTGCCTCGAGTCCGCGTTCGACGCCGTGTGCGTGGGTGAAGGCGAGTACGCTGTGCTTGAACTCGTGGAGCAACTCGAGAGCGGGCGGCAACCGGGAAAGATCCCGAACCTCTACATAAAGCATGGTACGCAGATCGAGAGGAACGAACCCCGCCCCTTCATGGAGGATATCGACGGGCTGCCTTTCCCGGACCGCGAGATGTGGGTGCCCTGGCTCGCCAACCCGCTCTCCCGCCCCTCGATCCTCGCGGGCAGGGGCTGCCCCTTTCAGTGCACTTACTGTTGCAACCACGCCCTGGGGCGAATAGCCGATGGGAAGTACGTGCGCCTGCGCTCCCCCCGGAACATCGTCGACGAGATCCTGAGCATAAAGCGCGTGTTGCCTCTGATGGAGGAGGCGTACCTGGAGGTTGAGACCCTGGGAGCGAACCGCGAGTGGGCCATGAGACTTTGCGGAAAGCTTGAGCAGATGAACGCTGAGTTCGAGGTGCCTGTGAGGTTCGGCGCCAACCTGAGGGTGACGCCCAACACCGACTACGAGGAGCTCTTCTCCGCGCTCAAGGCAAGCAACTTCCGCTTTGTCAACATCGGCCTGGAGTCCGGGAGCGAGAGGATCAGGAGGGATGTCCTGGCAAGGAACTACTCCAACCAGGACATAGTAGACGCCGTGCGCACCGCCAGGAAGCACGGCCTCGAGGTAGGTATCTACAACCTCATCGGGATTCCCGGGGAGACCAGGAAAGATTTCCGCGAGACCATACGCCTCAACCGCATCTGCCAGCCTGACTGGTTCCTGCTGAGCGTGTTCTTCCCTTACCCCGGGACCAAGCTGCATGACACCTGCCAGGAACTCGGCCTGCTGGACGGATCCATCGACCCCGATTTGGAAAGGCGGAGACCGGTACTCAACCAGCCGGGATTCAGCAAGAGGCAGATCGGGCGCAGGTACACCTGGTCTCATTTTCTCTTCTATGCTGGCCACCAGCCGCTCAGGGGGATACTCGAGATGGTGTTTTTAACCAAGCTGCATTCGAGCCCCAGGATGCTCTTGTTGCGGCGTGCGTTCACCAAGAGGTTCTCCCCGTACAAGCAGTTCGAATGACCCCACGTGCCCGCGGGGTCACACTGATAACCTGCCTTGCCTCACGGAACGCGAGTACACGGCGTAAAACGCAAGATGGTACCCGGTACAAACGCAAGAAACGCAAGATCGTACCCGGTACAAACGCAAGATCGGCTGTTGCCAGCGCTAGGTGCGGCGGCTCCTGAACCGGCCCTGCAACCGCTGGAAGGACATGAACCTCCTGGCAAACCATACCATTGCCGTCAGCCCCGGCCCCTCGAACTCCGATGCGACATCCTGCAGGAGGTCAGGGATGGGCAGTTCCTGGGGGCATTTCTCCAGGCACTTCCCGCACCGGGTGCAGAGGGACGCGTAAGACACCTTCCCCTGGCCCATGACATCGGTTACCCTCGCCAGGTAGAGCCGCCTGGCGCTGGAGCGGGACTCGCCAAACAGGTGAATGTTGTTGTAGGCCTCGAAACAGAACGGGATATCCACCCCTGACGGACAGGGCATGCAGTACCCGCAGCCGGTGCACCCGGCCTTCATGAGTCTCCTGTACGCGTCGGCGACCCTGCTCACCAGCTCGAGTTCCTCTTCTGCGAGCGACTCCGGATATGCCCCGTCGGCTATCCGCAGGTTCTCCTCGATATGCTCCTCATCGTTCATGCCTGAAAGCACGACGGTGACATCGGGGTGGTTCCACACCCAGCGAAGCGCCCACTCGGCCGGCGTTCTCCTGACATCCGCCTCGTCCCAGATGGCCCGGACCTCCGGTGGGACCTTCCTGGCCAGGTTCCCGCCCCGCAGCGGCTCCATGACTATGACTCCGAGCCCCTTACCCGCGGCGTACTCGAGCCCTTCCCTTCCGGCCTGGTGATGCTCGTCGAGGAAGTTATACTGTATCTGGCAGAACTCCCAGTCGTAATCATCGACGATATCCCTGAACTCGTCCTTCTTTCCGTGAAAGGAGAACCCCGCGTGTAATACCCGGCCGTCACATTTGGCTTTATCCAGGAACTCCAGCACGCCGAGGCGTTTCATCTTCTCCCAGATACTGTCATTGAGTCCGTGGACGAGGTAGTAGTCGATGTGGTCAGTCTCGAGCTTGCCGAGCTGAGCAGCCAGAATGCGGTCCATGTCCTCCCGCGTCTTGACGGACCACGGCGGCAGCTTGGTGGCGAGCTTGACCCGCTCACGGAACCCGCCTGCCAGGGCGCGCCCCAGGAATGGCTCGCTGGCCCCCATGTGGTAGGGGAATGCGGTGTCCAGGTAGTTCACTCCCAGGTCGATGGCCGAACGGACCTGCCTGGTGGCCCGCTCCTCGTCGATCCTTCCCCTCCTCTCGGGGAACCGCATGCACCCATACCCCAGTATGGAGAGGTCGTCCCCCGTGCTTCTCATCGACCTGTACAACATCTTCTGCCTTCCTCTCGGCATCCGGTGTTTTCTCATTCTATCGGAAAACGGGGAACGGTCACGATGGGTAAACTGCCTGTTGAATAACAGAGACTTAACGCTGCGTTCACCCCCTTTTGACGGTGCCCCTCAAGGTTTTGTGGGGTTGCACGGGATGCTTCAGTCGCGGTCCGGGATGACGCACTGGTGACAGGTACCAATGGCGCAAAATGACGCACTGGTGACAGGTACCAATGGCGCAAAATGACGCACTGGTGACAGGTACCAGTGGCGCATTTCACCGTGCGACTCCACTGCTGATTGTCTCTCCCGAGCCGATTAGATCACCGGGCAAACGGTTGCCAGTGCGATGAGCGAGGCAGCCGTGGTGATATGATTGGGTCGCTGAAAGGACATACCGCGTTTCGGGGTGATGCTGTGAACAAGCGAGTGGTTTCCTCTCTGGTACTGCCTATCTTCCTGTTGGGCCTCCTGGCCGGTTGCGGCTGCTCCGGGGAGGCGTCGAAGACAGATGACCTGACCGCCAGGGCGAAGGAACTGGTGGAATCGCTGGCGGCGGGTGACTTCTCGACCCCGGTCGAGAGCTTTGATGACACCATGAAGGGCGCGCTCCCGGCCGACAAGCTCGAGGAGGCCTGGGAATCCCTGGTGGCGGCCGCCGGCCCGTTCGAGAAGCAGGCGGGGACCCGGACGGATACGGTCGGCCGTTACGACGTCGTCTATGTGACATGCGAGTTCGAGAAATCATCTTTCGACCTGAAGGTCGTGTTCAACGACCAGAAGGAGATCTCTGGCCTGTTCTTCGTCCCCTCCCAGGGCTCCGCCGAGTACGAGGCCCCTTCGTACGTGGACCCTGACAGCTTTACCGAAAAAGAGGTTACAGTTGGAGCAGGCGAGTGGGCGCTTCCCGGGACGCTTACCGTTCCCGAAGGAGACGGTCCTTTTCCGGCCGTGGTGCTGGTCCACGGCTCCGGGCCGAACGACCGCGACGAGACGATAGGCCCCAGCAAGCCGTTCCGCGACCTGGCGTGGGGGCTGGCCACGCGGGGGATAGCGGTACTTCGCTACGAGAAAAGGACACTGGAGCACCAGGTGAAGTTGGCGGAGGAGTACAGCGGCCTCACCATCAACGAGGAGACCATTGACGATGCCCTGGCCGCGGCGTCGCTGCTGCGCGACACCGAAGGGATAGACGCTGGCAGCGTCTTCATGCTGGGGCACAGTCTTGGCGGCACGGTCATTCCCAGGATAGCGGCCCTCGATCCTGGCATCAAAGGGTTAATTATCCTGGCCGGCGCGGCCAGGCCGCTGGAGGATCTGCTTCTCGAGCAGACGTCTTACATCATCTCCCTGGACGGGACGGTCTCCGAGGATGAGAAAGCGCAACTCGAGCAGCTGGAGGCGCAGGTAGCGAAGGTCAAGGACCCAAACCTTTCTGAGAGCACTCCGGCGGCGGAGCTTCCGCCGGGAATCCCCGCCGAGTACTGGCTCGACCTGCGGGGTTACGACCCTCCGGAGGTTGCGAAGAGTATCGACAGGCCGGTGTTGATACTCCAGGGCGAAAGAGATTACCAGGTAACTATGGCGGATTACGGACGCTGGGAGGAGGCGCTCGCGTCCCGGAACAACGTAACCCTTATAACGTACCCGGACCTCAACCATCTCTTCATTGAAGGGGAGGGAAAGAGCACCCCCTCCGAGTACGAAACGGCCGGCCACGTCTCCGAGGCGGTCATCGACGATATCGCCGGGTTCGTCAAGGGCCCCCGTTCCCCTTGAGGACGGACTTCAGGGCACATCCGGGACCGGGTTCTCAGGGCCACTTCGCACAGGCCGTAGCGCCGGCATCTTTCCGGCAACCCTGTCCGCCTGATGCCGCCTGGAAGGCTGCGCTACAAGGGAATCGGACCGCGCCTGAAGGCGCGGCTCAAACGGTGGGTTGAAGCGGCTAAGAGGCGATGTCCTTTCGCTGGAAGAAGTAGATGGACGCCGCGAAGCAGGCGGCGCCGATGCCCAGCAGCACTAGCACATCGCCAACCGGTACCGAGCCGCTGTCCAGCACCTTCAAAGGATTATAGTAATGGAAGATGGTGAAGTAGCCGAGCTTCTCGAGTGACTGGGAAGAGGTGGCGGCGAAGTTCATCATGTAGAAGCCGAGCGTTACACCCACCGAGGCCATCACCACCCACCTGGGCCGGTAGAGCGCGGTTGAGAACAGTATCGAGTACCCGGCAATAGCTACGAAAAGCGCTATCGCGACCGGTGCATAGGCGAGGAAACCCGCATGCGATACGTCGATACCGAACGCGGCCCCGAACGCGAACACCGACAGGACCGTTGCCAGGACTATGCCGACGATGCCGGCCAGAAGAACAGCCCCCTTGCTGGTCAGCATCTTCCACCTCTGGATCGGCTGGGCCAGAAGGAGTTCCAGCGTCCCGTCGCGCAGCTCTCCGGCCACCATGTAGCGGGCGAACGAGAAGACGAACGCCCCGACGATTATCACGAACATAAGGCCAAGGAGCTCCATTGCCATGAAGTTATTGAAAGAGGTGATATCGATGCTCTCAACCCCGAAGAAGCGGGACATCGACTCGGGGTAATTCTCAAGCATCTCCTTTACACCCGTCATCTTCTGAAAGCTCGGGAACATCGCGGTCAGCATCAGGACATAAGCCGCCAGCGCGCCGGCATAGATCGCGGTACCCCTCCAGCGGTCGCTTATCGTCTTGCGCACCAGGTTCCAGTTCACGAGCCATCACCTCCTTTGCCCCTTCCGTAGAACTCCAGGAACACGTCCTCCAGGCTGGCGTGGCTGACGCTGAAGTCGGCGACCTTGTACCTAGCGACCATCTTGATAAGCGGGTCGATCTCCCCCTTCAGCTTCAACTGCACCCTGTTGCCCGCCCGCTCCAGGTCGGTCACCCCGGGGAGTTCACCGAGGTCCTCCGGAACCCCGCCGGAGAAGATTATCTCCACGTTCCTGAGCCGCTTGTTCCTCAGGTCCTCTATCCTCTCGGTCCCCGCCAGGTGGCCTTCCCGTATGACGCCCACCCGGTCACATATCTTCTCGACCTCGGGAAGGTTGTGGGAGGAAAAGAGCACCGTGGAGCCGTCCTCGCGGTACTCGTTCAGTATCTCATAGACAGTCTGCTGGACCAGGGGGTCGAGGCCGCTGGTGGGCTCATCCATCAGGAGAAGGGGCGGCTTCTTCATAAGCGCCAGGATGAGCGCCAGCTTCTGCTTCATACCCCGCGAGAAACCGCTGACCTTGCGGTCCAGTTCCAGCCCCAGGCGCTCCGCCAGCCGGAGGCCCTCCTTCTCTCCGTGGTCGTTGAACCCGGCGATGAACCGGATGTGGCCCTCGCCGGTCATGCTCTCGTATAGCGGCGCGTCACCGGGGAGGTAGCCGACCTCCGCGTTCACCGCCACGCTGTCCTTCCAGGCGTCCAGACCGAGTACGGTAGCGGTCCCACCGTCGGGCCGCAGCATTCCCATCAGGAGCCGCAGGGTCGTGGTCTTCCCGGCGCCGTTGGGCCCCAGGTAGCCGAACAGTTCGCCCTCGAACACCTCAAGGGCCAGTTTCTCCACCCCCACGACCTTGCCGTAATGCTTGGTCAGCGACTCGGTGATGATTACCTTTTTATCCATCACCCCTCCTCAAATACCGTGACCCGTTCATCTCGCGCCCCCTCAGGAAATCGGCAAGTTGCAGTTTGCGCGCGTAGTCATCCATCGCGGGCGCCCCCGATCGTACGGGACAACGACTCGATGAATTCCGTTTCCACGGTTCCCATAGAGCCCTTCGGGGCCCCCAGCATTCTCTCGACAGTATCGAAGTACAGGTTGGCGCGGCGCTGAATCAATGCCGCCTTCTCGGGGTGTTCCTGGATCTCAAACAGTGTTTTCATGTTCATCTCGCCCAGCACGTTGCCGACCGCCATAACCAACTCGGCGGCCTCTTCCGGGAACTCTGTGTCGAAAACGCCTTCGGAGACGCCCTGTGCGATTATGTCAGTGAGAACGGGGAACGTTGTCGCCGCGGTCTTGGTGTTTATCTTGTGCCGGAGCACGATGTTCTCGTCACGGTACATTACCCTGGCAACGTCCACGACCGCCCCCATGTTGGCCATCTTCCACTCCCTGAAAGCGTCCATGAACCGGTTCAGCTTCTCCAGGGCCGGGAGCCTCTCGTCCTCGACAATGGGCCGGATGCCGTCCATTACCTCCGTGGTCTTGCGCTCCACCGCCGCGTCAAGGATTTCCTCCTTGGAGGAAAAGTAGTGGTAGAAGGTCCCCTTTGCCACCCCCACCCTGTCGATGATTGCGTTGACGGTGGTGCCTTCGTATCCCTTCTCTGAGAAAAGTTCCCAGGCGGCGTCTGCCAGCTCCGCCTTTCTCTCCCCGTGCTCCTTCATGACCCTTGCCAACCGCAACTCCCTTACTGCTTTACTATCGGGCAGAAGCCATCCACGATCAACCGACCGTCGGTCTAGACCGACGGTCGGTCTTTTCACAGAGTACTACTCACCCCGCATACTGTCAAATCTCTGCTATAATTTCAGCCAAGGGACGGCGTTTCGGCCGTAGCCGGGAGAAGGTGCAGGTTGGTTCAGTGCCCGCCGGTTTACCCGCTCAACCGACAACGACATGATTTCGGGGGTAGAGATGACGATAAAACTCCGGTGGCCGATTGTGCTACTCCTTTGCGGGACGCTGGTGCTTGCGACCCTGGCGGCCGGGTGCGACACGGCCACCGCGGAGGCCAGGGAGTTCATGGAACGGGGAGACGCTATCCTCACGGGGCTTGGCCCGGTCATCGACACGATGTACGAAGCTCTATGGGCGCTTCGCGGCGAGATCATTGAAGGACGGATAACCAGCAGTAGCCAGTACGAGAGTGCGTCGGTCTTCGTCAGGGCCGACAATGACGAGTACAAGCGCCAGCTCGATGACGCGAAGGGCGAGTTCGAGAAAATACTGGAACTCAACGGGGTGGACGACTACGCTGAGTACGCGCAACTGCGCCTGGACGCGATCGAGAACGCCTACGGGTTCTCAAATGTGGTGTCGACAACGCTCGATGGCATCGGTAACGTCGTCAGCAGAATCGAGGCCGGCGAACTGGCCGGCAGTGAAGCGATAGCCGCTGCACTGGAACCGTTGCTCCTCGGGTTGGTGGAGAAAGACAAGGAGGTGTCCGCTAGGGCCACTGAACTGCGCGAGAAGGCCGAGGCACTCAAGAAAGACAAAGAACTCTAGCCGCCCAAGCCCCTTTCCACTGCATTACCCCATCTCTTGAGTGCGCAGTTCAGTGCGCATCCCCCGGACCGCGCCCCCAGACCCCCGGGACCCCCCATCCCGGCCTTCCCCCCGGACCCCCGGGACCCCCCATCCCGGCCTTCCCCCCAGCGGGGGGAAGGAGCGGAGTCGCCCCTCAAGTGGGGGGATGAGGTCGACGGAGTGTCGAAATAAATAGTGCCCGCAGGGCGGACAATTGTTATACTTATAGAAGGTAGGCGGTGAGACCGAGACATGCTGGGGGCACGCCATGGAACCGGTAGAACCAATGCGCATCCTGGTCATCGACGATGATCGCGATATGGCCCTTCTAATCAAGCGACTTCTCGAGAGAACGCTGGGGGTCCGGGTTGAGATCGCCGGGGAATGCGCGGCCGCGAGAGATAAGATGACGACCGGCGCCTTCGATGTCATCACCCTCGACTACAGGCTCCCGGATGTGGTCGGCCTGGAACTCCTCGAAGAGATAATGGCGTCCGATGACCCTCCCAAGGTTGTCATGGTGACCGGCCACGGTGATGAGCAGACCGCGGTTGAGTCGTTCAAGCTGGGCGTCTCCGGGTACGTAATGAAGGACAAGAGGATGGTCACCCTGCTGCCCGGGGCGGTTGAGAAAGCTCTCTCGGAGGTCAGGCTCAAGCAGGCGGAGAAGGCCCTCAAGGAGTCCGAGGCGACCTACCGGGCGATCTTCGATACCGCGAACGACGCGATCTTCGTCCACGACATGGAGACGGGAGACATCCTCGATGTCAACCGGAAGATGTGCGAGATGTACGGGTACACCCGGGAAGAAGCGCTCCAGCTCAACGTGGAGGACATCAGCTCCAACGAACCACCTTACACCCAGGAAGACGCCCTCCGCTGGATAAGGAAGGCGGTCGAGGGGGAGCCCCAGATCTTCGAGTGGCGTGGCAAGACCAAGGAGGGGCGCCTTTTCTGGAAAGAGATGAACCTCAAGAGGGCCACCATCGCGGGGGAAGACCGCCTGCTCGCCATCGCCAGGGACATCACCGAGCGCAAGAACGCGGCGGAAAGGGTCAAGTTCCTGTCGTTGGTGGTTGAGCAGTCCTCCGAGGGAATGGCTGTCTGCGACCTCGAGGGGGATCTACTGTTCGTCAACGCCGCCTGGGCGTGGATGCACGGATACGACACCGCCGAGGAACTGGTGGGAAAACACCTGAACATCTTCCACAGCCGGGAGCAGGTCGAGAGGGACATTATCCCCTTCAACAACACCGTAATGGATAGAGGGTACTGCATGGGCGAGGTCGGCCATATGCGCAGGGACGACACGACTTTCCCGGCGTTGATGACCAGCACCCTCATCAAAGACAGTGACGGGAACCCCATCATCATATCGTGGATATGCAAGGACATCACCGAGCGCAAGCGGGCGGAGGAGGACCTGAGTGAGTTAGGGCATTTCCTGGATAGCATTTTCGAGCAGAGCCCCTTCAGCATGTGGGTCTCTAACAGCGAGGGAATTCTCATTAAGGAAAACCAGGCCTGCCGTGACCTGTTTGGAATAAAAGACGATAAGCAGGTGGTCGGAGTATACAATATCTTTGAAGATAACCTCCTGAAGGACCAGGAACTACTCCCGCTAATCAGGGCGGTGTTCGACAGGGGAGAAACCGCTCGTTTTACCATGGAATACGACATCACCAAAGTAGAGCACATTACCGGGTACATCGACCATGAAAGGGCAACGCCGCGAATCCTCGATGTAACGGTCTCGCCGGTGATGGACGTACACGGAACGGTCACCAACGCGGTTATCCATCACAAGGACATCACCGAACGCACGGACGACTCTTGAGGTCCCGGAGGGCGACAGGAGTGTTGTCGCCCCTCAAGCGTTAATCCTCCACCAAGGCGGTTATCTCCTCTTGGACTACCTGAGCGATCATGTCGGAAACACTCACCTCGGTATCAACACCCCACTCGGGATTGAAAAGCCATTGGTTACTGGGGTTGTTAACCCTGGCTATCACGGTGGGGACCTCGTACTCGAACTTGGAGAGATAAGAGATGACCAGGTTGTCCTCATCGTCGCCGGTGACCGTGACCACCAGTTCGGTGTCGCTGATCCCCACCATCTCGAGCACCCATGGCTCACAGCCGTCCTCATTTATCAGCTTGACGTTGGGAAGCAACGGCCGAAGGAGTTCGCACCTGTCCCTCCTCGTCTCAATGAGCGTCACCTCGTGTTTGCTGGAGAGTTCCCCCGCGAGGTACTTCCCGACCGCTCCCGCCCCTATCAGTAATATCCGCATCTCTACCCCCTGTCGTACTCTTAAGTCAGGCGAGGAAGAACATCTTCTCGAACTTGTCCATGCTTGACCTCTGGACCACCACATTCACCAGGTCGCTTTCCTTGAAGGTGGTGCCGGACACCGGCACGAACGCCTGGCCGAGCCGGGCAATCGAAGCCACCAGTATCTCGCCGGGTACCTCGAAGTCGCCGACCTTCCTCCCGTCCAGATTGGCGGGTATCTCCAGTTCCATCAGTTCAACCTCGCCGTTGCCGAACGTGTCCCGGGAGCACGTCCTCTCCAGGAACAGCAGGTCGGTTATCTTGTCGATGCCCCAGGTGACCGGGGCCACGGTGGGAATCCCCATCCCCCGGTATATCTTTGCCCTCCTGGGGTCATAGATGCGGGTGATGACCCTGGGTACCCGGAACACCGTCTTGGCAACCCGGGACGAAACGATGTTGGAGTTGTCACCGCTGCTCACCGCGATGAACGCGTCCGCCCTCTCGATGCCCGATGAAACCAGGACGTCCCTGTCGAAACCAATGCCGGTCACGGTCCTCCCATTGAACCCGGTCCCCAGCATATGGAACGCGTTCGGGTCCTTGTCGATCACGGTGACGCTGTGCCCCTCTTCCTCGAGACGCCGGGCCAGTTGGGACCCGGTCCTGCCGCACCCCATGATTACAACGTGCATACGCATCATCCCCCTCCCGGGATTTTCTATCCTAACTATAACCGCCCGCCGGCCAAACGGCGACGGTCACGCCGCCACCTCCTGAGGTTTCCCGCTTCCCGCCCTGCTTTTCCTTGCCTTTCTGGAGTCAATCACCCGCACCGCCGCCTTGCGCCCCTCGGAGGCCATCAGTATCACCGGGGCCCACGCCAGCATCAGTAGCCAGGCCTCCCAACCCACCGGCTCGAGGTGGAAAACCCCGGCCAGCGGAGGCACGTGGATGAGTAACGCGACCAGCACCAACTCGGAGAGTATCCCCACCAGGTAAAGCCGGTTGGTGAAGAAACCTATCTCCAATATCGATTCGTGGGTGCTGCGGCAGGCGAACCCGTTGCCTATCTGGCAGGTAATGATGGTGGCAAAGCACACCGTGGTGGCCTGGATGTAGACGCTTCCGGAGTCGACCATCGCCGAGGCGCCCATGGAGAACCGCCAGCCGCTGGCAAGGTATATGTAGAAGAACCCCACCATGCCGGCAAACGCCTCCAGGGGACCTATGAACCCGTAGGAACGGGCCAGCAGGCTCACGTTCAGCATCCGCTTCTTGCTCGACCGGGGCGGTTTCTCCATTATCCCCGGCTCCGGGCTCTCCACGCCCAGCGCCAGCGCGGGGACCAGGTCGGTCCCCAGGTCCACCGCCAGTATCTGCATCACCACCAGGGGAAGCGGTATCTTGAAGATTACGTACAGCAGGAACGGGAGTATCTCGGGAACGTTGCTGACCAGGATATAGGTCACGAACTTCCTGATGTTCTCGTAGACCGTCCGTCCCTCCTCCACCGCGCTGACTATCGAGGCGAAGTTGTCGTCGGTGAGTATCATGTCCGCCGCCTCCTTGGCGACATCGGTCCCGGTGCGCCCCATGGCGATGCCGATGTCTGCCGCCTTGAGCGCCGGGGCGTCGTTGACCCCGTCCCCGGTCATGGCCACGACCTCCCCGTTGCTCTTCAGGACCTGGGCGATCCTCATCTTGTGGTGAGGAGAAACCCTGGCGAAGATAACCTGCCGCTTCTCCACAATCCCGGCGAGTTCCTCGTCGGACATTTCCTCCAGTTCCACCCCGGGTACCACCCGAACGTCCCGGCCCTCCACCAGCCGTATTCGCCTGGCGACCGACTCGGCGGTTACCCCGTAGTCGCCGGTTATCATTATCACCCTGATACCGGCGGTCCCGCACCTGGCGATCGCTTCGGCGACCTCGGTCCGGGGAGGGTCCATCATCCCGGCAAGACCCACGAACGTGAGGTCACGCTCCACTTCCTCGACCTCGTAATGCCTTCTCTCTTCACCCAGGTCCCTGAACGCGAACGAGAGGACCCGAAGCGCCTGGTGCGCGTACCGGTCGTTCCTGGTCTCTATCTCCCGGCGGTCCTCGTCGGTGATGTCCCGGACCCCCGAGGGCTCCCATATCCTGGTGCAAAGTCCGAGCACCTCCATGGGGGCTCCCTTTACCATCGCCCGCACCCCGTCGCCCGTCCGGTGGATGGTGGTCATCCTCTTGCGGCGCGAGTCGAACGGAATCTCGTAGAACCTGGGCTCGGATTCCAGTTCCTTCTCGTACTCATAGCCCCACTTCAGGGCCGCCACCAGAAGTGCCGCCTCGGTGGGGTCGCCCAGTATGCTCCAGCGGTCCCGGTCCTCCCCGGGGGGCAGCAGGCGCGAGTTGTTGCAGAAGCCGGCTATCTGAAACAGCAGTCCGAGCGCTTTCTTTCCCCGGTCCCCCGGTTGATCGCCGCGGGCGGTTAACTCCCCGGAGGGCTCGTAGCCGGTGCCTCCGACGCTGAACGGACTTCCGCCGGCCCAGACCTCCCTGACCGTCATCTCGTTGGTTGTCAGGGTGCCGGTCTTGTCGGTACAGATGACTGTGGTGCTCCCCAGGGTCTCCACCGAGGAGAGCCTCTTTATCAGGGCATTACGCTTGGCCATCCGCTGTGTCCCCATGGCCAGCGCCAGGGTCACCGTAGGCAGAAGCCCCTCCGGGACGTTTGCCACAATGATGCCCACCGCGAAGACGATGCTCGCGGTCCGGCCCATGTTCATAACAAACGTCCCCAGGAAGAAGAACAGGACGCCGAGGCCGACCGCTATCGCCCCCAGTATCCTGGTCACCTTCCCCAGTTCCTTCTGCAGGGGGCTGGGCTCCTCCTTGACCTCCTGGGTCATGTCCGCGATCTTACCGATCTCCGTCTTCATGCCGGTGGCATAGACCACCGCCTTCCCGCTGCCGGCGGTGACGTTGGTCCCCGCGAAGACGAGGTTCGGGACGTCGGCAAGCGCCACCTTCCCGGGCCCGATGGCCTCACTGCGCCTCCGCTGGGGCTCCGACTCTCCGGTCAGCGCCGAGTTGTCGACCTCCAGTTCGGAGACCGATATCAGACGGGCGTCCGAACTTATGCAGTTTCCCGCCTCCAGGGAGATGAGGTCCCCGGGAACGAGGTCCTCGGCGTCAACCTCCATCTCGGCGCCATCACGCACGACCCGCGCCATCCGGGGCAGTATCTTCTTGAGGCTGTCGATGGCCTTCTCCGCCTTGTGCTCCTGCCAGTAAGTGAAGCCGGCGTTGATGAAGATGACCCCGAAGACGGCGTAACCCAGTTCCGGGGTACCGCCCACGAACGCCAGGATCCCCGCTATCCAGAGGAGGATCGCGAAGAGGTTTGTGAAGTTGACGAGTATCTGTCGCCAGAGGGGCACCCTCTTCTTCTCCTGGATGACGTTGGGGCCGCACTTCTCCAGGTGAACGGCTGCTTCCTCGCCGGTCAGGCCCTCCGGCGAGCTATTGAATGCCTCGTATACGTCAGGCTCAGAGATAGCGTAGATGGGTTCTTCCATCTGTCCCTTCCGTCGCCACCGGGGGCATTACCGCGATAACGGCCTGGCGATCAGTGGCGGAAATGCCTTCGCCCGGTGAACACCATGGCCATCCCGTGCCGTTCGCAGGCGGCAATGACCTCGTCGTCCTTTATCGATCCTCCCGGCTGGATAACCGCGACTATGCCTGCCGCCGCCGCCTTCTCGATCCCGTCGGTGAACGGGAAGAAGGCGTCGGACGCCATGACGCTCCCCCGCGACTTGCCCCCCGACTTCTCAGAGGCCAGCATCACCGAATCAACCCGGCTCATCTGGCCGGCGCCTATGCCTACCGTCGCCTTCCCTCGAACGAAAACGATCGCGTTCGACTTCACGTGCCTGCAAACCCTCCAGGCAAACAGCAGGTCCTCCCACTGCTCAGAAGTCGGTTCGGTCTCGGTGGTGACCCACATGCTATCTCTCTCGTCGGGTTCCCGGTCGTACTGCTGCAGGAGAAGCCCGCCGTGGATGCGGCGGTAGTCCATGCCCGGGTCCGCGTCGTGGTCGATGTCGCCCATCTCCAGGATCCGGAACTCCTTCTTGGCGGCCAGGACCTCGAGCGCCTCGGGCTCGAAGTGGGGCGCCAGCAGGAGTTCGATGAAGTTGTCGGTGAGCACATGGGCGGTCTCGGCGTCCAGTGGGCGGTTGAACGCCACTACCGACCCGAACGCGGACACCGGGTCGCAGTCCAGCGCCCTGGTGTAGGCGACGACCGGGTTCTCCGCGACAGCGACGCCGCAGGGGTTGTTGTGCTTTATGATGACCACCGCCGGCTCCTCGAACTCCAGCACCCCCCACCACGCGGCCTCGCCGTCAAGGATGTTGTTAAATGAAAGCGGCGGCCCCGCTACCTGCCTGGCGGTGGCAAGGGAGTTGCCTTCGTACTTCTCCTCGGCATAGACCGCCGCCGACTGGTGTGGGTTCTCCCCGTACCGCAAAGACGCGACCTCGCCCAGCTCGAGGGTGAGCGACTCTGGAAACATCTCGCCCTTCTCCTCGGGGAAAGCCGAAGGCCGCGGTTTTTCCGGTGCCTCACCGGAGAGGTATCTGGATATCATCGCGTCGTACTCGGCGGTATGGGCGAACGCCTCGCGCGCCAGCTCGCCGCAGGTTTCGCTTGAGACCTGCCCGCCGGCACTCTTCATCTCCTCCACCAGGCCCTTATAACGGGCCGGGTTCACCACCACCGCGATATGGGCGTGGTTCTTCGCCGCCGCCCGTACCATGGTGGGACCTCCGATGTCTATCTGCTCGATCACCTCCTGCCGGGTCACGCCGGGGCGAGCCACGGTCTGAGCAAACGGGTAGAGGTTGACCACCACCAGGTCTATCGCCGGTATCTTCTGGTATTCCAGTTGCCGCATGTGGTCGGGTTTGCTCCGGTCGGCCAGTATGCCGCCGTGGACCTTCGGGTGGAGCGTCTTAACCCGGCCGTCCAGCATCTCGGGGAACCCCGTCACCTCCGCCACCGGGGTGACCTTGACGTGGTTCTGTTTGAGTATCTTGTACGTCCCGCCGGTGGAGATTATCTCAACCCCCATCGCGGAGAGCTCACCGGCCAGCCACGCCACGTCGGTCTTGTCAGAAACGCTGATGAGCGCCCGCTTTATCTTTGGCATCCGCCGCCTCCTTTTTCTTGTCTGCGTCATGCTATACCGGGTGCGGACCAGTCCTCCCCCATGCACCTTTAGGGGCGACTCTGCTCCTTCCACCCTCCGGGGAGGTGGAGAACCTCCCATCAAGTGAGGGTGGTGGTTCCCGGGGAGGTCAAGAATCTGGTCCCCTCAACTCTTGACTCTCACGGTTCTGCCGTCCACCACCAGCCTCCCCTCGACGAAAAGGCGGATAGCCCGAGGGTAAACCCGGTACTCCGCCTGGTGTATCCGGTTGTGCAGCGATTCCGCGTCGTCGCCTTCCTCGACGGGCACCGCCTCCTGCGCGATGACCGGCCCGGTGTCCAGGCCCTCGTCCACGAAGTGCACCGTTACGCCGCTCACCTTCACCCCGTACTCCAGCGCGTCCCCGACACCGTGGGTCCCCGGGAAAGAGGGCAGGAGCGCGGGGTGAATGTTCATCATTCGACCACGGAACTCCTCCACCAACTCCTTCCCCGCGAGCTTCATGTACCCGGCCAGGACCACAAGGTCGACTCCCTCATCGCGGAGGGCGGCTGTCACCGCGTGGTCGTACGAGGCCCTGTCGGCGTAATCCGAGGGCAGGACCACCGTTGTGGGGATCTTCCTGCGCCGCGCCCTTTCCAGCGCGAAGGCGTCCGGGTTGTCACTGATAACCACCGCTATCCGCGCCGGCACTTCACCGTCATCAATCGCCCGGGCTATCGCCTCCATGTTGGTTCCGGAACCGGACGCCAGTATGCCGATGCTTATCATGCGATCTTCTCCTGACATGCCGTCCGGGGCGGTCCGGTCATGGGAAGGTAAGCCATGGTTTGCCTGCTACCGGTAGCGGACCGTGCCATCCCCCTCCACTATCTCCCCCACCTCGTACGCCCTGTACAGGTTCATGTCCAGGACCTGGAGCGCCTTCCTGACCCCGGTGGGCCCCACGACCAGGAGCATGCCCAGCCCCATGTTGAAAGTCCTGAGCATCTCGAACAGGTCTATCTCTCCCACCCGCTGAATGAACGTGAAGATGTTCTTCACCGGCCAGCATCCCAGGAATATCTCCGCGTTGACGCTGTCCGGAAGCACCCTCGGCAGGTTATCGGTTATGCCACCGCCGGTCACGTGCGCCACCGCCTTGAGGTCACATTCCCGGGCCACCTCTAACACGCCAGGCGCGTAAATGAACGAGGGCGTGAGCAACTCCCGCCCCAGCGGTAAGGAGAGTTCCCTGATCTTGTCGTCAAGGTTGAACTCCCCGGAGTCGAAAAGCAGCTTCCTGACAAGCGAGAACCCGTTGGAGTGGAGCCCCGAGGACGCGATGCCTATGACCCTGTCCTCGGGCTTCACCCTCGAGCCGTCGATTATCCGGTCCTTCTCCACTACCCCCACGCAGAAGCCGGCCAGGTCGTACTCCTCCGGCTCCATGACCCCGGGGTGCTCGGCTATCTCCCCCCCGACCAGGGAGCAGCCCGCCTTCCGGCAACCGTCCGCGATGCCGCCCACGATCTCGGCGATGCGTTCGGGCACCACCTCGCCGGTCGCGATGTAATCCTGGAAGAACAGCGGCTCCGCTCCACAGGCGACCACGTCGTCGACGCACATCGCTACCAGGTCGATACCCACGGTGTCGTGCTTGTCCAGCATCCGGGCCAGCTTGAGCTTGGTGCCCACGCCGTCTGTCCCCGATACCAGTACCGGCTTCTCGTAGCGGGACGGGTCAATCTCAAACATCGAGCTGAAGCCACCAACGCCGGCCAGCACCTCTGGCCTCAAGGTGGGTCCGGCCTTCTCCCTGATGAGTTCCACCGCCCGGGAGGCGGCGCCAATATCGACACCGGCCCACTTATAATCTTTCCTGGCCTCTTCTTTCCCCGCTTCTTCCACGATCTCGGGTACTCCTTTCAGGCGGGCGACTTCTCCTCCAGCCGGAACTTGGACATCATCAAGTTGTCCGGCACATCTATCGGGTATATGTCGTTAAAGCAGGCGGTGCAGAACTTATCCCTGGGCGACCCGCAGGATTTGACCAGGTTGTCCATTCCGAGGTAGTAAAGCGAATCAGCGCCGAGGAACTCCGTTATCTCCCCAACGGTCTGGCTGGAGGCGATAAGCTCACTGCGCACCGCGGTATCTATGCCGTAGAAGCACGGATACTGAATCGGCGGTGAGCTGATCCTCAGGTGGACCTCCCGCGCCCCCGCTTCCTTCAGTATCTCCACTATCTTGCGGCTGGTGGTCCCCCTGACAATGGAGTCGTCCACCACCACCAACCTTTTCCCCTCTATCACCTGCTTCAGCGGGTTCAGCTTTATCCTGACCCCTAACTGCCTTATGGACTGTGAGGGCTCTATGAATGTTCGGCCTATGTATCGGTTCTTGATAAGGCCCTGGCCGAACGGGATACGCGACTTCTCGGCGAAACCAATCGCCGAGGGAACCCCCGAGTCCGGCACCCCTATGACGATGTCCGCCTCCACCGGGGCCTCCTCGGCCAGGTGCATGCCCATCTCCTTGCGCGCGTTGTACAGCACGCGGTCGTAGAGGATGCTGTCGGGCCGCGCGAAGTAGATGAACTCGAATATGCAAAGCGCCGGGCGTGCCGGCGGCGCGAACCGGCGGGATTTGATACCGTCCCTGTTCATAAACACCATCTCCCCCGGCTCGACCTCGCGGAGATACTTCGCTCCCACAACGTCGAGTGCCGCCGTTTCGCTTGCCAGGAACGTACCGCCGTTCCTGGTCCCGATACACAGAGGGCGGATGCCGTGGGGGTCCCGGACGCCGAAGAGTCCTTCCTCGGTGAGTATTACCACCGAGTAGGCACCGCGCATCCGGGGGAACACCTCCTCTATCGCCCCCTCGGTTGTAGGAGAATCGGAACTGTTGAGAAGCGCGCAGATTACCTCGGTGTCCGTGGTGGAAGTGAAGGTGGAACCTCTCTCGAGGAGCCATTCACGTAGCTCACTCGTGTTCACCAGGTTCCCGTTATGGGCCAGGGCGAGCGGCCCGCGCCGTGTCGCCTCGTATAATGGCTGCGCGTTCTCCCAGTGGGTGGAACCGGTGGTCGAGTAGCGGACGTGCCCTATTGCGTAGTCGCCCTTCAGAGTGACGAAGCTGTTCTCATCGAAGACCTGGGAAACCAGCCCCATATCCTTTACAACCAGGATTCCGTCCCCGCTGGTCACCGCGATGCCGGCGCTCTCCTGCCCCCTGTGCTGGAGGGCGTATAGCCCGAAGTACGTGACCCTGGCGACGTCCTCCCCGGGGGCATAGACACCGAATACACCACACTCCTCCTCCGGTGAATCGCCCCGGCTCAACGTGGTGAGCACACTATCGGCCACACTGCTTTCGCTCAAACGCGGCCCCTTGAGGTCAACCAACATCCCTCTGTCCCCGGTCCCCCCTATTATTACCTAAAAACCGGCCGGTTCGCCGTTATGGTAAAAGTTTTTCCATCTTTTTATAATAAAATATCAGGTCTTGCCTCCCGCCTGACGGGTTGCCCCGGACCTCGCCTGAAGACACGGCCTTCAGGTGGTCGCTCGCTGCCTATGAACCCGCCAGCATCCGCTCGAGCGCTTCCTCGTAGGTGGACCTCATCTCTGAAAGCGAAAGCGAAAACGCGCCCGCCTCCAGGCGGTCCCCCCCGGTGGTGCCGATAACCCGGGCCGGCACGCCGGCCTCTACGGCAATCCCCTCCAGCGCGGAGAGGTTGTCCTCGCTAACGCTCACAATGGCCCTCGCCTGCGACTCGCTGAAAGCGGCCACAAACGGTGGAAGCCCCCCGGGCATCTGGACGCTCGCCCCTATGCCACCCTGCAGGCACGACTCGGCCAGGGCGACCGCGAGCCCGCCCTCGCTCAGGTCATGCGCCGAGGAGAGCAGGCGAGCCGAGGCTGCACGGGTAAGGCACTCCACCAGCGCCTTCTCCGCGGCCCAGTCAACCACCGGCGGCCGGCCGGCCACCTTGCCGTGAATGACCTTCAGGTACTCGCTCCCCCCGAGTTCGTCACCGGTATCCCCCAGGAGCACGATGCTGTCGCCTTCCGCGGCAAAGGCGGAGCCCACCCTGTCCCCAACGTCCTCGAGAAGGCCGAGCATCCCGATGACCGGCGTTGGGTAGATCGCCTCGCCGAAAGACTCGTTATAGAAACTGACATTGCCGCCTACCACCGGCGTCGCAAGCTGCCGGCATCCCTCCGCGAGCCCTTCCACGCACCTGCAGAACTGCCAGAATATCCCCGGCTTCTCGGGGTTGCCGAAGTTGAGGCAGTTGGTGACCGCGATGGGCCTGGCCCCGGTGCAGGCCACGTTCCTGCCGCTCTCGGCGACGGCTATCTGGGCCCCCACGTAAGGGTCCAGGTAACAGTAGCGCCCGTTACAGTCGCAGGAGAGGGCTATGCCTTTCTCCAGCGGCTTTGTCCTGAGGACCGCGGCGTCGCTCCCCGGGAGAACAACCGTGTTCACCCTCACCATGTGATCGTACTGCTCAAAGACCCACCGTCTGCTGCAGATGTTGGCTGAGCCGAGCAGTTCCAGGAGCGCCTTCCCCATGTCCTCCGGCGGCGAGAGTGTGCCGGTGTCGAACCCGGTGACACGGTCAATGTAATCGGGCTTCTCCGCGTCACGGTGATACTCCGGGCCGCGGGCCAGAGAGCTCGCCGGCACCTCGGCCACGACCTCGCCGCCGGAGAGAAGCCGCAGCATGTCGCCCTCGGTCACCACCCCCACCGGCGTCGCGTCAACGCCCCACTTCCGGCAGACGGAAAGCACTTCCTCGAGGTCCTCCTCGGAGCAAATCGCGAACATCCGCTCCTGGGACTCCGACATCATTATCTCGATGGGCTCCATGCCGGGCTCCCTGAGCGGCACCTTCGAGATGTCCACGTCCATCCCGCATCCGCCCCGCTCGGCGGTCTCGCAGGTCGCGCAGGTCAGCCCGGCGCCGCCGAAGTCCTGGAGCCCCAGCAGGAGGTCTTTCTCCAGCATCTCCAGGCACACCTCTATCAAGAGCTTCTCGGTGAACGGGTCACCGACCTGGACGCTCGGGCGCTTCTGCTCGGAGTTCTCGTCGAACTCCTGGGAGGCCAGGACGCTCACGCCCCCGATGCCGTCCCTGCCGGTGCCCGAGCCAATGAGGACCCCTACGCTTCCCGGCTCTGAGGCCTGCCCCTTGATGAGCCGCTCGACGGGCATGACGCCCAGGCACATCACGTTCACCAGTGGGTTCTCCTCGTACGCTTCCTCGAAGTAGATATCGCCCGCGACGGTTGGAATCCCCAGGCAGTTCCCGTACGACGCGATCCCCGCCACGACTCCCTCGAACAGGTAGCGGGTACGCGCGCTGTCAAGCGACCCGAACCTCAAGGGGTCGAGGCACGCTATCGGCCGCGCTCCCATGGTGAAGATGTCCCTTACTATGCCGCCGACACCGGTCGCGGCGCCCTGGAAAGGCTCCACCGCGCTTGGGTGGTTGTGGGACTCCATCTTGAACACCACCGCCATCCCGTCCCCGATGTCCACCACACCGGCGTTCTCGCCGGGGCCCAGGAGCACCCTGGGACCCTCGGTGGGAAGCTTCTGTAGCTGCTCCTTCGAACTCTTGTAACTGCAGTGCTCGGACCACATGACCGAGTACATCCCCAGTTCGACCTTGTTGGGCTCGCGCCCGAGGGTCTCCACTATCCTCTGGTACTCCTCGGTGGTAAGGCCCAGTTCCTCGTATAGCTCAGGCAACTTAACCGCTCCCTGTTGTTAGTGCCCCGTCTCACAAATACAATGGCATTCGAACGCCGCTGCATCCACACCGGCCGCGTTCCGCTCCCTCGACGTACTCCAAGAGTACGACTCGGTCGCGCGCCTTGCCGGAGCGGCGCATCGACGCTCTCGGTGCGTCACCGTATCTATGAGACGGGACACACTAGCCGCCGCCCAGCGGCGGGAAGATTGACACGACGTCGTCGGGCTTCAGGCGGGTCCTCTTTCCCTTCATATGTATCACGTTCTTGCCGTTTACCAGGATACTGCTTATCTTCAGGTACCTGCGCAGTTCCCCGTCGTAGTCGGTGGAAAGCCGCTGCAGGACCTCCTTCACCGAACCGGCCTGGATTTGGGCCTCCCGTTCCCCGGTGACCTTCCTCAAGGATGCATAGAACTTGACAGTAGGCATACCCTCACTCCCAACCGTGAACCATACGTCAGGCCCGCATCCCCAGCCTGCGGAGCGTGTCGTGCTTCGGCGCCCCGTTGGCGTCGAGCCCGCGGACCCGGTAGTAGATGCGTATCATTTGATTGAGCGGCACCGTCGTGTCGGTGCCACCCTCCTGGACCTGGTGGGTCGAGCGCCTGGGAAGGGTGTCGTCAGCCCCGGTGAAACCCTCCCGGGCGTTGAACAATCTCTCTATCATGTAGGTGCGCAACCCGATCTCCAGGAACTTGCCGAAGGTCATCTTCATCCCGGTGAGGTCGGTAATCACCCTGGGGTGCTGCATGAGCGCCATGGGAGGCACGAACGCCAGCATCTTCGGGAACCTGAGAATGAGCTCCATCATCGGGCCCATCAACTCCAGGGACTTGGCCACCACGCGGTACACGTTTCCGTGGGGATTGAGCTCGATCGCCTGCTTGGGAATGGTCGTGAACCCGGTGAACTGGCAGCTCCCCGAGTCTGACAGCGCGTCCAGCATGGTCTGCAGCATGGCGGTAAGCTGGGGCTTGGCCCTTGTGGTGAGCGGGTCCATCGTCAGGGGCCCGTTGGCCTCGAAGTAGACCATGTATCCACCGCCTATATGGCAGCCGCCGCGGTTGGCTATCGCGTAGCCGAGGCCGTGGCCGACCGCGCCCCGGGGCTCGTAGGCGGGAAGCTCCAGGCCCTTGACCTCCATAGCATAATCCTTGCCACCGTACTTCTCGGAGAGGCGCTTCACGCCATCGGCGAGGTCGTCGCCGATGCCGCGCCGATTGGCAATATCGTCGATGACCCCGGAGATGTTGTCCACCTTTCCGAACTCCAGGCCGTTGTCCCACAGGCCGTTCTCGTTGAGCTCCATGGCGAACCCCAGCACGTTGCCGAGCGATACCGTGTCCACCCCCACGAGGTCCGCCTGGTAGTTCCAGTCGCAGATGAGGCCGAGGTCCGGGTTCTCCAGGTTCGGCCCCAGCAACCCCAGCGTCTCGTACTCCGGACCCTTGACATTCTTGCCGTCAACCTCCACTCGCCGGCCGCATTTGATGACACAGGACGCGCAGCCGAAGTTTCCGGTGAGCCTGGTCTCCGCGAGTGTTTCGCCGCTCACCGCATCGGCTTCGGCAAACGACCCCCGCTTGAAATTGTGAGTGGGCAGCGTGTTGGCCGCGTTACAACGGTTGATGAAGACGGCGGTCCCATACTCCGGCATCATCTCGCCGGTGGAAGGGTGCTCCTTGAGAATCTCCACCCACTTCCTGACGTCTTTCTTGAACTTCTCGGGATTCGCCTTGGGCACTTTATGGTTTCCTTTGGCGGTTATTGCCTTGATGTTCTTGGAGCCCATTACCGCGCCCGCCCCGCCACGGCCGAGGGCCCTCTCCTGCGATATTATGCAGGCGTAGAGCACGGCGTTCTCCCCGGCGGGGCCGATCACCATCTTGCCGGTCCCCTTTGGAAGCTTCTCCTGGGCCTCCTCGGTGGTAAGCCCCCAGAGGTCCTTGGCGTCCTTGAGCTCCACTTCCCCGTCCTCGATGTGTATCCAGGTGGGCTTGGATGCCTTTCCCCTGAGGATGAGGCCGTCAAAGCCGGCCCTCTTCAGGAACATTCCGAAGTTGCCCCCACAGTTGCAGGAGAGAATCCCACCTGTAAGTGGAGACTTGGTGGTCACGTTGAACCTGCTGGTGCACGGTGCCCCGGAGTTCACCAGCGGTCCGGTGTTGACGATGAAAACGTTCTCCTCGCCCAGGGGGTTAACACCTTTTGACAACGTGTCGTAGAGTATCTTGCTGGCGAGACCTTTGCTGCCGAGATACGCCTCCAGCATCTCATCGGTCACATCGTACTCCCCGACCTTGCCGGTAGAGAGGTCGATATCCAGGAACCTGCCCAAATAACCGCTGTACTTCGTGCTCATCTCACTGCTCCTTGTTAGACTTAGACCTGTTTTCGTAGTTGATTATAACAAGTTTCGGGGTCTTGCCCCGGGCAGTTGCATAATGCACGTCCGGGGCCAGGCCCCTGGGGTGCGTTTTGTGGCTTTTGTTTATTTGTGAGGGAGGGGTCTCGCCCCGGGGCATATGCATTGTGGGGCGAGGGTTCAAGTAGAGTATTGAACGTCACATGCCCGGGGATGGCGTTCTTGTCTGACGTTATCGTGGCAAAGCGTGGTGCCAGGCACCTGTGTTGCATTATCGCGAGTGGTCTGTGTGGAAAGTCGAACGGCAACACCTGAGCCAGGCACCGTTTGGTCAGAAGCAGCCGAGCTGGCACCTGCTTAGCTTTATCTCCAGCAGGTCCAGCGCCCGACCGACGAGCGGAACCGGCACCTCCAGGTCTGCGGCGATCCAGTGCGCCTGAGCGCATGTGACCCTGTTATCCGCCGCCGCCGCCTTCACCGCCTCGATCACATTTTCCGGTATCTCTTCCGACAATATATTACCTCCCGTGATTGCCAGTGAGATGTCAAGGACCTTATCGAACGCCCTGCGACGTCCTTTCTCGTCCCTGTATATCAGTACTTTCTTCGCCCCGACGGCGTCCTTGATCATTCGTTCCATGCCAAGTTCACTCTCGCCCTGGAAACCAGTGCCCCACTCCACCAGGACCATGTCCGCTCCCTCGCCCCTGGCGACCTCCTCCAGGGGAACGTCGATGAGAAGCACCGAAAGGTCCGCCGAACCGCCGGGGGGCGGGGCTTCAGTCAACACCTCGACCCGTTTGACAGGTAACCGGGTACGAAGGTACTCGACCAGCGCCCTTGACGGCGCGCTCCCGCTGACCCATACCGTCTTCACGTCAATCCTCCGTTCGCCAGACCGGCGGCCTTTCTCATGTCCTCCGGTGAGTTTATGTTGAGCAGCAACCTCCCGGTAGAGTCGAAGCCCAGCAGTTCTTCCCACCGTACGTACTTTACCAGGACCTCGTCGTAGAAATCGGTCACCTTGAGGTTTCCGGAACCGATCTGTCGTCCGATTACATCCGCGCAATCCCTCCGGTAGGCGGCGTAAAGCGGCTCCAGGCCCTCCGGTGTACGGGGGACCGCGACCTGGAAACCGGGGAGGTTCTCCATGATGAAGACGATGGCGTCCCTGTTGATGAACGGCATGTCACAGGCCATCACGAAGTTATCCTCCGAGCCCGACAGCTCGAGGCCGCTCAGTATCCCGCCCAGGGGCCCTTTCCCGCTGACCTTCTCCTCCACCACCCGGACTCCGCCCCCCCGGTAGACAGAAAGACCCTCCATCCTCCCCGCGTTTCCCACGATAAGGGTCTCGGTGAACAGGCCTCCCGTGACCTGAAGCTGGATATCGATAACGCGCCTGCCCCCCACCTCCATAAACGCCTTTTCCCCGGGCATCCTGATGCTCGCGCCTCCCGCGAGTATGATCCCGGTCGCCATCAACTGCCACCGATTCGCTCGGGGTGCGTGTAGACGTTGAAGCTCGAGCCGCGCAGGAACCCCACCAGGGTAACCCCGGTCTTTACCCCAACATCCACGCCCAGGGCGGTGGGGGCGGAGATCGAGCATATCAGGGGTATTCCGGCCCGGGCTCCCTTCAGGACCATCTCGTAGGAGAGCCGACCTGAGAGCATGAGCCCCTTGTCGTCAACCCGCTCACCGGAAAGAAGAAGGTACCCGAGCACCTTGTCCACCGCGTTATGCCTGCCCACATCCTCCCTGGTGATCAGGCTCTGTCCCCCCGGCCCGAAGAGTCCCGCGCCATGGGTACCCCCGGTCGCCTGAAACACCTCCTGGCCTTCCAGCAGGAGTCCGGGGGCGTTCTCTATGATCCCGGGGGGGAAGCGCGTGTCGCTCTCAACGTGGATGTCCGAGAGGTCAATCTCCCTTCCCAGGTCGGCGGCCCCGCACCCGGTCCTCACCAGCCGGGCGTCGTATCGTTCGGTGCCGGTGTCGGTCGACGCCTTGATGTCGACCAGGTTGCTCGAACCCCTGTCGCCCGACCCCGGTCTTACCTCCGCTTGCGGGAAAAGCGTTTCGAGCGAGCCCGGGTAGGCCTCGCCACGATAATGGATGCACTCCACCTGCTCACGGCTGCTGATCAGCCCCTCGCTGAAGCAAAACCCGACGGCAAGAAGCACCTCGTCACCGGGGAGCCTCATCAGGTGGACCAGTGTGCGTCCATTGAGTCTGACCTCCAGCGGGACCTCACGGGCCACGATGTCGTCCACCCGACTCCGCTTCCCCTGTTGACACCGGGTTATACTGACGCCTTGAAGACCCTTGCTTTCCTCCGGTTCCAAGCGTAACTCCATGATAGCCGGATTACCCACGTGGAAAATATAACACTTAGTGCCCCGTTCCATGAATACGGTTAAGCACCGAGAGCGCCTCCGCGCCGCTCCGGTAAGGCGCGCGACCGAGGCGTACTCCTGTAGTACGCCTGGGGAGCGGAACGCGGCCGGAGTGGATGCAGCGGCGTTCGAATGCCAGCGTATTTATGGAGCGGGGTACTCATGGATGTGTTGAAACCGGGGCTCAACCCGCGGGGCCGAGTACCTCTTCGATCTTATCCAGGATGTCCTGCAGTTCGAACGGCTTTGTAATATAACCCTCAGCTCCTAAGGAGAGGCCCATCTCTATATGCTCCGCACCGGTCTTGGCGGAAACGAAGATGACCGGAATTTTCTCGGTATCCGGGTCCAGTTTCAGCCTCCGGCAGACCTCGAAACCATCCACGTCAGGCATCATGATGTCCAGGAGCACCAGGTCTGGCAGTTCCCTCTTCGTGATCATGAACCCCCTGGTCCCACTCATCGCCTCCACAACCTCGTAGCCGCTCGAGGTCAATATGATGCGCAGAACCTTGACCATGGACGGATCGTCATCTATTATCGCTATCTTGACCGATTTTTCTTTACTGCTTTTCTGCATCACGCTCTCCGTTTCACCCGGTGGGAAACCGGAAACCTCCGCAAAGCTTGACACCCCGTTAAGTGGTATCGGGCATTACGCCACATATCTTGATAAACTTAACAGAATATGATGAATAAGTTAACCTTGTGTCCCGTCTTATGAGTACGGTGATGCACCGAGAACGTCGGTGCGCCGCGCCGGCAAGGCGCGCGACCGAGACGTACTTCTGTAGTACTTCGAGGGAGCGGAACGCAGCAGGAGTGGATGCAGCGGCGTTCGAATGCCATTGTACTCATAAGACGGGGCACTAATGGCGCGAGCCGACCGGTTCGTGCTTGACCATCGGGCGCAACGAAACTAGCATAAGCAGGACAGAAACGTGTTTTAAGTGACCAGGCTTCCGGAGGAGAGCGTTGGACGATAACAAAACGGTTTTTCTCGAGAACGTATCAAAGACGTACCAGATGGGGGAAATCGAGGTCAAGGCCTTGAAAGAGGTGGACCTGACGATAACCAAGGGTAAGTTCGTGGTCGTTCTGGGCCCAAGCGGCTCCGGCAAGACCACCATGCTCAACTGCATCGGGGGCATTGATTCGCCAACCAGCGGCACGATAATAGTCGGAGGCAATGACATCTCGAAGTTGACCGAGAAGGAGCTGACCAAGTTCCGCCGCAACACGGTCGGCTTCATCTTCCAGTTCTTCAACCTCATTCCGACCCTTACCGCCCGCGAGAACGTCGACTTCGCGCTGGACCTTGTCCCCAAGGAAACAAGGGGGTCCGCGGTGGAGGTCCTGAAGCAGGTCGGGCTTGGAGACCGCGCCAACCACTTCCCCAGCCAGCTATCAGGCGGAGAGCAGCAGCGGGTGGCGGTGGCGCGGGCCCTGGCGAAACGCCCCCCGGTCGTCCTGTGTGACGAGCCAACCGGCGAGCTGGACTTCGACACCGGAATTATGATCCTGCGCCTTATGCGCGATGTATCCAGGCAGGAGCACTGCAACTTCCTGGTGGTGACTCACAACGCCGCTATCGCCAGGATGGCGGACACGGTGGTGCGCCTTCACAGCGGCGAGATATCCTCTGTCGAGACAAACGAGAACCCGGAAGACCCCGAGAACCTGGTCTGGTAACGTCCGACATCGAACCATGACGCGGCCCGTGGACAGTTTCCGCAACTACTACTATACCTGCGCGTCATGGAGCGTAACCCGGTCTCCCTTCACGGTACCGGTCCGCTCGAGCGTGCCTCCAGGCAGTTCGATCGCCTGCCGCGCCCGCCAGGAAACCGGCGAGACGCGGCGGGGGGCCAGGCCCCGGCACGTCCTGGTTACCACTCCGGAGCCGTCCACGAACAGCACGTCGATGGTGAACCGCATGCCGAAGGTGTGAACCTGCCTGCATCGGGGAATTATCAGCGCCTCGCCGGGCTCCAGGTCATCACGGCCGATAAGACCACGCCGCCGCTCACCCGCTGTGGTTGCCAGGACCGCGTCCGAGGCAAGGAGCGCGTTCCGGGTGTCGTTGCGTATGCACAGCACTCGTGGACTCCCTTCCGCTTCCCGGCGGAGCTCCCTCCCCGGTGCCCGGCGCCGGTCCACCGCCCCGAGACTCACATCCTCTCGCCTACGACCTTCGCCGGGACACCGACGGCTATCGCGTACTCGGGGATATCCGTTGTCACCACCGCGCCCGCGCCCACCACCGCCCCGTCGCCGATAGTGACCCCCTTGAGGACCACCACCATCGCGCCCAGCCAGCAGTCCGAGCCAATGGTTACCGGGCCGTAGGTACCGTACTGCTCACGCATCGGGGTCCCCAACTGGATGCCGTGGTCCGCGCAGTTGATGTTGACCATGGGGCTGACCATGGTGTCGGAGCCGATGGTGAGGTCGTCGAACGCGTTGAAGAAGTTGTAGGGACCGATGCCGGTCCTGTCCCCGATTCGAAGTGTGGCCCTGTTCGCCACCTGGAGCCTTGCCCCCGAGTCCAGGCTGACACCGTTTCCGATGATTATCCGCCCGTCGTCGTTCCCTATGACCTCGATGGTCCGGGGAATGAAAACCCCGTCCCCCACGACCAGCGACGACTGACCGCCGAGATAAAGATCGACCCGGCCCGGTATCCACGGGTACGCGCCGAGCGCAACCCCCCTGCGCCGCAGGTACCAGGCGTTGAACAGTCCCCTGTAACGCTCCGGGATAGCCGGCAGGCCCCTCACCGCGTTTATCGCTTTCTCCAGCATTCGCCCTCCAGCTACTTCCGCCTACTTCAGTACCATACCACGGTAACAGGAGACCTGCGGCTCCAGGTCACCGCTGTCCGCGAAGCTGTAGTATTCGCTATCGGCCCCTATGACCAGGTGGTCGAGCAACGGTATCCCCAGGATCCGCCCGACCTCCTCCAGCCGAGCGGTTATCCGCCGGTCCTCGTCGCTGGGAACAGGGTCTCCGCTGGGGTGGTTGTGGGCGAATATCACCCCGGAGGCGGCGTTGCGCACCGCGGGCCTGAACGCTTCCCGGGGATGGACGATGCTCGCCGTCAGGGTCCCCCTCGATATAACCTCAGTGCGGATAAGCCGTAGCTTCGCGTCCACCATCGCGCAGCTGAAGACCTCTATCTTCTCGTTCGCCATCCACGGCCAGAACGCGTCGCAGACATCACCACTGGAGCCGAGCCTCACCCCGGGGGTTGCGCCCGAGAGGGCCCTTCTTCCCAGCTCGATGGCCGCTACCACCGCCGACGCCTTGCCGGGGCCGATGCCCTTCACGCGGAGCAGTTCGGCAACCGTGACATCGGCGAGCCCCGCAACCCCTCCAACGCCGTCGATGACCTCCCGCGAGATGCTCACCGCGTCCCGGCCGGCGCAGCCGGCCCCCAGCACCACCGCCAGCAACTTCGTGTCGCTCGCGCGCCCGAACCCCTGCGCCGCGAGCATCCGCCCCGGGCTGTCCTGACCGTTACCGTCTTCCCTTGAATGAGCCATCAACGTAACTCCCTCTCTCGATAGACCAACGGGCAACCCGGGCGGACCAGGGGCAGCCCCGCGGAGAGGGAACGAGGCACTAAAGCAATACAACCAAAGAGCATTATACAACAGGTAGGCGACAAAGGAAACCCATCCCGGGCGACTTAGATAATCAGGTGGCGAACTTGAAGTGCATGACGTCGCCGTCAACGACCACGTAGTCGCGGCCCTCGACGCGCAGGGCGCCTTTGTCCCGGGCGGCGTGGAAATCGCCTGACGAGATGAAGTCGTCGTAGTGGACGACCTCCGCCTTGATGAACCCTTTCTCGAAGTCGCTGTGAATGCGCCCGGCGGCGTAGTCGGCGTGCGAGCCGACCGGGATGGGCCAGGCCCTGCACTCCCCGGAATCGATGGAGAAGAAGGTACACAGGCCGAGCATCTCGTAGCACGAGTGGATTATTCTCTCCAGGCCATCCTCCTCTATCCCCATCTCGGCCTCGAACTCGGCCGCATCCTCCGGTTCGAGTTCCGCCAGTTCCGCCTCTATCTCGGCGTTCACCACCAGCACCGGCAGGCCCCTCTCCCCGGCCCACTCCCGCATCCCCGCCTCGAGTGATTCCTCCAGCTCGCCTTCGCCGACGTTGAGTACGATGATGGAGGGCTTAACGCTGATAAGACCGGCGTCCGCCGCGAAACGCTCCGCTTTCTTTATCGCTTTTTCCCGTTCGACTACAGGCCCGCCCCCCAGCATCTCCTCCACCTCGGTGAGCCCTCTCAAGCGCGCCTTGCAATCCTTGTCACCGCTCTTGGCGTCCCGCTTCGCCTTGCTTATCATGCGCCCCAGGGCCTCCAGGTCGGCAAGCCGGAGTTCGGTCTCGATAAGTTCCGCGTCGTGAACCGGATCGATGGAGCCGGTCGCGCAGGGGACATCCTGCTCCTCGAACGCCCTGACGACGTGCGCCACCGCGTCCACCTCGCGTATATCGGCAAGGAAGCGGTTGCCCAGGCCCTCCCCCCTGCTTGCGCCTTCGACCAGTCCCGCTATGTCCACGAACCTCACGCTGGAAGGCACACGGCGCTCGCAGCCGGCGAGGTCGGCCACCTTCTCCAGTCGGGGGTCGGGGACCGCCACCACTCCGACGTTCGGTTCGACGGTGGTGAACGGGTACGAAGCCACGCGCGCCCCGGCCCTGGAGAGGGCGTTGAAGAGCGTGGTCTTTCCCGCGTTGGGGAATCCCACTATCCCCACCTGCAGGGAACTCAAATCACTCACCGCCTTTCCTTGAGAGGAGTTGCGATACGCAAACAAGATTACTACAAGTGGACCTTCGGCGACCACCGGTTGCCGTCAAGGTGTAGGTGGAGCCAGGCGAAAAGCACGCGCCTCATGATGCCGCCCACGAGGGAGAAAAAGCAGAACATCCGGAGAGCGAAGGCCACGATGTGGAACAGGAAACCGGGCACGCCCCGCGGGAAAACCATTCGAGCGAAGAAGAAGCACATAACTGGCGCCATTCATTCCGCTGGACCGAGCCGGCGACAGTCCCGGCTCAGGCGGGCCTGACGGTGTAAGTTACGGCTCCGGGCATCCTCTCTTTCCACTCCACCGCGCTCCCTGTCTTTTCGAGCGCCTCGTAAAGGCCCTGGAGCGTTCCCGCCAGGATGAACTTCTGGTATGGGTTCAGTATCTCCACCCTGACGCCGGGGGAAAGAAGTTCCAGGTTGACCGGGTTGCCCTAGCCATGAACCGGAAGGGTATCGAGATACCGCCGGTAGGCGCCTTTCAGTTCATCACCGTCCAGTGCCTCGTCCCCGGGGCTCAAACCGAGTAGTTCGACATGCCGCGCCGTCCACTCCCGCTGCGCGTCCACCAGCATGAGGTTGACCTCCTCCCCCAACTCCTTTTCCAGTTCCCTGAACACGGCGTTGAACATGTGCCCGTCGGAGACCATGAACCTTGCCCCGGTACGGGTGTCGATTATCGTCCCCTCGTTCTCTTTCCACTTGAGGTAGGTAGCAGCCAGCGGGACATGGCAGCGAGGGCACCTGTCGAACTTGAGGTCCCCGGGTAAACGCGGCGGGAACTCCAGCTTGAGTCGCTCGGCGATCTCCGGTTTGTCCGGGGAGGGTCTTACCGTTATGACGAAGACGTTGGACGACTCCTCTTCCCACGAGTATTCGAACGGGCACCGCTCCAGGAACTCGAAGGCGCCGACCACGTTGGCCGCCATCAGTTGCAGTTGAAACGGGTTCGTCATTCTCGCGATGCCTATCCTGCCCGGCTCGTATTCGATTGTACTCGACAGCCCCATGCCGGTCAGCATCGCCAGCCGGTTGAACTGATCCACGCAGATGCGCTTGGCAAAAGCCGGGCGGGAGAGCAGCCTGCTCCCGCGGACGCTCAGGAAAAGCATCTTACTGGCGTTAAGCTGGGCCTCGAACGCGAGATGCTCGATGGAAAGCCCCAGTCTTGTCTCGATGTTTGAGAAGAGGCCGTGAAGGAACTCGGTGGGGAAGATGACGATGCGGTAGCTACGGCGCAACCTCTGGGTCATCGTCCCGTCGCTGTTCCACCTGTTCACGAGGCTCACGAGGTAGGGGAACCCGCATTTGCCGCAACGCCATAACGATTTATTACTTGCCACGTTTCCCCTCCCTGTCTATCTGTACTACAGGCGCTGATTTACCTATTAACCAACACCGGGGTCGGCCTGTCAAATAGCCCTGTTGCCGCCTGGATCGCTGGAGTGCGCACATCCGGGACCTCCCACTCAGCACCCGGGAGGAGTGGACTAACCTTCTTCCGTCTTCTTCGTCTCAGTCCTGTCCTCGCGCTTTTCGGAGTTCAGTATCTTCTCCATGGTCACGCAAGGGTATTTGGAATCAGCGCAGTAGGTGCAGTAACAACTCTGCCCCGCTCCGCTTTTCTCTTTCTTGCTCTCTGACATATTCCTCGCCTCTTTCCCTATCAGACGATAACCCCTCGTTCTGTGTTAATGATATTCCCTGGAGCGGGTGATTGCATTGATATCAATCAAGCACTGGCTTGAAGCCGAGCGCCCAGAACAGCGGCACCATCAGCATCTTTCCCCCCTTGACCTGGGAGGATTCCTCGCCCAGCACCCGCTCGGCCTCGCCTTTCTCCAGGACCGTCTCCAGGTCCCTTGAGAACCTGCCTCTCTTCCCCTCGAACCGGCGCTTCAGCAACTCGCCGTCCCATACCGTGGCCGACACCCCGACCTCCACCCCAAGGCCAGCCTCCCGGAAAAGGACCCCCAACCTCCTGCCTATTCGTATGTCTGCTCCCTTTCCGGTGAGGGATGAGTCGAGGGCGCTGGTGAACTCCGGGTGCTCCGGGTACTCCACCCTCCCCCCGTAATCCGGCTCTGCGCAGGCCAGCAGGATCCCGCCGGGCTCCAGCACCCGGGTCATCTCCTTCACCGCCAGGGCGGGCTTCGAGGCCCACATGAGCAGGAAATGGCAGGTGACCAGGTCGAAGGTTCCGTCTTTGAACGGCAGGTCCTCGCAGTCGGCGCGGATGAACCGGATGCCGTGGTGTTGCCCGGATGCGTACTCGATAAACCGGCCCTCGGAGTCCACACCGGTGACGCTCCCGCCGGTCAGCCCGGCGATCTCGGCGGTCACCTCCCCGGTGCCGCACCCGGCGTCGAGCACCGCCGACTTCCTGCGAAGCCCTGCCTTGCGGTAGAGGTGGCGCCTCATCGGTGCGGTCCACTCCGCCTGGGTGGCGAAGAACTCGCTTGTCTCCTTAAGGCTCGAGCACCTGCGCTTTACCATCGGTCTCGCCACCGTGGTGTGCCGGTTACTAGGTGCCTCGCTCCATAAATACGCTGGCATTCGAACGCCGCCGCATCCACTCCGGCCGCGTTCCGCTCCCTCGACGTACTACAGGAGTACGTCTCAGTCACGCGCCTTGCCGGAGTGGCGCTTCGACGCTCTCGGTGCTTAACCGTATCTATGGAACGAGGCACTCGAAACGGCCCCGCTAACCCGACGACTTGCTCTCGAAACAGACGAGGGTCCCTTTCTCACCGGCAAGCGGGCATCCCGCGCCGCATATCGCGAACGTATCGCAGGCGCGGCACTCCTCGCCGGCGAACTCCCTCTCCCGTATCGAGCGACACAGCGGCGCCTCCCAGATGTCCTTCCACCGGTCGTCCAGCAGGTTGCCCACCGGCCGGTAGTAGCTCTGGCAGGGGATGACGTCTCCGTTGGGCTCCACGCACATGTTGTACTTGGCGGCGGTGCACTGCTTGGGGCCCAGCCCCAGGGCCACCGGGTCCAACTGGCAGTAACGGGTGGGCGTGTACCAGATGAACCTCATCCCCAGCGAGAACGCCCTGTCGCGTGCCTCAACGATGATGCCGGCCATCTCGTCCTCCGGTACCCCCAGTTCCCCCTCGCGCGCTCCGCCGGTGTAGATGACCCCGTTCATCGCGATAGTCTCCAGCTCCAGCCCGTGGAGGTAATCGACGGTTTCCACCACGGTGTCCCGGTTGAGGGAGGTGATCGTGGTGTTGGTTATGACATATACCGGGGACATGACCGCCGCCTCGATGCCTTTCACCGTCTCCATGAAAGCGCCGGGGCGGCCGACCATCCGGTCGTGAATGTCTTCCAGGTGAGACTCCAGGGTTACCTGGACGTGGTCCAACCCGGCCTCGCCCAGCCGCTCCATGAGCCCGTCCTTCCCCAGGTTGCGCCCGTTGGTGAGAAGACCTGTTATAAGCCCCAGGTCCTCCGCGTACTCCACAAGGTCCACCAGGTCCTCCCGGACCGTGGCCTCGCCACCGGTGAACACTGCGTGAGGGATCCCAATATCCCACAGCCGGTCAAGGGCTTCCTTCCAACGCCCGGTGTCCATCTCGCCGAAATCCCGGGTGCGCTCCACGTAGCAGTGATGGCAGTCGTTGTCGCAACGGTACGTCAGCGCGAAGTCCATCCGGTAAGGCGCCGTCGCCGGCGTCTTAAACGGCTCGATTCGCTCGACGTTCAGGTAGGAAACTGGGCATATCTTGCTCTCTACGGTAAACGCGAAGATGGTTTCCTTGAGCTCATTGAAGTCGTTCCTTACAATGTCAGGGTCCACCATATATCGCGACTGCAACCGCTTGACGGCCGCATCCTCGTCGGCCCTCTCGAGCATGAGCCGGGCGTACTCGGTCGCGGTCTGGTTCAGGTGAAGTATCTTCCGGGCGTCTATCGAGAGTATCCCATCGCCGTCCGGCTCCACCCGGAGGTGGAACCTGGTGCCCTCGTACTGGTCCCCCACCGCGTAATGGTACAGCCCCGGCTTCAGCGGGTCGCCCCGCATGTGCTTTTCCTCGAATCGCTTAAACGGGCCCTTAAACCTCATTAGCGGCCACCCCCCGCGCAGGCGCAGGCGCAACCGGCGCAGGCGCAGGCGCAACCCCCGCCACCGCCGCCGTACCCGCCGTAGTACCTTCTTCTATGGTAAATCCGCCGGTACTCCAGGGGATTCACTTCCCTTACGACATCCTCCTTGAAATCCTCGACGTGGATGAACGCGGCGTTCTGCATGGAGCGGAAGCCGCCGGTAACCGACTCCGCGAAGTTGGTGCCCTGGATGGCCAGCCCGCCGGCGGCCGAAGTAGTAACGCCGGTCCCCGCCGTTCCTTCCGCCTTCGGCAGACTCATCATCCACGGCGGCATGGGGAAGCCGCCGGCGGAGAACGCCTCCCTGACCTTTGAGCTGAAACCCGGCTCGAGGAGCAGGAACGGCAGGTACTGGTTGAACTTCTCCATGCGCGCGTTGTGGTCGACCTCCGACTTGACCTCGATCCAGGCCCTTTCCGCCGCGTCCTCGTAGTAGCTGACGGTCTCCGCGTGGGAGAACCCCCTGGCCTTGTTCTCCACGCTCTTGATGAGCGTTGTCAGTGCCAGCTGAAGGGTCTGGGGCTGGATAGACCCCTCCGGCGATATCGCCGCCAGGAAGCCGTTGTAGTCACCGGGCAGCGATTCCGGCGCCGCCACTGTCCTGGCGAGCGACAACGGCTTTATCCCGGTTATGGAGACGAGCCCCTTCTGTATCATCTCGAAGTAGGCGATGGCGGCGATACGGTCGAGCTCCTGGTTCATCAGCACCGCCGCCTCGGCGGGGAAGAGGTCCTTCATCGGGCCGGCTCCTTCCACGCCCACCTCCGGGGCGATGTACCGCGGCTTGGACCCTTCACCGTGAACTCGCTTCATGGATAATCCATACCGCGCGAGAGCCATGAATACGACCCCGATACCCGCCAGGACATATGGCAACCAGGTCATCCACGAACCCATTAGACCGCTGCTGGTCGACACGGGGCTGTAATTTGGCGTCGGCTGCTCGGGGTAGACCCCCTCAACGTATACCGCTGGAAAGGATACGCCGAACAGGTAACCCTCAGAGGGCTTCGCATCGGAAACATTCCAGGTGAACAGTATGCAACCGTCCACCTCGGAGCGGTTGGGTTGCGCCTCGCCGTGGTAGACGGTCTCGTTGTTCCGGACCCCCGGCGGGAACTGGATGGAGAACGAGAGATGCGTACTGCCCCTGGCGTACCGGGAGTCCCACCAGGTGTTCTTGAACTGCATGGAGGCATAACCCTCACGCTCGGTGTCGGTGAACACCATCTCCGGGTTCTTGCCGTGAAACTCGAAGGTGCCCTCCAACCCCGGGGGGATCGACTTGTCTCCAAGGTGCACCTCGACGCCCGGCGACACCACTGTGGATGCCCTGATATCGGTAAGGGTCACGCCGTCGATGGAGGCGGTGCACTCCTCGGGCAGGTAGTTTGGGGTAGGCATTCCGATGTCGACGATGTCGATGGGGTCCGCCAAAGGGTCGTTCTTGAACAGTATCTTGTACCAGAAATCTATGGACGAGTCCTTGTTGACGCGGACACGTACGTCTTCACTGGGGACCTCGAACTCGTACTTATGGCTTTCGGCCCGCGCTTCACCGAACGGCGCCGCCATCATAAGGATACCGGCGACCAGCAGGATAGTAACGGCCCAGAGCCGCCTCCTGTCCGAGCGGGTTCTGCCTGGCCTTCCCCTGAGCATTCAAGCCTCCGGGTTTCTCGCATCGCGACATCATAAGATTACCATATGTGCAAAATGACGCAGTGGTGCCAGGCACCAGTGGCTCAAAATGACGCACTGGTGCCAGGCACCAGTGGCTCAAAATGACGCACTGGTGACAGGTACCAGTGGCTCATTTTCGGGGGGATGTTGCGGCGAAGCGGCGGCGCAAATAGAATGACAGGGAAAATGGTTAAGTTCAGATCGAAGAAAAAGGAGTTGCCGCCCGGCCGGATAGTGGTCATCTCCGACACCCACTTCGGCGACAGTGCGCAACTGCTGAATACGAGCCCTCTCGTCGACCGCCTGATGGAGGTCCTGTCGAGCCGCGGGCCGATCTCTGAGCTCATACTGCTGGGCGACATCCTGGACCTCTGGGTGAAGACACGGGTGCCGGCGTTCCGGGACGCCCGCTACTTCATCGAGAGCATCTCCCGCCTGGAGAACGTTTCAAAGGTCCTCTACATCCCGGGGAACCATGACCACCAGATGTTCATGAACGCTTTCCGGCTGGAGGTGGATATCAACATAATGCAGGGGGACCTGAGCATCCCCCGGTTCATGCCCGCCAGGCAGTACGACGAGACGCTCCTCAGCGGGGTTGCCGACCCCGGGTCGAAGACCGAGTTCCAGATGGCGTACCCTTTCGCGGTGCGCGAGGTCAACGGGAAGGATGTAGTGTTCACCCACGGCCACCACCTCGACTTCTTCGACCCCCACTTCGGCTTCGCCCGCACGTTCTGGCTCTCGAAGCGCGTTATCAGGAAGAGGAGGAAGACCGCCACCCTGCACGACATCGAGATGGCCAACCTGCCGTTCTGCGGCGCGATGTCGATGGCCCCCTGGGTGCCCGAGATCGTGGAAGGTGGGATTCGCTATTACCGTATAATCAACTTCTTCGCCAAGATACTCCGCTCACGGACGATGCGCCACTCGATCTTGAGGGATACGCTCATCAAGGAGAACTACGATGAGATAGCCGGGCTGCTGCCGCTCATCGGTCATCCCCACCCTGGTTGCTTCGTGTTCGGCCACACCCACCGCCCGGGAATGGGCAGGTTGCCGGATACCCACATAGCGGTGGCCAACTCGGGGTCCTGGGTCAGTAACGACGAGGGCATCCCCACCATGACCTGGCTCGAGCTCGAGCACGATGTGAAGATGTACAGGCTGACCGACGATGATGTCGAACTCATGTACAGCGAAGGTATCTAGACCTCGAAAGGAGCGCCGCCAATGGAGTGCCAGAACTTCGAAGCGAACCTCGCCAGCTGCAACTGCACCTACGAGCCGTGCAGCAGGAAGGGGTTGTGCTGCGAGTGCATCAAGTACCACCTCTCCCTGGGAGAGCTGCCTGCGTGCGCCTTCCCTGACAACGTCGAGAAGACGTTCGACCGTTCCATAGCGAGGTTTGTCGAGATAAACAGGTAGCGCCCCAGGCCCCATCCCGGCCTTCCCCCCGAAGGGAGGGAAGGAGCGGAGGAATAACAACGTCGCGCCTGGCTCCCGGGCCAGGCGCGACGCCCTCTCCCTATGTTATGTGCCCCTCCTCCCGGCTACCCGCCAAGCGGAGCAAGCAAACTCATATTAGCAAACCAGGCAACTCCTGTCAAGCTCCTTTCCCCAGAAAGAAACCGTGGGGGTCGAACATCCTGGCGCTCCGTATCTCGTCAAGCGTGGCGGGCTCTATGCGCTCGAGGTCCGGTGCCACCTCGAGGTCCCACCCACAGTTCTCCTTGATGGCCGCCACCTCCGCTTCCCCGTCGCCGTCGCCCTCGGGGAAGTAACCGGTCAGCACCAGTTCCCCATCGCGCTTCTCCAGCAGGCCACGGGTGGTTACCGCCGCCGATATCTTCTCCCCCGGACAGGTGATGTAAGGGACCTCCTCCACCAGCCGGACCGGCAGGTGGTCTAACAGTATGACGACCTCCCTGGCGCCCGCCGCCACGTCCGCCGCCCCGCCCGACCCGACCAGGAGGAGCTTGTGCTCTGGCACCGCGGTTGAGTTCACGTTGCCGTAACGGTCCACCTGCCCGGCCCCCAGCGAACCGACGCACCGGTTGCTCTCTGCTCCCACCAGGGACCCCAGGACGTCGTTCACGTCGGATAGCATCCTGCAGTTCGGCACGTTTCGCAGGTTGAATATGTACGGGTCGGCGGGCTGTGGGCTGTAGCCATAGAAGCCGATCTCGGCCATCAGGTCCACGTCGTGGCCTTTCTCCATGAGGTCGTAGTAGGCAAGCCAGGCGGCGAGGTTGGAGGCCCCCACCCCGGCCAGGATCGTCCGGTAGCCGTTCTCCCGCGCCTTGCGCGCGATGACGCGGGCTCCCACCGCCACCATCATCTCTACCTGGTTGTACTCCGGCCCCGGATTTACGTCCTCGAGCGCGTCCTCCAGTTCCGAGGTCCATGAGTCCGGCGCCGACTTCCCCTTGAGGTACCAGATCCTCTCATGGCCGAGCCGGGCGAGGTACTCCTCCTGGTCGGCGCAGCCGAAAACCCACTCGCGGAGCCATTCCTTCAGCTTCTCCTCGTCCCTGCACGCTTCGCGGACGCCCACCAGGAACTCCCTGTCCACCTCGTACCCCATGAACTCACCCTCGAGGCCGAAGTTCGACATGCCACCGGGATGGGTGCCCATGGGCGCGACTGACACCGCCCTCACCAGGTAAGAGGGAACCTTCACCAGGTGGCTGTAGCGCCTGACGAACTCGGGGGGGACTATCTTCTCGACGGTCACCAGTGCGCCTTCCCCAGCGGCCCGCGCGGAGGTGGCGTTCTCGGCGTACGGGGGGGAGCAGATGACGTTCCCCGCCGGATCTGACGCCCAGGCGTGAAGGACGGTTATGTCCGGTCTCAGCGCCCTCACCATGCCGATGCCGCCGCCGCCCGGCGTATCGGCTACGTAGTAGTCGTCGCTGTTCTCCCGCTCCATGGTGGTCCCGGCCAGAGACTTCGCCGGGATGTACTCCATGTCCATGGCGCCGGCAAGCAGCCGCAGCGAGAAGGTGAGGATGGTCCAGTGCTCCATCTCTACCGCCCCCTCCCGGTACGCCCTCTGGTAAACAGGGTTGGGGCCGGGCATCGGGTAGGAGTCACCGTAGAACGTGGCTATCGCCTTCTTCACCAGCCCCTCGAAGAACAGCGATACCATGGTCCCGGTGAAACCGAGGGTACTCACAGTAAACCCGGGGTCCTTGCCCCGGAACTGACGGGCCAGTTCGTTTATGGCAGCGCAGGAGCGCGCGTAGCAGTGCGCGATGTGGATGTGCATGCCCGGGCGGACGAACCTCTCCACCGCATCTGAGAGCGGCATGACCTTGTCGGCCTCGAGGCCCGATCGGGATATCTCCACGCTTCGCCTGACGACTTCCTCGAACTCCCCGAACATCATTACCTCCCGGCGAGACGGCTGGCGAACTGACCCCTTGATTCTATCAAATCCCTCTTCCCGGCAGCGCATGAAGAAACCGCCACGGCCTCTTCCATCAGCCCGGGTTTTTCAAATTCAATAGCTCGCTGAGGTTCGAACTTGAGGGATACCAATACAAGAAACGTGCGTTGCGGTTCTAATGGGTATATTATGATAAGGCGTTTCAGCGAAAGGGGGGATGAGGATGTATCGTTTCAAGCCCCTGGTTGCCGTGTCATGTGTTCTTGCCCCGGTACTCCTGGGAAGTGAAGCGCTTGCTTCTACGCCAACCGGATCTCCCGGTGCCATGAAAGCGAATCCCTCAGGTTTCTCGAAGATGTCTTGCGAGCCGGGCGAGGTCATAGTGAAGTTCAAAAGCGGCGTGTTGCCGACAAGAGTTAGGCGTGGAATCTTCGGGGAGTCAGCTAGACAGGAGGTCAAAGATGTTTGACAAAAGTAGTCGAATCGGCAAGGTCCTACAGTCCGGGCTGGTCATCGCGATAACACTCGCGCTGCTTGTAGCCACCGCAACACTCGCGTTGCCTGCCCGCGGGTCGGACATCAGAGAGATCGCGACGGATGAAAGCTATGACGGTGTCACAGCCGTTGATTCAAACAACATATGGGCCGTCGGCACCAACGGCACAATCGTTCACTATGACGGCTTGAACTGGACGGACCAGGAGAGCGGCACCACCCAGGACCTCACCGGGGTGGACGCGGTCAACGAGAATAACGTCTGGGCCGTCGGCACCAACGGCACAATACTGTATTATGATGGAACCAGCTGGACTTCTCAGAACAGCGGCACGAACGACGTGCTTACCGATGTCTCGGCTGTTGATACAGACCATGTCTGGGCGGTTGGCACCCAGGGTACAATTCTCTTCTTCAACGGCTCAACCTGGACCCAGCAGGGGAGCGGCACCAACAAGGATATATACGGTGTGTATTCCCTGGACGCAAACCACGTCTGGGCCGTCGGGGCCGACGGGATAATTCTCTTCTTCAATGGCTTGACCTGGACCCAGCAGGCGAGCGGTACGACAACGGACCTTTTCGGTGTTTGTGGAGTGGACGCAAACCACGTCTGGGCCGTCGGCGCGGGCGGAAAAATAATCTTCTTTGACGGTTCCGTATGGACCACCCAGGCCAGCGGTACCAACAAGGACCTTTATTCGGTATCCGCTGTTGGTGTAAACGACGCTTGGGCGTCGGGCGCCGACGGGACACTTCTGCATTACGACGGTGAAACCTGGAGCCCCCACGACAGCGGTACCGACGAGAACCTCTACGACGTGGTTCCGGTGAATGACAACGAGATAATTGCGGTGGGGGACAATGAAACCGTTGTCCACATGGAAGACCCCGACCCGGAGACCTGGTACCTTGCCGAAGGTACCACCGCCTGGGGGTTTTCCTGCTACGTGACCATAGAGAACCCGAACTCAATCGCCGTCACCGCACAGATAGGTTACATGACCGGGGAAGGGCTCGTTGACGGTGGAGAGGTGAACCTCCCCGCTGCCAGCCAGGCCACGGTGAACCCCAGAGACACCCTGGGAGACAAGGATTTCTCCACCAAGGTGGAGTGCAAGGAGGGCAAGACGATAGCGGTGGACCGCACCATGACCTGGGCTCCGTCAGGAGCGGGAAGTGGCGTGGCCGGTGACGGCCACTGCTCCATAGGGGTGACAAGCCCCGCAAAGACCTGGTACCTGGCGGAGGGGTCATCGGCCTGGGGGTTCGAATGCTGGCTGCTCATCCAGAACCCCAACAACGCCGAGGCCACCGCTCAAGTAACGTACATGATAGAGGGCGCAGGATCCCAGACGTTTGAGAAGAAGATACCGGCCAACTCCAGAGAGACCTACAGCATGGCCGACGACATAGGGGCCAAGGACGCCTCCATCAAGGTGGAGGCCGACATGCCGGTCATCCCCGAGAGGGCCATGTACAAGAACAGCAAGCAGATGGGCCACGACTCCATAGGCACAACCTCCCCCGCGGCCTCCTACTACCTGGCCGAGGGCACCACCGCCTGGGGGTTCACCACCTACGTGCTGGTGCAGAACCCTCAAGCGACCGCAACCGATGTAACCATCACCTACATGACCACAAGCGGACCGGTACCCCAGGCCCCGTTCAACATGCCGGGGAACTCCCGAAAGACCATCAGGGTAAACGACGTGATGCCGGACACCGACTTCTCCACCCAGGTCACCGGCTCTCAAGCCATCATCGCCGAGAGGGCCATGTACTGGGGTGAAGGTACAGAAAAGGGTGGCGCCTGCCACGACTCGATAGGACTGGCAGCTCCCCATACCACCTTCTACCTCCCTGACGGAGAGACCTCAAACGGAAGAGAGACCTGGACCCTGGTCATGAACCCCAACGCGGGTGACATCACCGTGGAGGTCTCCTACCTGACCTCCGACGGGGCAGGGAACGAGGTCTTCGAGGAGACTATAGCAGGCAACTCCCGCAAGACGTTCTCGATGGTTGACGAGGGCATCTCGGGAAGGGCCGCGGTCATGGTCACCTCCAAGACCGCCGGCAAGAAGATAATGGTGGAACGCGCCATGTACTGGGACGGAAAGGGAGCGGGAACGGATACTATCGGGGGATACACGGATTGAGCGGTCCGGGATGCGGACTGAGGCGCACTCAAGGGGAGTTAACGCCGGCAAGACGATAGCACTACAACCGGGATGCGTCCTCGAAAACCGCCACCATCCGCTGTGAAACGGCGTCCCAGCTCAGGTGTTCCTTGACGTTCTTCCTCATCTCCTCGCCCTTGAGCTTCAGCTCGTGGTCGGGTATGTCCAGTACCGTACGGCAGGCGGCGGCGATGCGTGGTACCATCTTCTCATGTGTTCCCAGCAGCAACGCGTCTGCCTCACGCCCCCAGACCTTCCGGACCGGTTCCAGGGCCGCCTCGAGACCCGAGTGGTAAGTGGCTATCGGCACCACGCAGGCCGCCATCGCCTCGGTGGCGACCATCCCGAACGCCTCGGGGGCCAGCGATGGCACCAGCAACGCGCGTGCGTGCGGCAGCAGGTAATGGTGCTCCTCCGGTGTAAGGTAGCCGGTGAAGATAACCGACTCCCTCATGTCAGAGTCGCGGCACAGGCGGAGGTACTCGTCGAGCATCCCACTGCCCGCCAGTTCATCAAGGAACGTTAGAACCGGAGTGAACAGGGGGCCGCTGCGCGTGTACTCCCTGTTGCCGTACTCGCAGAGACTCTTGAGCCTCCTCACATCGCCCTGGTCCAGCGCGTCCAGCATCAGTTCCAGGACCCCCCGTAGCTCCCCGAAACCCACTATCACCAGGCACACCCCCGGATGCTCACGCATGACCAGCGGCAACGCGGGAAGGACACACTGTATCCCCTTGGTCTCCAGGAGTTTGCCCAGGAACATGACGAACGGTCGGCCCTCGGTTGCCAGTGAGCCCAGGCGATCACCGATATCCGGCTCCGGCAGCCAATCGGGGTGTTGGGCGTTTATCCTGATGACCTCACGCTCTATCGCCTGGTTCCCATCTTCGGGGACCGCTTCCACCCAGGCGTTACCCGAGAAGTCGCCCACCGTGACACCGGACATCCTCTCCTCTACCGCCTCGAGCAGCATGCCCACCGACTGGCGTACGGTTCTGTCGGTGGGGGTGAACAGCTCTGTGTCCACGCCCGGCGGCATGATGTCAATCCTGCTATCCTGACCATCCACTACTTGGCCGAAGACCTCTCTTGCGACGTCCGCGGTGTGCCGGCTGGGAGCGAATATCCCGCTTGCGCCCTCGAGTCCCTCGGCACCGTAACGAAGGAAGCGACTGTCCTTCCTCACCGTGAACTCGATCGCGGACCCGTGCAGACTCACGAAGTACGGGGTGCCCGCCTTCTGTGCGACCGGTCTGATTATGTAGGGGAACATCACCACGTGGTTGACCTGTATCGCGTCGGGCACGAACTGGTCGATGAGCCGGGAGAGGGAGCGCCGGTTCGCCTCCACGTACCGCTCGAGCTCCAAGTCGTCGAGATCGGGGAACTCCTTGACCTCGAAGCCCTGGTAACTGTCCAGAACGTAGACCGGCAACAGGTCACCAATGTCCGGCTTGAAGACCATGCAGGAGCCGGGGTACTCCGTCTCCTGTTCCCATACGACCTGAGGGCTCATCCCGTCCGCCCTCTCGCACAGGAACGTCGTTACGAACTCCAGCCGGGGGTCGCCGTCCTGGCACATTATCACCAGGTGGTGCCCCTGACGGCACAGCGCCCTGGCCAGCGACTGCACGTACTGGTTGCTCCCGGTCCCCCCGAGCAGGTAACCGTGGCAGATCAGTATCCTCAAGCGCTCTCCTCAATAGAAACGACTGTGAGATTATAACCCGTTAGGGGGGAACCGTTCTCTATTCACGGTTAAGATCGCTCGGCGCTTCCCGGCCTACACGTGTTCTAATGAAAGGGACTGTTAATGACATTGTCACTGATGCCATCGATAGCCAGCCGTGGACCGTTTCTGCCGGCTCGCTATTACTCTTAGCGCCAGCATCTTGCCGGCATTCGTTTCAGCCTGTGCCGCCTGGAAGGCGGCGCTACAATGGGGGTCAGTCCCCAAACCCGCCTATCGTATCCGTTCCCGCGCCCCGACCGTTCCAGTACATGGCCCGCTCCACCATTATCTTGGCTCCCGCGGTCTTTGAGGTGACAAGGACGGCGGCCCTGCCGTTTATGCCCTTGTCCCCCATCGAGTAGGTGTCACGGGAGTTGGCACCGATCGTCTCGGTGAAGACCACGTTTCCGGCACCGTCCGGTGTCAGGTAGCTTATCTCTACCGTCACCGCGCTGTCGTTGGGGTTGGCCACCAGTGTGTAGGTCTCATATCCACCGCCCGCCTGCCCGTCGGGGAGGTAGAAGGTGGTGTGGGGCTCGCTCATCCCGATAGAGTCGTGGGAAGCTTCTCCCAGGGCGGTCCCCGCTCCCCAGTACATGGCCCTCTCGGCGATTATGGCCTGTGAGCCACTCACCTTGGTGGAGAAGTCCGAGCCGGGAAGGAAGTCGTTCACCCTTATGGTGCAGCGGGAGTTGGCGGGCATGTTGATGGGGTTTGCCGGGTGCGGCACGTCGCCTGAGTTTGTCAGGTAGGTCACGTTCACGTCTGTTGCGCTGTCCTGCGGGTTCTGGACCAGAACGTAGGTGGTGAACCCGTAGTTTGTGGTGCCTTCCGCCAGGTAGTAGTCGGCGGCGGGAGCGGTCGTCCCGATCGAGTCGTGGCCCGAGCGGCGGTTATTCCGGTACATCGCCCTCTCGGGGATTATCGGGATGTCGGAGACCACCTTGATGGAGGCGTCCTTGGCCCCTATGTCTTCTGCCATGCTGTAGGTCTTTCGCTGGTTGGCCGGTATTTTCTTTTCCACTGTTACCGGGTCGGCCCCCTCTATCATGTAGGTGACCTGTGCTGTTGCCTCTGTACTGTTTGGGTTCTGTATGAGAAGCCAGCACTCGAACCCCCAGGCCGAGGACCCTTCAGCCAGGTACCAGGTCTTTGCCGGAGAGGTGACACCGATCGAGCAGTGCCCGTCCGGGGATGGTGCTCCCTCCCCGGTCCAGCTCATGGTGCGGTCCACCGCTATGGTCTTGCCCTCCTTGCACTCCACCTTGGTCGAGAAGTCCTTGTCTCCCAGGGTGTCGGCCGGGTTGACCGTTGCCTGGCTTCCTGCCGGGAGCGTTACCGTTCCGCCGCTGGTTGCCCCCTCGTCGGTCATGTAAGTGATATCCGCACTCACCTGCTCATTGTTCGGGTTCTCTATGGTTATGTAGCAGTCGAACCCCCAGGCTGTTGTGCCTTCGGCCAGGTACCAGGTGGGGATTCCGGCTTCTGTCACCGTGAAGGCATCCGTCTTGCTGCCGCTCTGATCATCGTCATTTGTGACCATGGCCTTGTAGGAGCCAGCAGTAGCGCCTGTAAGGTCGAACTTGCAGGTTATCTTGGTAGAGGCGACCACGCTCACGTTGGTAGCGGTTATCGTTCCCCCTCCTGTCTCACCGGAGCCTGATGGCCCAATGAGATATGCATTGGCCCCATCTCTGAAGTTTGTACCCGCAAGGTTGGTTATGGAGACTGTACCATCGTTAGTGCCGCTCGATGGGGTGATGCCGGTCACTGTGGGGGCATTGTGCTTATTCACCGTAAATCCCCCGGAGAGTGCTTTGGGGATCTCGCTCCCGGTTGTCACGTTCACGTCCCTCGCGCCGGTTGCCGCATTATCCGAGATGGTGATGTTAGCGGTCGCGTGGGTTGCGTCTGTCACGGTTGTGGAGTTGACGGTGATTCCAGAGCCGAAGGCCGCTGCACTGGTGCCGCCCGCAAAGCTGGTATTGCTTCCCGTGATGCTGACATCCAGGGTCTGGCCTCGCCTTCCGGAGGTGGGGCTTACCGAGGCAATGCTCGGACCCCTGGTCATGTAAACACTGCAGCCAGTGGCGGAGGAGTTGTTCCATGTCCCGACACATAAGTCATTGTCGTAGATTATCATTTCCCGGGCCCCATCCTGGTCCGCGTCACCAAACCCGTTCGTGTTCTCCGATGTCCACGTATACGGGGGACCGACGGCACCATCCGTGCTGTAAACGAGACAGCCGGAGTTGTTCAGCGTTCCCGCGTAGAGCCTGGACTTGAACACATGTAACGACGAGACTTCTTGGTTGGTGAATCCAAGACCGAATCCGGGCTGATTGACCAGGGTCCAGGGATCTACACCATCGTATCTACGGACCTCGCCGCCGGTCTGCGGAACGATGCCGGTTCGCGTCCCAGCGTAGAGCTTTCCCTCGAAAACAGCCAGGGAAAGTGCCCAGTCGTTGCCCGCGTTTCCAAGTCCAAGGGTACCGACCTGCGCAGCGGTCGTCCCGTCGTAGCTTATTACCTCGCACCCATTAGGATTCAGCGTACCTATGTAGAGATCCTCTCCTGAGCCATCGTCGTAAACAGCCATACAGGCTGCGCGTTGATTGTTGGCAAATCCGAAACCGTCTGCCGTCACCGACACCCATGTTGTGCCATCGGTAGTACTATGCAACTGGAATCGTACTGTAGGTCCCCAAGATGTTCCAACGTATAGCTTCTCCCCGGAACCATCGTCGTAGACAGCCATGGACAGGGCCTCAACCGGGTTGTCCACAAAACTGCCGGTGTTCACTCGCGTCCATGTGACGCCACCGTCGTAGCGCAGGACCTCGCATCCGTCGGTCCAATTGATCGTCCCGACGTAGAGCTTTGATTGAAACACCGCCATGCAATAGGCTTCTGTGTTGTTCGGGTTACCCAGCCCACCCGTGCCCACCGGTGTCCAGCTGGAACCATCGTAGCGATATACCCCACATCCATCGCCACCGTTCCAGGTCCCAACGTAGAGTTTCTCACCCGAACCATCGTTGTAAACAGCCATGGAGGATGCCCTGGTGTTGAGGCCAGACCCGAAACCGCCGGTGTCAACGGGAACCCACGTATCGGCCAGGGCAGGGCCCGCTTGAAAAACAGCCGGCATCAGCAATCCCGATATCAACAACAAAGCTGACACAAACACAAGGGTTTTCAATCGCATAACAAACACCCCAATCTTCTACTCTAGGCTTGAATACCCCTTTATGGTTTCTTCTGGTGTTTTCTCACGTCTTGTATCGTCATCAATAGTGTTGTTCTTGACCGTTCCTCGAACCGGGATACGGATTGAGTCAAGCCTCTCGGGCTAAGCCCCCGCGCGTCGCCTCCGGTAATAATCCGTTGAACCCTACATTTCCCTTGTCCGGCCACGACATCAAAATCTTACCATCTCTCAAGCCGATTGTTGCGTTAAAAGCCCTGTCTAAAAGAGGATCAGGCCTCTTGAGTTGCCTTTTTTCCCGCCGGCTTTTGCCGGCGCTACAAGGTCATTTCCAGCAGGCGGCCGGCGTTCTCGAAGAACACCTTGCGGTTGAACTCCTCGCCGAGGCCGACGTCGAGGATGCTGTCGATACAGTCCTCGTAGGTGTAGGGGATGTTGGGGTAGTCGCTCCCGAACAGTATGCGGTCGGATAGCTCCTCCAGGGTGGCGGGGTCGAAATCGGCCGTAACCTCCAGCGGGGGGAACTCGCGCCTGCTCACCAGGTCGGCCATCAGCTCCGGGTCGATGAAGTTGACCGAGGTATCCAGGTACAGGTTGGGGTAACGGCGTACCATCCCGAAGAACCGGTCGAACTCGAACGCCCCCATGTGGGCGACTATCACCTTCATCTCGGGGAACTCCCTCATCACCGGCTCGAAGTTGTCGGCCCCAACGTATCGGTTGGCGATTGGGGCGGTGCCGGCGTGTATGGTGAGTATCCTGTCGTTCTCCAGCAGGCACCGGTAGACCTCTTCCATGCGCTCGTCGTTGGGGTAGAAGTCGCTCACCAGGGGCTGGAGCTTTATGCCGACGAAGCCGCGGTCGAAGAGCGCCTGGAGCATCTCCACGTTCCCCTCGTCTCCCGGGAATACGGTGGCGAACGGAATCGCGGCACGGTGCCTGCGGCGGAAGGTATCGGTCCAGCGGTTCAGCTCCGCGGCCATCCCCGGCTTGTGGGCGTAGTTGTAGGTCACGAAACGCTGGACCCCGAAACCCTGAAGCGTCCTTGCCAGGGCGTCGGGGGAATCCTTGTAACGAATACTCCAGTTCCTCTGGTCGAAGTACTCCCATATCGAGTCGAAGAGAGGTGCCGGGAAGAAGTGGGAATGCATGTCGATTATCTTTCCCCGCAGGTAATCGGGGACCTGCCTCGGTGCTTCAACCATCATCCACGCGGCTCCCTCTGGTAACGTTATCCTTGCAAAAGGGGCCAGGCCCCAAACGCAAGTATTTTACCGCTAAACAATGTGCAAAAGGGGCCAGGCCCCTTTTTCGCGCTTTTGGGACCCGGCCCGGAGGGCCTCCCGGTTTTACAACAGTGGCCGCAATCAATATGATGACACCCACTCGGACAGGAAACCGGCGTAAGGATGGGGCACCTGAGATGGAAGAGCAACGGTTCGGGAGGATAAGGGTAATACCGGGGGAGAACGGCTCACGGTTCCCGTCATGCACCTCGCTGATTGTCGAGGACGACGTTCGCACCATTATCGACACCGGCTGCGGAGAGGCGGCGATTGGACACCTGCTCGAGGAAGGGCCGATCGACCGCGTGATCAACACCCACTTCCACTTCGACCATATCTGTGGAAACTACCTCCTCCCCGAGGCCGAGGTCTGGCTCAACCGCAGGGAGGCCCCCTGCTTTCGTGAGCTCGTCAACGTCGCCCGCCTCCTGGGCGTCGTGGAGCTTGACGGCGAGGAGGCAGGAGAACGCTGGGTCAAGGAGGTGGCCGAGGGCTCCATCACCACCGCGAAGCCGACGCCGTACCGGGACGTGAGGTGGTATCTCTCCACCCGCCGGCTGGACAACACCTACCGCTGGGGGGACGAGATAGAGTTCGGCCATACCAAGGCAAAGGTCCTCTCCGCCCCGGGGCACAGCCTGGGCAACAGCTTCCTCTTCTTCCCCGAGGAGCGGGTGGTATATACCGGTGACGTGGACATGACCGCCTTCGGGCCGTGGTACGGGAGCACCGACGGTGACATCGACGCTTTCATAACCTCGGCGGTGAGCCTGGTGGACCTGGAGGCGGACCACTTCGTAACCGGCCACGAGCGGGGGGTCCTGACCCTGGAGGAGTTCATGGACTCGCTGGGTGAGTACCTGGGGGTGATTGACCGGAGGGACGAGATCATCACCGAGGGCATCGAGAAGGGACTCTCGGTGGAGGAGATGGTCTCCCCGGGGCTCTGCTATCCCCCCGAGTCGCACAACGACCCCTGGGCTTACATCTGGGACAAGATGACGGTGAGGAAGCATGTCCGCCGCCTGGTGTCCACCGGTGCCGTCGGGTTGGAGATGGAAAGGTCATCGGAGTTGCTCAAGGACACCGAGCCCCTGTCTCTCATCGGCTACGGGTTCGAGCTGGCGGCCGACCCCGAGCCGGACAACGGGGAGATCGACATGTTCCTGGACGGCTAGAGACCAGTCTACCCGATGAGTGATGATCTTTCCAAGGGAGGGGACGATGGAGCGGACTGAAGCCCGCCCTCGAGCAGTGAGTTACGCGTCGGGTAGTTTGAGTCGCTCCCCGAGTTTCACCGTTCGGAGCGCCATCCCCGTTGCGCCATCCCCGTCTTTGATATGATAAAACTCGTAGAGATCGGAGTAATCGCAATGGACGAAATCACGTCAAGGCGAGTAAGTAAAGTGCTGTTGGAACTGGATTCCGGCGGTTCGCCTCTGGAAAAAGTGGCGGAAGAGATATCGCGGTTGGCGCCGGACAGGATTGTCGCGTCCATTATGAAATCGACTCTCGCGGCCAAGATCGCGATAGACGACTTCGACGCCGGCTTAGAGGCGGAGGGAATCGTTCACGCCCAGGCCGACCTGCACCCCGCCGTAAACTCGTTCTACACGGCGAGCGCGGTCCTCGCGAAATTAGATACCGGCAGGGTAATTGAAGCCGCGGGCCGCTCACGGTGCTAGGAGGAAGATATGGCCAAACAAAGCGATTTCGAGCATTCGGATAGGCCAAACGAGCAAATCCTTTCGGAACTGGTGCGCCGTATTGTTGATTCCGTTCGGCCGTTACGGATCATTTTGTTTGGCTCTGGAGCCTGCGGCGAAATGGGACCGGACAGCGATCTCGACCTGCTTGTGGTGATGCCAGATGGCGTGCATCGCAGGCGGACAGCCCAGGCCGTCTACCGGAGTCTCAGGGGACTCGGTGTTCCCAAGGACGTGGTTGTGGTGACGGAGAGCGATGTCCGGCAGTATGCCTCGAATCCCTCGCTTATCCTCTACCAGGCCTTACGACAGGGAAAGGAGCTCTACCATGCCGCAAGATAGGCCTACGCCTGGTTCGCCGCATGATTGGCTGGCGCGGGCGAACGGTGATCTGGCCTTGGCCAAGGCTCCCCTGCCTGAGGGGGCGTTCCTGGAAGACTTCTGCTTTCACGCCCAGCAGGCGGCGGAAAAGGCGCTGAAAGCTGTGTATCAACACCACGGATGGGTGTTCCGTTTTACGCACGACCTGGATGAACTGGTCACGGGCCTGAAGGACCATGGTCTTGAAATTCCCTCCAGTGTTGATGAGGCGATTGTTCTTACGAGCTTTGCCCGGGAAGCCCGTTATCCGGGATTCGTCGAAGCGGTAACTGATGAAGAATACCACGAGGCGATTCGGCAAGCCGAATCGGTCACCTCCTGGGCCGCAAAGGAACTCGGAGAATGAACGACGACCGCGTGCTCATTGAAGATTAACTGCCGATCCAGGCGATCAGCGCCGAGGCGTCGTCTACGGACCCCTCTTGCATGTCGACTGTTGAAGGTGTGACTCTCTGCGGTGGCCCATCCCCCACACCTTTGAGGGGCGTCTCAGTCGCCCTCGGGGAGGTTGGATGAAGTTTTACAACCGTGCCCCCAATCACATTCCACTCGCACGTGGTCGGCGGTCGGGCGCCGGCAAGAACGGCGGAGGAAGGCTCGCCATGGAGGAAGTACGTTTCGGGAGGTTGAGGGTAATACCGGGGGAGAACGGCTCGCGGTTCCCGTCGTGCACCTCGCTGGCGGCCGACCCCGAGCCGGACAACGGGGAGATCGACATGTTCCTGAACGGCTAGTTCGCCGACGCCTGGCCCGACCTCCTCCTCCACCTCTGCATGTAGCCGCGCTTCGGCGAGAGCGCCAGCGCCAGCAGGAACATGAAGAACATCACCAGGACAATGGTGGCCCCCGAGGCGACGTCCACCCAGGACGAGATGAAGAGACCGGCCGCCACTCCGATGAGCCCCGAGGAAAGTGAAACCACCAGGACCCCCCGGTAGTTGCCCGAAAGCTGTATTCCGATGGCCCCGGGGATGACCAGCAGGGCGGACACCAGGATGATTCCCACCAGCTTTATCGAGACCACGATGGTGATGGCCATCGATATCAGCAGCCCGTAGTAGACAAGCCGCACCGGCACGCCGCTTGCGGTGGCGGTTTCCTCGTCAAACACGAAGAACAACAGTTCCTTGAAGAACAGGATGAGAAACGAGATGACCAGTGCGGAGAGGACCGCCAGGATGATGACATCGGTCCAGTTGAGCGCCAGGATGCTCCCGAACAGGTAACTCATAAGGTCGAGGTTGTAGGCGTTGGCCATGCGTACCAGCACCACCCCCATCGCCATTGAGGCCGCGAACAGTATCCCGATAACGGTGTCCTCGTGCAGCCGCCCCTTTCGGGACAACCACCCTATCCCCCCCGCCACCAGGACACAGAAACCGCCCGCGGTCAGCACGGGGTTCACCCCCGCCACTATGCCGATGGCGACGCCACCGAACGCCGCGTGGGAGATGCCCATCCCCACGAACGCCATCCGCCGAACGATAACGAAGAAGGATATGAACGAGCAGGTGGTGGCGATTATCAGCCCCCCGACAAGCGCTCGTTGCCCGAACCCGTAGGAGAGAAGCATCAGGCATCCTCCCCGGCCATTCCGCTACCCTCGCCCACCAGGAAGTCGAACTCGCAGCGGTATGCCTCCTTGAGACGCTCGCTTCCCAGCACCTCCTGCGGGCTGCCGTGCATGTGCATGGTCCGGTTGATGCAGAGTATCTCGTCGGCGAAGCGGGCCAGGACGTTCACGTCGTGGGACACGAACAGCACCGAGAGCCCCATCTCCTCCTTGAGCCGGGTAAGGAGCCCCATGAACCGCTCCTGGGACTCGATGTCCAGCCCGGCGGTGGGCTCGTCTAAGAGCAGTATCCTGGTCTCCAGGCAGATGGCCCTGGCCAGGAACGCCCTCTTCTGCTGCCCCCCGGACAGCTCCCCGATAGGCCTCTTCTCCAAACCGCTCAGGCCCACCGCGCGGATGCTCTCGGCCACCGCTCGTCTGTCCGAGCGGGAGGCGAACCGGAGAGGCCCTATGCAGCAGGCCCTCCCCATCATGACGACATCCGACACCGACACCGGGAACGATGGGTCGAACAGGACGGTCTGTGGCATGTAGCCGATATGGTGCAGCTCGTGGTGCAGCTCCCTGGGGCTCATCCCCATGACCAGCACCTTGCCCCGGTCCGGTTTCACCAGGCCGAGGATAACCCGGATAAGCGTCGTCTTTCCCGCCCCGTTGGGGCCTATTACCCCGAGGAACACTCCTTCCTCAACAGAGAAGGTAATCCCCTCCAGGACCGTATGGCCCGCCAGGCTTGCCCAGATATCCTCCAGCTCTATGACCGTTCGCGGCGTCTCTCCGGGGCCGCTGAAAAAATCGCTTACGCGGCACTCAGATTTCACTTCATCACTTCCGCCATGACCCCCGTATCGTGTTTGATCAGCTTAATATAGGTGCAGGTCTCGGGGTCGTCGGGGTTACCCAGGGGGTCCAGGGACTTGAGCACCACGTTCGCCCCCGCCTCGTCGGCAATGGCCTGGGCCGCCTGCGGGTTGAACTGCGGCTCGGTGAATATCACCTTTACCCCTTCCCTCTTCATCCCGTCTATCAACTCCGCGATCTCGCCGGCGCTGGGCTCCTTGCCCGGCAGTTCCTCCACCACCCCGACCTGCTCCAGGCCGTAGCGGTGGGCGAAGTACATAAACGCCGGGTGGAACGATACGAACTTCTTCTCGGTGAACGTGGAGGTCTCGCCCTTGACGTACTCGTCGAGCTCTCCCAGTTCTTCTATATACCTCCGGGTGTTCTTCTTATACGTATCTTCATTCTCCGGGTCCGCCTTGATGAACCCGTCCCGTATCGCCTCGACCTCATAGACGGCGAGGTTGGGGTCCAGCCAGACGTGGGGGTCGTAGACGCCGTGGTCGTGCCCCTCGCTTTCTTCGCCTTCCTCATGTTCGTGGTCAGCCTCTTCTTCGAGTCCGCCTTGCTCGTGGTCGGTCTCCTCGTGATCGCCCCTGTCCTCGCCTTCCCCGTGCTGGCACTCGTCACCACCGCCTACCTCTATCAGTTCCGACTTCGGCACGTTATCGCCCGCCACCACGTCCACCAGGTCAGGGTTGTCTACCTTCTTCACGATGTCCGCCGCCCAAGCCTCCAGGTTAAGGCCGTTCTGGACGAACACCTTCGCGTCGCTCATGAACTTCATCTGCTCCGTCGTCGGCTCGTAGGTGTGGGGACTGGCCCCCGGCGGCACCATCGTCCGGACCTCGACCAGGTCGCCTCCCACCTCCGTACAGAAGTCGGCCAGCGGCACGGTGGAGGCGGCCACCTTCATCGGCCCCGCGGCCTCCTCCTGGCCACACCCGGTCACGCCCATCAGCGTTGATATCACCAGTGCCGTGACAACCAGGGCTGCCGGAATAACCTTTTTTCGTTTATTACTGATAAATATTCTCAATATAACCTCCAAAATATCCCTGGCGAACCTTACTCATATAGATCAACCTACCTGGCGGGCAGACAGGCGGGGCAGTAACCGAACAAGCTCAGGCAGTGCGAGGTGACCACGAAGTCGGAGTCCTCGCGTATCGACTCCTCGAGTTCGTCAACCACGCAGCCCTTGAACTCCTCAACGGAACCGCAGGAGACGCACACCATGTGATGGTGGTGCTTCCCGGTGTTTATCTCGTAATGCTGGGAGCCCTCATGGAGGTGGACCCGCAGGACGAGCCCCAGGTCACAGAACAGCTCGAGGGTCCTGTACACCGTGGCCAGCCCGATGCCCGCGTACCGCTCCCGGGTGAACTCAAACACCGCCTCGGGATCAAGAGGGACGCCCTCGTTCTCCCTGAGCACCTCCAGCACCGCTTCCCTTTGAGGGGTAACCCTGTACCCGCGTGACCTGAGCCTTCTTTTAACATCCATCTTTGCACTCCTATTGATAATTGCTCTCAATAACACTAGCATGGGACAACCGACCGCGTCAAGATGGAGGATGTTCGAGTGTGCTTACCCGTGATGTATCCGGTGACTACCGGTTTGTCCCGGTGGTGAAGGTGGACTGGTAGGGCATGACCGGCTTTCCGAACACGTCCTCCCCGGAAACGATCTCGACCCAGTACTCACAGTCGGGGATATAGGCCATCTTCGGCGTGAATACCAGTGTCCTGCCGGTCCAGCTGAAGCCGCCTTCCTCCGGGGGTATGACGGTGAACCCATTCTCCACGCTATCCTGGTCCATCGGCCTGGAAAACGTAAACCTTAACTGCTGACTCTGCCCCGCCTCCACCTCCACGCCCCCGCAGTTGAAGCCGAGCACCCTGGGACGTATCCGGTCCCCCCCTATCAGCAGAAGACCAATGAGCAACAGCAGGATGAGCGCCGTCGCCGTCCCATACGCATTGATGCTCCCGCCCTCCCTGCCGTCAGTAGATATAGGGGTCATCGGGGGCCTCAACCTCCTCTACTGTATCCGCCTCGAGCACCACCATTCTCCGGCCGCCTATCTCATCCGCGGTCATGGTACCGCTAACGCGGACCCAGGTATCGTCAGGCGGTATCCGGAGCCCCTCCTTAACCCTGACCGGGAACCCGACCGGCACCGCGTCGGCGGCACAGCATAGAATCAGGTACCTGTTCAAGATGAAGCAGTCATCCGGCACCTCAGGAACACTCATGACCGCTCCCTCTATGTTCGCCTTCTCCCCCTCGTAGTTTTCGGGCTCCGGGTCTCCAGCAACGGCGTAGAACCAGTCCTCGAAATTCCAGCCCGCCGTTTCGCCCCCGGCCGCCTCTTCTCCCGCCCTGGAGGCGGCGGTCGGTGTTATTCCCACCTCCATCCCGCTCTGCCTCGCGCCTCGCGTGGATAGCGCGCCTGTGCCTACCACCAGCCCCAGGACCAGCGGCAGGTAAATGATGGCGGTCCAGAACACCAGGCCGAACGCGCCTCCACTGTGGTCGTGCCCCCCCGGTTCCCCCTTCCAACGCTTGAGCACCAGGATTACAATCCCCAGAACGAACAGGGCCATGCAGCCGCCCAGCACCAGCCAGTTGTACTTCGGGTTGACGTAGTTGGAGAGCTTGCTCTTGAGGGCGATGTCGAACACGTAGAGAGGAAAGCAGATCATCCAGATCGTCTGGAACATCCTCGTGTATCGCTTCGTCGTTTCCCTTCTCACGGTCATTCCCCGTACCTCACAGGATCATGTAGTTGACCAGTAGCCCCAGCAGGAAGCTCATCAGGGCCACCAGCACGCTTATCCAGATTATCGCCTTTACCCGGAAGGCGCTGGTCATCATAACCAGCGCCTTTATGTCGACCATCGGGCCGAAGACCAGAAACGCCACTATAGAACCTGCGGTGAAGGTGCCCGCGAACGCCATGGCGAAGAACGCATCTACGTTGGAACACATCGACACCAGGAACGCCAGCAGCATCATGGTCAATATCGAGACCACCTGTCCGCTGCCAAGCCGGGTGACAAGGTCCTGGGGGAATATCGTTCTAAACGACGCGGCGATGATCGAACCCAGCACCAGCAACCGCAGCATGGCGAAGAACTCGTCTCGGATAAGGAAAAGAAACTCCATGAACCTGCGGCGGCTGTCCAGGCCCTGGTAATGCTCATGGCCGACGCAGACGTGCTTGTGGAGGGCGCTTCCGTTGCACTCCCCCTCGTGGTGCCCCGGGATCTCACCGGCGGTCACGAACGGGAGCACGATGTCCTCTTTCTTGACCTTGAACAGTATTGCCCCGACGGAGAGGGATATCACCACTGTGAACAACAATCGGAGTATGAGTATCTCCGGCTGCCCGGGGAAGGCGGCAACGGTGACTATGATGACCAGTGGGTTGAGGACCGGCGCCGCCAGCAAGAAGGTAACTACAGCGGCGGGCTCCACGCCCTTGATGAGCAGCCGGCGCGCTACCGGTATGTTGCCACACTCGCAGACCGGGAAAAGAAACCCCATAACCAGCGCGTAGAAAAGGCCCACAAACGACTTACGGGGAAACAACTTCACCACGAAGTCGTCACTGACATACACGGAGAGGACCGCCGATACCAGCACCCCGATGAGGAGAAACGGGATCGCCTCCAGCAGTATAGCAAGCAGTATTATCAGGAAATCACGGGCTATGACCATCTAGTGTTGGTTTCCTCAGTCAGATGCATTAGTAGGAAATGTTCAGCTTCCGCTCCTGGGCCTGATTATGACCTCTCGCATTATGTCCCCGGGGACGATCGCGTTCACGACCTCCATGCCCGAAACCGTCTGACCGAACACGGTGTACTGCCCGTCGAGCGCCGGCTGTGGGCCCAGGCATATGAAGAACTGGCTGCCACCCGAGTTCTGGTTCTGGGAGCGTGCCATCGAGAGTGTGCCGTCCTGGTGAAGAAGGTCATTGAACTCCGCCGGCAGGTAGTAGTCCGGCCCGCCGGTGCCAACGTCGGGGGCGTTGGGGTCTTTGCTCTTGGGGTCCCCGCCCTGGATAACGAAACCGGGCTCCACCCGGTGGAACGCTGTCCCGTTGTAGTAGCCGCTCCTGGCCAACTCGATAAAGCTCGCCACCGACACCGGGGCCGCCTCGGGGTAAAACTGAAGGACGATGTCACCTTTATCGGTGCGGATGACCGCCTCCACGTCGGCGCCGTCCTGCCCGTTGGGGAAATCGGCTAGCGTCTTCACCGGCTTGCCGTCCGGTCCGAGCTGTGAATCGGCGGACTGTGTCGGTGCCGGCGCGGTCGCCGGGGGTTGCCCCTCGGCCCCTTCCTCCGAGTTACCCGAGTCGCCGCAACCGCCGCTCGCCAGGACACCTACCATGAAGACCGCAAGGACCAGCAGGCACGATACTTTTCTTCCCATGACGCTCCCTTCGATATCAAACGCGAAACACACCGTTGGTACATCCAGGCGGGGCCGCAGTGGAACCCGCCACGGTTTTAATTATAACAAGAGACGGGCATCGGGCAACAAAGGTAAAGGCGTGTGTAGATAGAATTACTGGTCAAACGCCAGGTTTAACGGCATGGAGGTTGTTACTGTTGGTACTTGATATCGGGTCGAGCAGGCTTCTGCTGGAGAGCACCGGCTGGCTGGTGGCCCACCGCAAGAGCAGGACGTGGAAGAGACTCAGCCCGGCTCACTTCCACTGGAGCACCCTTTCGGGAGAGCACTCCTCGGGTCCCTCTGCCTCCAGCGGCGAACAGGAGTGGGGTTCCTGGGGTCTCATGCTGTTCAAGAAAGCGGCCTTGCTAACAGACAACACCACGGACGAACCTCAGTAAGCGCTCCCGCCTTTCCTCTTCGCCTCCCCAAAACGCAAGATTGTACCGGGTACAAAACGCAAGATTCCTGCCAATACCTGTTAAAAAATGCGCCAACGGTGCCTGGCACCAGCGACGCATTCCTGGCACCAGCGACGCATTTCTTGCGCTTAGATGTATACTCTACCTGTTGTATCGTTTCGATTAAGGAGGTTGATGTGATGGGTGCCGAACTGGTTCACTTTGAGATTGCTGCGGATGACCTGGAAAAAATGGCGAGTTTCTACCGCGAGACACTTGGTTGGACGATCGAGCCTGGTTCCTTGGAGTATCCAGACTATCTGGTTATTAAGACAAGTGACAGGGAAGACATGCCCTGCGGTGGGATGATGAAGAAGATGATGCCCGAGCAGGGCCTGCTGAACTACTACGGTGTTGACAGCATTGAGGAGTTCAACGCGAAGGTCAGGGAGAACGGCGGGCAGGTGGTCATGGAGAAGATGCCAGTGCCCGGCATGGGATACTTCTCCGTGTGCCTGGACCCGGAAGGAAACCCGTTCGGGCTCTGGCTGACCGACGAGAGCGCCGGGTAGCATCGTCTCCACCACCGGCAAGTTGGTTTAGTAAACTCCCAATAAGCGGATAACACCGCACGGCATTCCACGCCAGGCGGCGAGATATGCGAAAGGGGACGCAATGAGAAGCGTACTGAACCCGAAGGGCTCCCTCATTCTGAGGACCTTTGTCCTCGCGCTCGCGGCCGCGACCGCGATTGCCATGATTCCCGCTACCGGCCTGGCGACGGGACGGCGGGAGGCCGAGGTGTCGCGCGAGAAGGCACGTGAGGAGCTCAGGGAGCGCGCCCTGGAGATGTCCCGCGAGGGAAAGACCGATGAAAAGGAGTTGACCGGGGGCGGCGCCTCCTGGGAAGTCCCCCACGAGGTCGCCTCCGGGGACATCGAGGTCCACTGGTGGCCGTCCATCGACCGGGACAACGCCGGGAACCTCCACATGGTCTATATGGACGCCCTCACCCTGGACGTGCTCTACACCAACAACAAGGGCGGCTCCTGGGGCGGCCCCATGAGCGTCCTGCAGGGAGACATCTACGGGATGTGCCCTGACCTCTACGTGGACGACTGGAACAACGTCCACATCGCCTACATGACCACCGACGGGGTCGGCGACGTCATACACCAGGTCTCGCTCTGGGATGACGCCTGGGGGCCGGTGGTGAACGCCTCCGGGGCCGATGATAACTGCTGGATGCCCTCCATCGTGCGGGAATCGGGATCGGGGGCGGTCAGCTCCGAGCTGCACGTTACGTACGCCTTCGACGACGGGGCCAACGTCTACATCCAGCACAACCAGACCACCGGGGGCATGAGCAACTGGAACGCCGCCTCCGCCACCGCCAGTGGGGCGGACAACGACTGCGACAGCCCGTCGCTTGCCGTAGACGGCGGAGATAACCTCCACCTGGCCTACGAGTACTGGACGGCCAATAGCGACGTGCAGTACAACACCATGCCGTACGGGGGCACCTGGGGAGGAGCCTCGGTCAACGCCTGTGGCGGGCAAACCGATGCCATACTTCCCTCACTGGTGAGCGACGCCGCCGGGAACCTGGAGGTCACCTACACCTGGGACGACTGGGCCGGTACGGGCACCTTCACCGTTCAGCACAACAGCTATACCCTGGGGGCCTGGGGGGTCCCGGCCACCGCCTCCGGTGCCGACAACCTCTGCATCGACATGTTCTGGATGCCGCCGATGGGGCTTCCCCCGCGGGGAGCGCAACTGGCGAGAGATCCGGCCACCGGAGGCCTGTTCGTCGCCTACCCCCTGACCGGTGTTGACGGGATTGTGCGTGCCAGGAGCAACTACCACGACCCGATCGGCGGCTGGGGCGCGCCGGAGACGGTGACCGAATCGGAGCAGAACCTGCAGCCGACCGTCGTTGTCGATGCCTCCGGAGCGGCACAGGCCGCCTGGATCCACCAGGACCAACTCTGGTTCCCCAACGATATACTCATATCAACACGCACCGGCCCCGGCGCCTGGAGCAACCCGGCGCCGGTCCCCGACGCCACCACGGCGCAGATTAACTCCGACGCCGTCGTGGACGCGGGCGGCAAGACGCATGTCGCCGCCCGGGAGTTCAGCGATGGGGCCCACAGGGTCCGCTACTTCACCAGGAGCGCGGAAGGTGCCTGGAGTGATGAGGGCATCATCAGCGGCAACGACCGCGGGTGCACCTACCCGCGCCTCGCGCTCGGCCCCGACGGCAGGGCACACGTTTGCTACGTCACAATGGACTGGATGTTCCCGTACTTCCCCGTGGGGAACGAGGCGCGATACGTCTCCGAGACGAACAGCTGGTCCGCGCCGGTGACCATCAGCGGAGCGGATTTGCCCGACGGACGAGCGGCAATCGCGGTTGACGGGGCGGGCGTCTCGCACGTGGCCTACTTCGACGACAGTTCGCTGGAGATGCATTACGTCAACAACGCCTCCGGCTGGAGCGCGCCTCTCAATTTCGGTGGCGCCGACACCGGGGGTATAACGGTAACCGCTGCCTGCGACCCTTCGAACAATCTCCACGTCACCTACCCGGACAAGCCCGGCGCCGGCGACTGGCGGATACGATACGCCGGCAGGTCCGCGGCGGGAACATGGGTCTCGCCCGCGACGATAAGCGGGGGAGAAACGGGAGCCCTGGACCCGGATATCGTGGCCAGGTCCGACGGCACCCTCGACGTTGCCTACTCCGCCGACCTGGGCGGTGGCACCTACAACATCAGACACACCGGGAAAGCCCCGGGAGGGGCCTGGAGCGCCCCCGCTACCGTGGGAAGCGATGACGACTGCTGCCCGCCGTCCCTGGCGGTGGACCCGGACGACAACGTACACCTCTTCTACGAGAAGCCACTTTCCACTACCCCGCAGGAACTGAGATACGCCAGGCTGAGCGGCGGCTCCTGGGAAGGCCCCTGGACCGCGGTCGCCGGCGTCGAGCCTGATACCTTCATGATGGGCGAGCATAACTACGCGGCGGCGGTATCTCCGGGAGGGGTACCGTGCTCCACGTTCGAGGACCACGGCTCGCTTATGTTCGCAAGCGAGGCGCTCGGGCCCCGTGTGGACAGCATCACCCCCGGTGAAGGCACCAGCGGAGCCACGGTCGAGATAACCGATCTCGCGGGCGCCTGCTTCGAGCCGGGGTCCGCTGTTTCGCTTAAGAACGACAGGGTGGGCGCCAGTCATAACCCCGGGATCATCCAGGCCACCGATGTCGACGTGGTGCACTCGGGGAAGATAACCTGCAAGTTCAACCTGGCGGGAGCCCGGGACGGGGCATGGGACGTGGTGGTGACGGCCCCCGATGGGCGCGCGGGCACGCTTCCCGGCGGTTTTATGGTGAAGTATAAGGATGCGGTCGACACCTGGTACTTCGCCGAGGGCACGACAGCCTGGGGGTTCGAGGAGTGGATACTCATCAAGAACCCGCACGACAAGGACGTTACCGTCAACATCAACTACATGACCCCCGACGGCCCCGTTGCCCGCGAGCCCATAGTTATGGCCCCGATGAGCAGGGCCACCGTAAGCGTTAACGACGATATCCACCCCACCGATACCTCCACCCTGGTGACCGCAAGCGACACGATCATGGCCGAGCGGAGCATGTACTGGGACAACCGGATAGACGGCCACTGCTCGATAGGAACGATGGAGCCGTCGTTCACCTGGTACGTCGCCGAGGGCTCCACCGCCTGGGGGTTCGAGAACTGGTTGACCATCATGAACCCGGGCACCGCCCCGGCGACGGTTGACGTTACCTACATGACACCTGATGGCCCGACGGCCCGCGAGCCGGTCAAGGTGGGCCCCGGCTCCAGGGCCACCATCGACGTCAACGACGACCTCGGCCCAACCGACGTAGCGGCGGTTCTCTCGTCAGACGTTCCCATCGTCGTCGATTCCAGCATGTACTGGGACGGGCGCCGGGGGGGCAGGTGCTCGGTCGCCGCCGGTAAAACCTCCACCAGATGGTTCCTGGCGGAAGGGACCACCGCCTGGGGGTTCGAGGAGTGGCTCACCCTCCAGAACCCGGGAACGGATAAGGCGACCGCGACCGTCACCTGCTTCACGCCCGACGGCGCCGCGGCGCGGGAGACGGTCGAGATAGACCCCGGGTACCGCCGGACGATCAGGGTCAGCGACATCCTGCCCAACTCCGACAACTCAATCGAGGTGTCCTCCGACTGGCCGCTGGTGGCCGAGCGCTCCATGTACTGGAACAACGGCACCGGCAAAGCGGGCCACGGCAGTATCGGCGCCACCGAACCCGCCGATACCTGGAACCTGGCCGAGGGTTCCACCGCCTGGGATTCCGGCTTCGACACCTGGGTGCAGGTCTTCAACCCGGGCAACAGCACCGTTACGGTTACCGTCACGTTCATGTCCCCTGACGGCCCCATCGCCATGAAGCCGTTCGACCTCGCGCCGGAAAGCCGGGCGACGGTCCACCTGAACGACGAGCTTCCGCTCACCGACTCGGCGATGGACGTAAGCGCTACCGGCCCGATAGTTGTCGAGCGCTCCATGTACTGGAACGACAACGGCGGCGGCCACTGCTCCATCGGTTACGGTCGGTAAGCACACGGCAAGAGGAAATCAGTAGAAAGGAGTGCAGATGAAGAAGTGGGTGTTTGTATTCCTGGCGATGTGCCATCTATTTGAGGCCATGGTCGCCTACCACGCCGCCGAGCGGCGCGGAAAAGACCCCAAGGAGTACTTCCTCAAGACGCTGTTCCTGGGAGTGTTCATCCTCGTGCCACTGCTGCGCGAACCGGTCGAGGAGGAAACCGCTTCCGCTTGAGCAGGGATTCAAGTCGCATAAGCCAATACCTGCTGTTGCCGGCGCTAAGAGGACAATCCCGGAGGGCGACTGATGGTCACCCCTCGATCGTGGGGGGTAGAACCCCGGGGCAGTCTTAATAGAAATCCTTCAGCGTGAACTCGAAGCAGGCGCCGCTATTGTTGTAGGCCCTTATCTGTCCACCGTAGATCTTGACCAGCTTCTCGACGATGGACAGGCCGATCCCGGTATCACTGCTCTCCCCCCTGGTGAAGGGAAAAAAGACGTTGTCGATTATGTCATCGGGAATCCCCGGGCCGTTATCCCGGACCATGTAGCGGTGAGCGCCACCTTCGTCATCACCCAGGTAGGATACCTGTATGACCGGGTTCTCGCTGTCGTTGTACCTGAAGGCGTTGCCGATCAGGTTGGAGAACACCTGTTGTATTTGCGTGGGACTGGCGATGATACGCCCCAGGTCGGGGGAGACATCCACCTCTATGCCCTTCTCCTTGATTTCGCGAGAGCTTTCCGCGAGTATCCCTTCAACGACCTCTCCGACGTCCACCGGGGATGTCTCTCCTGGCTCCTGACCCGATTTCGCCAGGGAAAGAAGGTCGTCAGTTCGCCTTTGCGCGCTCCGGGCATTCCTGCCTATTATCGCCACGATCTCGGACGTTTCCTCGATATCCCCCGTGTCAATACCCTCTAGTGAATCGGCAAGCGTGTCCACTCCCAGCATGATGGCCGAGAGCGGGCCCTTGAGGTCGTGGGATACGGTGTGGGCGTATCCTTCGAGCTCGGCATTAATCCTCTCAACCTCCTCTTCCGCCCGCTTGCGTTCGGTGATGTCATGGGCGATGTTGACGACCTCGTTGATCTCTCCATCCTTGTAGAGTGCGGTCAACGTTACTTTAGCCAGAGCAACGGAGCCGTCCTTTCTAATCACCCTCACAGTGTCGCTTATGACCTTCTCGCCGGACAAGAGTTGCCCGAGGAGTCGCGTGGCCTTTTCCACGTCTTCAGGGTGAAGGATACCCACTTCAAGTACGTTTTTCCCCAGCAGTTCCTCCTTGGTGTAGCCGATCATCTCGCAGGCGGCGGGGTTGATGCTTGTCAATATCAGATCTCGGTTATGGGTATAGATCGCTTCACCCGCGGATTCGTAGAGTAGCCTGTATCGCTCCTCGGACTCCGCCAGGGCGGAGGCAAGCCGAGCGCGCCTGATTGCCTGCCCTATCTGCCCTGCCAGGGTCTCCACCATGGCCCTGGATTCATCCGGTATCTCACCAGTACTGATATGTGAGGCAACGTTTACACAGCCGATGACCGCGCCCTCATCGGTTACAGGCACAATACCGAATGCCCCGAGGCCTTCATTTCTCCGGACATCATCAAGGGGGATGGGAATATCCTCATAGTTGATGAAAAGGGCCTCGCCCTCCAGGACAAGCTGGGAGCTGGGGCTGTCGGCGTCGTAGTGGCTCGTGGCCTCGACGAAGTCACGGGAAAGTCCTATGTCGTACAAGAGCTCCAGCGCGCCAGACTCCTTATCGAGTGTGTACACCCCTCCGCAGTCGAATACTGTGGCCTCGAGGATGGCGTCTATCGCAACCTCTAGCGTCTCATGAAAGCCGCTTATTCCGGAGAGCTTCACGGCCATATCCCGCTGGATGGTGACCAGTCGCTCCGCCCGCTTGCGCTCGGTGATGTCATTGCCCTCGGGCACCAGGTATACGACCTCCCCCTTGTCATCCATAACCGGGTTCAGGGAGAACTCTATCTCGCGGATCTCGCCGTCCACGTTCTCGTGGGTGGTAAGGAACTGAACATATTCGCCCTCTCGAGCCCTCTTGATAGCTACCTTCAGGTCGGCCTGCGCTTCCCTTGAGTGCCGCCACCATGGGGTCTCCCAGAACGGCTTTCCAAGGACGTCCTCCTCGCTAACTCCGACAAACAATATCGATGCGGCGTTCGCCGCCAGCAGGTTACCGTCAGGGCTCAAGAGGCCGGTAAGCTGATGGTGGTGGCTGAGTATCGCGCGCGAGATCCGCTCGCTCTCGCGAAGGGCCAGTTCCGCCTCCTTGCGCTCGGTGATGTCGATAGCCAGTTCAAACCTCACGTCCCGGCCGTCCGGCCATTTGATTACCCTGTCGGTTATCAGGTAGTCCCTGTCCAGGACCGGGTTGTGGTACTCCCAGCTGTACGGCTTCCCCTTGTTCTTGAAGATTTTCTCATTGGTACAGAATTCGCAGGGCTCGTCCAACTCCTGCAGTTCCCTGTAGCATATGCCGCCCACCAACTCCTTGCCAAAGGCGTCCTTCAAGTGCTTGTTGGCGAAGAGTATCTCGTGGCTCTCGGGGTCCACCACGTAGATGACTTCGTCTATGCTCTCGAAGAGGGCCAGGAGTTGCTTCCGTTCAAGATCGAGCGCCTCTTCCGCTCGCCTTAACCTCACATCCGAAAGCGCGTGCTCAACCGCGTCCACGAACAGCGTGGAAAGTCGTTTGTCCTTCACCACATATCCATTGGCCCCCTGCTTGAAGGACTCCACGGCGGTCTGCTCGTCGCCATGCCCGGTTACCATGATGACCGGAGGGGGGCTATCCATCTCGTTTATTTCCCCGAGAAGTTCAAGTCCGTCCCCGTCGGGAAGCTGGTAGTCCAGGGTGATGATGTCGAAGGTCCCGGACTCGAGTCTCTCCCTCGCCGAGGCGTAGTCTTCGGCGATCTCAGCAGTCGCGGAGAACTCGCGCTCCAGGAGCATCTTCAGCATCTTGGCCATGTCAGGGTCGTCTTCTACGATGAGAACATGGGGGGCGTTATCTTGTTCCAAATCTGCTCTCCGGGAGTTGATCGCCATAACGCGGTCGGACAACCTTGCCTGTTTTTGTCACGTTAGTATCTTATCATGACGAGACGCCGCTAACGACCTGTCGGTGCGACGCCTGACCCCCCATCCTGTGCCCTGGGCTGTTGCATTTTTGACTCATTTTTCTTTGTCAATTTTGCTTGTTTGGAGGAGTTTGCGTCTTTTTTTGGATTTCGGGTGCGTAGTCTTTCAAAATCAGTACATCCAAATCTTCAAACTTGACCAGTTTCGGTTCGTTTGTGATAAAAGCTTCTCCGCCGTTCTCCGCCGTAGTGGCGAGCAGAATACTATCGGGAGTTTTGAAATTGTATTTTGCCCTTATTTCAGCCGCTTTCAACGCAATAGGAACACTCACGGAGTTCATTGAGAGATTCGGCATGCCTTTGAGCATGACCTCGTAAAGGGCAGCCAGTTCCGCATTGTTTTCCCTCAAAGGTTTAACAAGGACTTCCATAAGAGTGACTGTTGAAGCGATTCCCGCAACCCTTCCCTCCGTGACGGCCGAAACGACGAATTCCGCGAAGTCGGCGAATTCGGGATTGTTTTCAATGAGATATATGAACACGCAGGAATCTATTCCGATGGAACCGTATTTTCCCAAGTCTTCTTTCAGTCCCAACTTCCCCTCTCCTCTTTGAGGTACTCATCCGTATTGGTGTCTTTCCAGATTTCGGCACCGAGACCCCGCATGGTTTTGGCCCAGTCCTTCGGCTTGGGGAGAAGTATCGCCATCGGCAACCGTTTTGAATCGGCGGTGGAAACCGACTCGAGCACCACTTCGTCGCCCTGCTTGAGACCGAGTTTTTCCCTAACTTCCTTGGGAATCACGATTTGCCCTTTGCTACTCACCTTTGCGCTTTTCATTTTTCCTCCTTTCGATTCAGCAAGAGCATTATAATATAAGTAAGAATAACTGTCAATAAGTAAAGCATGACGACATACTCGGTTTACCATCCTATATATACTTCGCGCCTGGCTCGGCTCATGCCGCCGCCCTCTCGTAGTGCGCTTCCCTCATCTGGATTGGGCTCAAGGGGTGAAGCAATTTCCCGAACGAACGAGACTTTGAGCAGGGCAAGAGGAGCAAGTAGGGCCACGGATAGAAAGAGTGAACCAAGAGTTGTCAGAACTGACAGAGAAGGCGAGATAAGAGGTACTGATATGAGCGGTGACGATTTTCCCCCTGGTTGGTGGTTCGAGTGTGTACGCCGCTGGAGCCGACGGAGGGACTCGAACCCACAACCTGCGCATTACAAGTGCGCTGCTCTTCCAGTTGAGCTACGTCGGCTTATCGGCGGACCATTCGCTTATTGTAGCAGTCGGCTAACGCCTATGGCGAAACCGTTCCAGCGCGGCCCGGACGTCGGTGGATATCCTCTCGTCGAGCCTTACCCTTTGGCGGCGGGTACGCCGGCTTTTCAGCTCCGCTCTCCAGCGCTCCTCAGAGTCCCGCATCTCCTCCAGGAACTCCCTTGATGACATCCGCAGCATCCCCACACCCGAGGCGATCCTCTGTATTTCGTAATCCCCGGTAACGATTGTCACCGACCCCGCGCCGCCCCTGGGGACGCCGTATATCAATGCCTCGACGCATGCGTCGGCGGTCTTCCCCCCCGCGGTGAACGTCACGCTGAGGAAGCGAGAGCGTTTCTCGTGTCTTTCCGCGCCGCCGGCCCCGGCCGCGTCGAACACGACCTCCACCTCGCGCTCCTCGCGGTCGCAGTACTCCACCAGGTCGGACAGGAGTGTTTGCCGGGCCGCCTCGAAATCCTCACGCAGGATGGATTCGAGTCGCTCACTCGCGTACATCAGGTTGTAGCCGTCAACGATTATCCTGCCGGTCATCTCCTGTCCACTTCCCGTTGTCGGAGGATCTCGTAGAGGAGCACCGCCGCGGCGGTCGAAACGTTGAGCGACGATATCGCACCGGCCATCGGCAGCCGTGCCAGGAAGTCGCAACGCTCCTTTACAAGCCGCCTGAGGCCTTTGCCCTCACCGCCGAGCACCACCGCCAACGGGACTGTGAAATCCAACTGGTAGTAGGGCTCGTCACCCTCCGCGTCGGCCCCCACCACCCATAGCCCCTCCTTCTTCATCATGAGGAGCGTTCCGGATATGCTGGCGACCTTCGCGACCGTTACGTGCTCCACCGCCCCGGCGGAGGCCTTGGCTACCACCGCGGTCACAGGGGAGGAACGCCTCCGGGCAACTATCACCCCGTTTGCGCCAACCGCGTCGGCGACCCGGAGCAACGACCCGAAGTTCCTGGGGTCTTCCACGCCGTCAAGGATAAGAACGAGTGGAGTCCCCCCTTCCTTGAAGCCGCCTGTCAACTGGTCAAGGGTCGCGAACCGGTACGGCGAAACGGACGCCAGGACACCCTGGGGGGAGGAGGTTACGGCCATTCGTGAAAGCTCATCGCGGGGAAGGCGAATGACCGGAACCCCGTCCCGCCCGGCGAGATCCACTATCTCCTCTACGATACCGGAGTGCATTGCCCCCTCGGCGATATAAACCCGCCCGACATCACGGGGGCCGCGCAGGGCCTCCAGCACCGGGTTCCTGCCCTCGACCCGGTCTTTACTTTCGGGGGAACTCGCCATGAGATTCACACCGTCCGTGGTGGTTGATGCCTCCTACCGTTCAAGGCGCCAGCGGAATCCGTCCTGCACGTCCTCCACCCTGACACCCAGTTCCGCCAGCCCGTCGCGAATCCTGTCCGCGAACTCGAAGTTCCCGCCTTCCCTGGCGGTTTCCCTTACCCGCAACAGCAACTCGATCAACTGCTCCCGGGACGGGCCCTCGGTGGCGGCCGGGCCACCCATGGGCACCCGCTCCACCGAGCCCGCCGACTCCGCCGCTCCCCGGAACAGCCCCAGGGCCCCGCAGAGACCGTCCAGCACCCGCTGCGCCTCCAGCAGGACAAGCTTGCCGGCGGGCGTCTTGATGTCCCCGGCCTCGTCGAGGTAGCTGTTTACCTCCCGCACCACACCGAATATGACCCCCAGGGCTGCCGCCGAGTTGAAGTCGTCATCCATGTGCCCGCGGAACTCGACCTCGGCCTCGTTCAGGAAGTGCACCAGCACGGTCTGGCGATCGCTGTGGTGGAGCCCCGCCTTCTCGCCCGCGGCCTTCCTGATATGGTCCTCCAGGTTGAAACGGCAGTTCCTGATCCTCGCCAGTGAGGCGTGGACCTCAGCCAGGGAACCATCTCCAAAGCTCAACGGGCTTCGGTAGTGGGTGCCCAGCATCAGCATCCGTACGGTGTCCGCGTCGTGTTCGGCCAGGACCTCCCGCAGCGACCTTATGTTCCCGAGCGACTTTGACATCTTCTCACGGTCGATGTTCAGCATCCCGCTATGCAGCCAGTACCGCACGAACCGGGCTCCGTCGGCGAACGCCTCCGACTGTGCTATCTCGTTCTCGTGGTGGGGGAAGATGAGGTCCTGGCCCCCACCGTGAATATCGAACCCGGTTCCCAGGTACTTGATGGACATGGTGGAGCACTCGATATGCCACCCCGGCCGGCCGGGGCCCCATGGGCTCTCCCAGGAGGGCTCCCCCGGCTTTGACGCCTTCCACAACGCGAAATCGAACGGGTCCCGCTTTCGGGCCGCATCCACCTCGCACTGGACGGTCATCCTCTGCTCCTCCAGGTTCCGCCTGGAGAGTTTTCCGTAATCGTCGAACCTCTTGACCTCGAAATACACATCGCCGTCCGACTCGTAGGCGTACCCTTTTTCAACCAGCGCTTCGATGACCTCCAGCATATCGGGTATGCACTCCGTGGCCCTGGGCGCGATATCCGGGGGCTCGATCCCCAGCGCCGCCATGTCCTCCTCGAACGCCACCCGGTACTTCTCGGCCACCACGTCGGTTGATACGCCTTCCTCGTTGGCCTTTCCTATTATCTTGTCGTCCACGTCGGTGACGTTCTGCACGTAGGTGACATCGAAGCCGGCAAACCGCAGGTACCCCTGTATCATGTCAAAGTTGATGAACGTGCGCGCGTTGCCTATGTGGATGTAGTTATAGACGGTCGGTCCGCACACGTACATCGATATCTTGCCGTCCTCGCGCGGGACCAACTCCTCTTTCCCCCTGGTCATCGTGTTGTAGACCTTGATGCTCATTTCTACCTTCTCAAGTGTTGTCTTTATTTTCCAGGCGATCGAGCCGCCGCTCTATCCCGTTGAACATATCCAGTACAGGGTCCGGCAGGTTCTCGTGGTGGAGATCTATCGGCGAAACGCGCTCGCCGGAGCGAACCGCCACCCGCCCGGGCACTCCCACCACCGTGCAGTTAGGTGGGACGTCCTGGATAACCACCGCCCCGGCGCCCACCCGCGAGTCCCGGCCTACGGTAATGGGGCCCAGCACCTTGGCTCCCGCCGCTATCACCACGTTGTCCTCCACCGTTGGATGCCGTTTGCCCCTCTCCTTGCCGGTCCCCCCCAGCGTTACACCCTGGAATATGGTGACGTTCTCTCCTATCTCGCATGTCTCGCCTATCACCACTCCCATTCCGTGGTCGATAAATAAGCCGCGCCCGATGGTGGCCCCCTGGTGTATCTCGATGCCGGTTACGGCCCGGGCTAACATCGAGAGCAGCCGGGGCAGCAACGGGACCCCCCTCCGGTGAACATAGTTGGCGACCCGGTGCACCCACAACGCGTGGAGCCCGGGGTAGGACAGTACTATCTCCAGGGTGCTGGTGGCCGCGGGGTCACGGTCCTTCACCGCTCCGATGTCGTCACGGAGCACCGCGACGGCCTTCTGAAAAAACTCGCCTGCCGTTCCCGCGGGCTTACTCATCTCTCTCCTCCAGCGTCCGTTTCGTGGCCCTGACACGGTCGGCGCAACCGCCCGGCCCCCAGAACAGTATGAGGTAGGTCAGGTCCGGCCCCACTGTACTACCTGTAACGGCAAGCCGGAAAGGCCATAGTACCGTCTTCGCCTTCCAGCCCCGCTCGGCAGCCTCCCGGCGCAGGTCGTCCACGATGCGCTCCGCCGTCGCCATGCCGTTTGATGGGTGCTTCTCAAGCGTCGAGATAAGGAGGTCCAGCGCCTCCTCGATGTCCGGAGACTTCACGAGCTCCCCGGCGGCCTTGTCGGATAACTCGCCGGCGGGACGTACGTAGATGTCGAGCGGCTGGCTTGCTATGTCGGCGAGTGTCTCCATACCGTTTCTTACTGAGGCGACAGCTATCTCCATCTTATCGCGCGCAAGAGACCGGTCCAGGTGGTCTATCACCAGGTCGGTCAACTCCGAGTCGGAGAGCATCTTCATGTGCTGCCGGTTCAGCCAGTTGAGCTTGTCCATGTCGAATATCGCCTTGCCGGCGGAGACTCCCTCTATGCTGAACTCCTCCACCAGTTCCCCCGGGGTAAATATCTCCCGGTCGTCCCCCGGCGACCACGAGAGCAGGGCAAGGTAGTTGATCAGCGCCTGTGGCAGATATCCCATCTCCCGGTAATCGGAAACGGAGGTCGCCCCGTGCCTCTTGGACAGCTTCGCCCCGTCCGGGCCCATGAGCAGCGAGTGGTGCAGGAACATCGGCGGCGCAGCCCCAAGTGCCCTAAAAATGAGGACGTGACGAACCGCGTTTGTCAGGTGGTCGTCGCCCCTGATGACGTGTGTCACCTCCATGGTAATGTCGTCCACCACCACCGCGAGGTGAAAGCCCGCCCGGCCGTCGGAGCGCAGTATGATGAAGTCGTCAATCTCGGAAGCGTTCACCTTCACCTCGCCCCTCAGCATATCGTTCACCGTCACCTCACCCTCCGGCACCCGGAACCTGATGGCGTACGGCCTGCCCTCCGCGGTGAGCCGCGCCCGCTCCTCGTCGGTAAGCCCGAGGCACTTCCGGTCGTACCGCCAGGCACGGCCCTCCCCGACCGCCGCGTTTTTCCTCTCCTTCAACTCCTCCGGGGTGCAGTAGCAGCGGTAAGCCCTGTCCTCTTCCAGAAGCCGGCGGGCGTACCCGGAGTAGATGTCCATACGCTCGCTCTGGCGGTATGGGCCGTGCTCACCACCCACGTCGGGCCCCTCGTCCCAGTCCAGCCCCATCCACAGCATCGAGTCCATGATGTCGCGCTCGAACTCCGCGGACGAACGCTCCCTGTCGGTGTCCTCCAGCCGCAGTATCATATCGCCGCCCGACCCCCGGGCGACCAGCCAGTTGAACAGGGCGGTACGTGCCGACCCCAGGTGCAGCCTCCCGGTGGGGCTGGGCGCGAACCTGACCCGTGCGCCTGGATTATCGCCGTCCCTTCTGGTCATCGGTACTCCTCTGTTTCGCCCGTGAGAACATCCCCTTAATGGCAGGGATGATGGTACGAATCCGCCATCGGGGCAAACCGTTTCCTCGACTTTTCCTCCTCGTCCCGGTAGACCCCCAGCCGGGCTGTCAGGAGGTCGAAATCAACCTGGTGGCCGTCGAACTCCGGCCCGTCCACGCAGGAGAACTTCGTCTCGCCACCCACCTCGCAGCGGCAGGTGCCGCACATGCCGGTCCCGTCCAGCATTATCGCGTTGAGGCTTACCACGGTGGGAATGCCGTACCCCCGGGTAAGCGACGATACCGCGGCCATCATGGGGACCGGCCCTACCGCCACCACCCTGTCCGGCTTCCACTGCTGGGCGGCGTCCTTCACCAGGGTGGTCACGAAACCCTTGATGCCCATCGAGCCGTCATCGGTCGCCACCTCGACCGGCGCGCCCAGCGCCTCCATCCTGTCCAGGAGGATGAGGTGCGCCCTGTCACGGGAGCCAAGGAGAACCCTGACGTCGTTTCCCGCCTCCACCAGCGCCCGCGCTATCGGGTAAAGGGCGGTGATCCCGACGCCCCCACCCACGCAGGCCACGCGGCCGAACTCTCGCGCCTCGGTAGGCTTTCCCAGGGGCCCCACCACGTCCTGGAGGCAATCTCCGATGCCCAGCAGGGATAGCTTATCGGTGGTCGTCCCCACCGCCTGGAACACCATCTCCACGGTGCCCTCCTCGGCTTTCCAGTCCATCAGCGTCAGCGGTATACGCTCGCCCGGCTCATCCACCCTCACGATGATGAACTGCCCGGCCTTCGCGAGGGTCGGCACCAGCGGCGCGGTGACCTTAAGCCGGTACACATCCTCGGAGTACTGCTCCTTCTCCACTATCTCGAACCTCGTTCGTGCCAACTCCCTACTTCCCCTCCAGCTCTTCTTGCAACCTGTTCTTTATCACCACTATCTCGGCCTCGAACGTGGGGTCCGCGTCAAGCGCCGATATCCCCTCGAGGTCCGCCTTTCTCACCTTATCGCTGAAGTGAACCGTGCCCAGGTACTCGATACCTTCGACGCCCTCCCTGAGCTTCTCTATCTCCGAGTCTTCCACCACCTTATTGAATACCATGAACAGCCGCCCGATACCTATCTCCCGCGCCAGCCGGGCAGTGGTGGTAGCCGTCTGTATGCTCCTCAGGCCCGGCTCAGCCACTATTATTATCGCGTCTACGCCCCGGGCTGTGCCCCTGCCCAGGTGCTCTATCCCCGCCTCCATGTCCATCACCACCACGTCGTCCCGGTCCAGTAGAATGTGCCGCATAAGGGCCTTGAGCAGCACCGACTCCGGGCACACACAGCCGCCGCCGCCCTCCTTGACCGTCCCCATCGCCAGGAGCCGTACCCCCTCGTGGTCCAGGCATATCTTGTCCGGCAGGTCGTCGACCCTTGGGTTCATCTTGAACATCTGGCCGTAGGCGCCCAGCTTCGCACCGGTCCGCTCTTCCACCACGTCCTTCATCTCCGCCAGCGGGACTACGTCCATCGCGGTATCCGGGGGCACTCCGATAGAGACCGCGAGGTTGGCGTCAGGGTCGGCGTCAATGGCCAGGACCTTCCTCCCGTCGGCCGCGAAGGATCGTGCGAGCCCGCCCGCGATCGTGCTCTTCCCAACTCCCCCTTTTCCACTGATGGCAATCTTCAACCGGGTTCACCTCCAGGCTATACGGGCCACCATCCCGCGACAAGTGGCACCGGCATACGACGATACATGCAATGACCAATAATAACTGATATTGCGCCCGGTGCGCAGGTGTCACTTGATGGAGGTGATCTGCTCGAGCAGATCCATGAACTGCCGAACCACCTCAGGGTCGAACTGCGACCCGGAGTTCCTTCGCATCTCAGCCGTCGCCTCCTCGCGGGAGAGGGCCTTCCGGTACGGGCGGTCGGATGTCATCGCTTCGAAGGAGTCGGCGACCGCGAGTATGCGGGCACCCAGCGGTATATCGTCACCGGCCTTGCCGTCGACGTAGCCAAGGCCGTCGTATCGCTCATGGTGGTGGTAGATTATCGGTATTATGTTCCCCAGGTGCGGGAGTGGCTCGATTATGCGCATGCTCAAGACGGGGTGCATCTTGATAGCGGAGTACTCCTCCTCGGTCAGGCGGCCCGCCTTGTTGAGAATGCTGTCGGGCACTCCGATCTTCCCCAGGTCGTGAAGCAGGGCCGCGAGTCTCACTTCCTCCACTTCCTCGCCGGACAACCCCATCGACTCCGCGATAGCTACCGAGTACTGTGTCACCCGGGCGGAGTGCCCTACCGTATATGGGTCGCGCGCCTCGATCGCCGCCGCCAGGGAAGCGATCGCTCCCAGGTACGTGTCCTCGAGCCGCTCGTTGAGCTTGGTGTTCTCGATGGAGACCGCCGCCTGGGCCGCGAAGTTACCGAACACCTCCAGGCTGTCGCTGGTGTACCTCTCGTCAGGGGTGCGGGAGCCGACGGTTATCACGCCGATAATCTTGCCCCGGACCATCAGCGGGGAGACGATGCTCGCCTCGATCCCGATGTCAACGTCCCCGAAGCGGGGGTCCTTTACACCCTTGAGGAGGAGAACGGTCTCTCCATGCCGGTTGACCCAGTCCGCCACCTCCAGGAACGCCTCATCGCTCACCCAACCGGCTTCCCCGGTGCTCGCGGCCTCCTTGAGCTTGCCAAACATCTCCTCGGGAATCAGTATCGCCCCGCTGTCGGCGTGGGCCAGGGCGGTCGCCATCTCCAGAAGACTCTTGTGTTGCTCGTCAGGATCCAGGAACGAAGACAGTGTCCTGGCCACGATCCCGACCGCGGCCATGTGCTTCATCTTGCCTTCCATCTCGGCGAAAAGTCCGCTCTTCTCTACGGTAACCGCGATCTGGTTCGCGCAGGCCACCGCGAGGGCTATCTGCTCGGGAACGAACTCGCCGGTTTCACCCTGGTCCAGCAGGAGCAGGCCGACGTACTTCTCGCCCGACATCATCGGGACCAGCAGGACGACACTGGTGCCGTAGTCATCGAGCAGGCGTTCAATCTCCGGCGGGTTATGGCCGCCTTTCTTCAGTATCACCGGCCCCCCCAGCAAGACCACCGCCTTCAAGGCGGCCAGGTCGGCTGTGGATTGTCGAATTGTTCCGGTGGCGTCCCACCGGTTACAGGCGACAATCTCGAGTTCCTCGCCGCCAAGGAACGCCAGCAGCGAACACCGCCCCAGCCCGGTAATGCTCGCCACCTTCTCCACGATTTCCGTGTAAACCTCGCGCTTGTTTCCCTCACTGGAGAGAAGGTCCGCCATGGAGTAAAGCGCCTCTATGCGCTTGGTTTTCTCGGTCACCTTGATGTTCCGGGAACCCAGGTACGTTCGCATCATGGCAAACCGGCACTCCGAGAGAACCAGCTCCACGTCCATCATCGCGTCCACCAGGTCGGGGAGGGAAATAGCGCCTTCTTCGACCCGCTTCTCCATCTCGCCCCATATCGCCCTCTTCACCAGGTCCGGCGTATTGGGGATCTCGGCCATCGTGAGCCCGCGCTCGGAGCAGTTCTCGCCTATCGTCCCCCACCGGTCCAGTGACGCCGTGCTCTCCACCTTTCTCAGCCGGGAGACAAGCAGTTCGAGTGTCATCTCCGCCTGCCGGTGTATCTCGTCCGGAGGCAGGGCGGAGCGGCCCGCCTCTCTCTCGGTGATGAGCGCCGCGACACGTTCCAGTATCTCGGCACGGCTGCCGGATATCGCGTCAGCAATCCACGTCATAGACCTATCCATAGCTGTTTTCAGGGGATATCCTGGTCCTCGGGAGGACTCCCTATCCCATCGTTCAAACGGCAACCAGGGGCGCCGGATACGACCACAACGACTATTCTATCACCTGCCGCGGGAACTGACCCCCGGCCAGTCGCAAAATGACGCACTGGTGACAGGCACCAGTGCGTCATTTTTTCTAACGTTATTGCGTATAACGGTGGTGCCAGGCACCTGCGTTGCATTAAAGAGAGCGTTTGTGTGGATAGGTCAACGACAACACATGAGCCAGGCACCGTTTGGTTGACGCGATTATTGTTGGTACTCGCAGATGTTGTTGACCGGGCAGACCTCGCAACGGGTGGCCCTCGCGCGGCATACCTCGCGACCCAGGCGCACCAGGTTGAGGTGCGTCCGGGGGCGCTTCGCCGGTGGGACGAGCTCCTCCAGCTCCTGCTGCGCCCTCTCCGCGGTAATCTCTTTATCTATCAGCCCTATCCTCTTCGTAGTCCTTAGCACGTGGGTGTCCACCGGAAGTACCTTTCGGCCCCCCGCGAACATCAGCACCACCGACGCGGTCTTCGGCCCGACCCCTGTAAGGGACGTGAGGAACTCCCGCGCCTCACCCACGCTCAAGCCACCGAGGAACTCCAGCGAGTACTCGCCGCGCTCACGGTGAATCTCGGCCAGAATCGCTTGAATGACTACCGACTTCCGCTGGGATAACCCTCCGGGACGAATCGCCTCCTCCACCTCCGTAAGCGGGGCGGTCGCTATCCCCTCGACTGACGGGAACCTCTCGGTCAGGCGCCGGTACGCCAGGTCGTAGTTGTTCCTCGACGTGTTCTGGGAGAGCACCGCGTGGATGAGTTCGTGGATCATGTCACGCCTGTCGCTGGGTAAACGTGATCCGAACGCCCGGGCCAGCCGCCTATCAACCTCCAGCGCTTTTTCTCTTCTTTCCATAGCGGCTAATGAGGGACTATAGGGGGAATCCGGGCGGTGGTCCGATGCAACTTCGCCTTGAGCAGAAGTTCCACCGACTTGACCGGGCTCACCGGCACCATCTTCAGGGGGCTCACCTTCATGAGCTTTGTCAACGCCCCGGTGGTGCCGGCCAGGTCGTTGCACTCACGGGTGTAAGAGACGTTCTTCCTGCCCAGCCGATTCTTGAGCCGCCTTCCAACCTCGTTGTAGGCACACGGACCCGCGATGAACACGCGCCCCTCTATCCCGTCTATCTCCTCGAGGTCAAAGCCCTTGCCCATGACGATGGTAAAGCCTCCCTTGCCCTCGAAGTCCAGGTAAAGGACCTGGAGAAGCGCCATCGTGTTGCCGTAGCATCCCTCAGGACAGTTACGCTCGGCGCCTCTTATCACCTCAACATCGGGTGGGAACGCGTCGTACAGCTCGTACGGGTACCTCTTCTTGAAACGGTCCAGCGGCTCCTCCACCACCTCGATCTCTTCCAGGTCCCCGCAGCCCAGGCCCATCCCCCTGGCTTCCTCGAGATGCTCGACCTCCTCGATGCCGTATCCTAAGATACGGGCACAGACGACATCCACCGCCAGCGTATCCGTCCCCCCGATGAGGATGTTGAACGGCACCAGTGCCTTCTTGTGCAGCGCCACCGGCGGGTAATGACCGTAGATGGTCGCCACGGTGCCGTCCACCAGCGTGAAGTCCGGCCTGATAACGCTGTAAATATCGGCGAGCTTCCTGTGTAACAGGAAGTTGTGGTCGGGGGAGCGGTCTTTGTGGGCGATGAGGCCGTACTGGTTCTTTATCCCCGCGGTGAGCACGGTCATGGAGTGGGTCTTGAGCCGGGGGACGTTTATATAGCAGACCCGGTCACGTTCTTCGATGATGCGCTTGACGTGCCTGGAGACATTGACCCGGTAACCCATGTGGGGAAGCTCGAGTGGCACCTGCTTTCCCTCGTCCAGGTACAGCACCTCGGCCCCGTGCTCCCGCGCGAGTTCATCGAAGCCCGTGACATGAAAGACCAGCCGGGTGATGTTGCTCTGGGTCGAGTTCTCCATAAGGTACAGTTGCCTGGCACCCGCCTCCCTGCAGTAATCCATGACCGCGCCGGTCACCTCGAGGTTGGTGTAGGCGTACGGCTTGAAGTCGATCGCGTTGACCTTGACGTAGACGGCGTCCGGCTTCTCCTCTATCATGCCCGCGACGCCATGCCGGTCCATCACCCGCGAAACGGCGCCGGGCAGGTCCCTCTTGATGTCAGCGATGGATACCGTCGTTTTCTTTTTCGCCACCGTTCCTCCACGCGGTTCAATCGGAGAAAGGCGGCTTAGATACCGTCGGGGATGGCCTCACCACGGACCAGGTCCTCGTAAGTCTCGCGACGCCTTATCACGAACGCCTTTCGCCCCCACACCAGTATCTCGGGGACCCTGGTCCGCGAGTTATAGTTCGAGGACATGGAGAACCCGTAAGCCCCGGCGGTAAACACCGCCAGCAGGTCCCCCTGCTTGACCTCCTGCATCGTAAAGTCCCGGGCCAGGAAATCGGATGACTCGCAGATCGGGCCGACGACATCCACCTTGACGTCCCTTACCCCCTCGCGTTGGTTGACAGGCGCTATGTGGTGTTTCGCCTGGTACAGACTGGGGCGTATCAGGTCGTTCATGGCGGCGTCAACTACGACGAACCTCTTCTCCTCGCCATGCTTGTCGTAGAGAACCGTGGTGACCAGTATCCCCGAGTTCCCGGTTATCATCCGGCCGACCTCAACTATGATTGTCGCCCCGACGTCTTCCAGCAACGGCACAAGGGCGCTGGCGTACTGGTCCGGGGTGAGCGCCTCCTCGTCGGTGTACTGGATGCCGAACCCCCCGCCGATGTTTACGTACCGGATATCCATCCCCAGGACCTTCAAGCTCTTGGCCAGCTTGACTAACTTGTTCACGCCGTTCTCGAACGGTCCTGACTCCAGTATCTGGGAGCCGATATGCATATGGACCCCTATGGGGTTCAGGCCGGGGAGTTTCTGGGCCACCTCGTACTCCGCCATCGCCGCCTTCAACGGTATGCCGAACTTGCTCTGCTTGAGGCCGGTTGCAACGTAAGGGTGGGTCTTGGGGTTGATGTCGGGGTTCACTCTCAAGGCGACCGGCGCCTCGACCCCCATCCTCTCCGCAACCCTGTTTATGAGCATCAGTTCCTGGCTGGACTCCACGTTGAACAGGAGAATGCCCTCCCCCAGGGCATGCTCGATCTCTATCTCAGTCTTGCCCAACCCCGCGAAGACTATCTTCCGGGGGTCTATTCCACCCTTGAGCGCCCTGAAGAGCTCGCCCCCGGAGACCACGTCCGCTCCCGCACCCTCGTTTGCGAGCAGCCGCAGGATTGCTACGTTGCTGTTCGACTTCACCGAGAAGCAAATGATATGCTCCAGCGCGCTGAACGCCTGGTCCACCACCCTGTAGTGATTGACCAGCGTGTTCCTGCTGTACAGGTAGAACGGCGTGCCGACCTTCTTCGCGATATCGGAAACACGGAGTTCTTCGCAACACAGTACGCCGTTCCTGTAGACGAAATCGTTCACATTTCCTCCCGTAACAACTCCATGCTTTTACAATACCACAACTGCATGTTCATCCCGGAACCGTTCACGTTGCTTTTTGGTGCCCCGTCTCACAAATACAATGGCATTCGAACGCCGCTGCATCCACACCGGCTGCGTTCCGCTCCCTCGAAGTACTACGGAAGTACGTATAAGTACCCCGCTCCATGAATACGCCGGCATTCGAACGCCGCTGCATCCACACCGGCTGCGTTCCGCTCCCTCGACGTACTACAGGAGTACGTCTAGGTCGCGCGCCTTGCCGGAGCGGCGCTTCGACGCTCTCGGTGCTTAACCGTATCCATGGACCGGGGCACTGAGTCGCGCGCCTTGCCGGAGCGGCGCACCGACGCTCTCGGTGCGTCACCGTACTTATGAAACGGGACACCTAACTGCTATTATGGTGATATCAGACGGTTTTCGCCAGCGTTGACGCCAACGGTATTGGCGCTGAAATAAACGGGGAGGTGGAGTTTGCACATAACAAATCCCGACCTGGTGGCAATCAAGACGGCCATAAGGCACCTGGCAAGCAGGGTCGAGGCCGAGGTGTCGGAGGCTGAGCACTGGTCCAGTCTGGCCGGGAACCGCGGGGTAGGTGATGTCTCCGCCACGCTGGACAGCGTTGCCGAGACGCTGAGGAACGCCCACGCCGACCTCGACGCTGCTGCCCGGCTTCTGTTTGACGCGCAGGAGCAACAGTCATCGCAGGCGCACGACCACCCTCACCAGCATTGAGGGGGAACCAACACTCCTGTCGCCCTCTTATCCCCGCCCTCCGGTCCGCAGTGCCGGCATCTTGCCGGCATCCCTTTCCGCAGTGTAGAGCCGGCATCTTGCCGGCATTCGTCGCGGCCTATGCCGCCTGGAAGGCGGCGCTACCAGGGAGCCGGATGCGGGCTGAAGCCCGCACTCTAGATGGGGAGGGAACGGGAGGTCAGCCGTCGACCAGCGAGCGCAGCAGGCCGATGTCGTCGGGGTTGGAGCCACCGTGGGCAAGCTCGATGATGGCGGGGAGTTCCACCAGCGCCTCGTGGTTCACTATGTAGCGGAACGCCTCCATCCCTATCATGCCCTGCCCGATATGCTCGTGGCGGTCGGTGTGCGAGCCGCACTCCGCCTTCGAGTCGTTGAGATGAAGGAGTTTGATCCGGTCCAGTCCGATGAACTTATCCAGTTCCTCCAGGGCGGCGTCGACACCCCCGGGAGTGCTGATATCGTAGCCCGCCGCGTATACATGGCAGGTGTCCAGGCAGATGCCAAGCCGGTCCGGCGCTCCCGAGATGTCGAACACCTCCCCGAACTGCTCGAACCTGCCCCCGATGGACGTTCCCGCCCCGGCGGTGGTCTCCAGCAACAGCATCGACTCCCCGGGGGACCTCTCGAGGCAGGAGTTGACCGCGGCGGCAATCCGCTCGAGGCCGGACCGCTCTCCTTCGCCCTTGTGGTTCCCGATATGGGTGACGACCGCGTTCGCGCCCAGCTTATCGGCCTTGCCCAGAGCGCTGACCAGTGAGCTTACCGAGCGCCCGAACACCTGGTCGGAGGGAGAAGCGATGTTGACCAGGTAGATGGAGTGTATGATGACCGGATCGATGCCCGCCTCCGCCTTCGCTTCCCTGAACGCCCGGGCATCCTCATCCGAGGCCTTCGGGGTCCCCCACTGGCGAGGGCTTCCCGGGAACATCTGGATGGTGTCGCAGCCGGCCTCCTCCCCGCCTTTGATGGCGGAAACCGGGCTCCCGGCAAGCTTCACGTGATACCCGAAACGCATGCGGCCCGCCCCTCTCACATCTGCTCGGGCGCGGACACCCCAATCAGCCCCAGCACTATCCGCAGGGCCTGCCTGACCCCTTGCACCAGGAAAACGCGGGCGCGCATCAGGCGCTCGTCGTCGGTCACCACCCGGCAGTCCCGGTAGAACGCGTGGAAAAGGGCGGCCAGCTCCTCGGCGTACCCGGTCAGCCGGTGGGGCACACGCTTCATCGCGCAGAACTCCACCACCTCCTCCAACTCGCCCAGCTTGCGGAGCAGGTCCATCTCCGCCTCGGCTTCGAGCAGTTCGAGGTCTTCGGGAAGCGGATCTGGGAGTTCCGCCTCCGCCGCCGCCTCCCGGGCGTAGCGAAGTATGCTCGAGATGCGGGCGTGGGCGTACTGAACGTAATAGACCGGGTTCTCGGGGGACTCCTTCTTGGCAAGCTCAATGTCGAAATCCAGCGGGGAATCGTGGGAGCGCTGCAGGAAAAAGTACCTCGCGGCGTCTGCCCCCACCTCCCCCAGGAGCTCGTCCAGGGTAACTACGTCTCCGGTGCGCTTGGACATTACCACCGGTTTGCCGGAGCGAAACAGCTTGACCAACTGCCCCAGGATGACCTCCAGGGCCTCCCGGTCGTACCCCATTGCCTCCATCGCCGCCTTCATGCGATTGACGTACCCATGGTGGTCGGCGCCCCATATGTCTATTACCCTGTCAAAGCCGCGCTCCATCTTGTCGCGGTGATAGGCGATGTCGGACGCGAAGTAAGTCGGCTCACCCGACGACCGTACCAGCACCCGGTCCTTCTCGTCGCCGTACTCGGTGGTCCGGAGCCACAGCGCCCCTTCCTCCCGGTACGCCTTGCCATCCCGCTCAAGCGCGCCGAGCGACTCCCCGACCTCGCCCCGTTGATACAGGTCACGCTCTCTGAACCACACGTCGAAGACAACGCCCATCCCCTCGAGGGTTTCCCTGATGGACTCCAGCATCCGCGGGTACTCCATCTCTATGAAAACATCGACCCTGTCCTCCTCGGGGAGGTCCAGGAACTCGTCTCCGCACTCGTCCACTATCCTCCGGGCGATGTCCTTTATATACTCCCCGGCGTACCCACCATCGGGCAGCTCGCAGCCACGCCCCAGCAGTTCCATGTAGCGCGCGGATATAGAGCGGCCGAAGTTCCGGAGTTGGGTCCCGTAGTCGTTGACGTAGAACTCGCGCTCCACCAGGAAACCGGCGTGGCTCATCACGCCCGCGAGGGCGTCACCGAGGGCCGCCCACCGCCCGTGCCCCACGTGGAGCGGGCCCACGGGATTGGCGCTGACAAACTCGACCTGGACCCTTTGCCTGCCCCCGGCGTCCGAGGAGCCGTATCGGTCGCCCATCTCCTCTATCTCGAACAAGACGTTCCGGATATAGGCCGGGCTGAGGTGGAAGTTGATGAACCCCGGCCCGGCGACCTCCACCCTGCTGATGACATCGGGGCTTTCGGCTACACGGCCCGCGATTATCTCCGCGATCTCCCTCGGGTTCCTGTCCAGCCGTCCCGCGACGCCGAGCGCCAGGTTGGTCGACCAGTCGCCGTGCTCCCTGCGCCTGGGGTGCTCGAGCTCTATCTTACCGGCCGGGGTGGGGGGCAGGAGTCCCTCCGACACCGCCGTTTCCAGCGCGTCCTCTATGAGCTCGACTATCTCATCCCTTGCCATGCCATCTCCACCCGTCGACCTTGCGTTGGTGCCTATCACCTTTTGCAAGTACTTTACGTCTAAACTTGTTGCGTTTTGCACGCCTGGTGCCTGGCACCACTGTTGCGTTTTGCACGTTTGGGGCCTGGCCCCATTGTTGCGTTTTTCTATTGGAGGTTGGTGGGTTTTTCCTCGAGGGTCACATCCACCATCTTCTTCTCGTTGCCGTCGTAGTAGGTCAGGGAAACCGTGTCCCCCACGTTCCGGCCACGGACCTCGCTTATTATCTCGTCCATCCCCTTGACCATCTCGCCGTCTATCTCCACTATGATGTCACCGGTCTTGATGCCCGCCTTATCGGCCGGCCCGTCGGGCACCACGCGTGTGATATACGCCCCGTCGCTCACCGGCAGTTCGTACTGCTCGGCTATCGTATCCGTGACGGTCTGGCCGAGGATGCCGATGTAGGGATGCGACACGGGCCTGCCGGCTATTATGTCGTCGGCCACTTTCTGAGCCGTGTTTATCGGTATTGCGAAGCCGACCCCCTCCGAGCCGCCCGCGGCGGAGGCGATGACCGCGTTAATACCTATGAGCCTTGCCAACGAATCGCAGAGCGCCCCTCCCGAGTTCCCCGGGTTGATCGCCGCGTCGGTCTGTATGAGGTCCGTCAGCACCGTTACGCCTTGCTGGGAATCGGCGGATATGTTCCGGTTCAGGGCGCTTATTATCCCGGCGGTCACGCTCTGCTCAAACCCGAACGGGCTGCCAACCGCCACGCACAGCTCGCCTACCACCAGCTTGTCGGAATCGCCCAGCTTCAGGGTGGGCAACCCGGTCTTGTCTATCTTCACCACCGCGATATCGGTCTCGGGGTCGGCGCCCACCTTCGTCCCGGTGAGTTCCTGCCCACTGGCGAGTCTCACCGTTATCTCCCGGGCATCCTGGATGACGTGGTTGTTGGTGATGATGTAACCGTCCTCCTTGTATATGACACCGGAGCCGGTCCCCTCCTGGGGGCCTACATCAAAGAACAGCCCCCTCTGGGGAGCGGTCCTGATATCGATGTTCACGATCGAGGGGGTTACCTTGACCGCGATATCCGCTACGTGGGTGGCGCCTTCGGTGGGGCTCACCAGCTTTACGATGCCCTCCCCATCCTCTTCCGTTCCAGCGTTGCGGAGCTCTCCCCTGACCAGGTCCCACGGGTTGACGCCAAACGCCCACGGCATAGCGGTAAGCACCAGCAGGGCACCGATTATCGAGGCGACGAGCGCTATCAGGAAAGTACCGCCTCCCCCCCTCTTCTTCCTGCCCGTCTCGGTGCGGCGGGGTATCGGCGGGAGCGTGCCGGACGGAGGTATTCCCGCGCCCTGCCCTCCCATGTGGGCCGATGGCGCCGGCCTCGCCGGAGGCGGAGGCGGAGTCCCCCCCTGTGGCATCGGAGGTATCTGCGCTCCGGGTACTGGAGTTCCCTGGCCGCCCGACACCGGTGGACCCGGTTCCCCGGGGGGCCTTCCTTCCTGATTCGAGTTCATTCTTCTCCCTCCTGGCTTACAAGACGATGCACGATGAGTTCATTTCGGATATAAGCATAACTTACCCGTCAAAGGGAAATAAGCCTACTACATACTGAAGCCGTCTGACGTGTTCGGGTTTCAAGGACAATGGGTCTTTTCCGGCCCCGATACCGCCCCAGGACTGTAATTTCAAGCTCCCTTTCCCTATACTCGACAGTGTAGTAGCGATCACTGGAATACCCACAGGGGGATGAGGCATGAATAACGACCAGCAAGTCACCGGTGAGGGGCAGGAGCCCCCTGTGCCGGCCGGGCCCTTCGACAAGAAGCACGCGCCGCTGAGGGTGAGCTTCGGCGTCTATGCCATCAGCATCCTGGTGGTAGCACTTCTCATCTTCATCCTGATGCTCGTCCAATATCTACCCGGGCACAAGAACAGCACCAAGTTGGAAGGCGCGATCCACAACGCCGAAGTATCCCTGACGATCGAGATCCCCAACGACGAGCTCAAGAAACGGGACGACAACCCCGTGAACGAGGAGTACATCAAGGACATCGGGAAGCTTCTCAAAGACATGGGGGCCAAATCGGCCGTAGTGGTCATAGAGCCCACCGGGAAGTGATCGCCCGACGGGGGCGCCGGGAATCGTATCCCCGTCATCCTATCGCGAGTCCGTACTCCCCGGCCATGGCGAGCGCCCGGCGCCTTTCCTCCTCCGAGAGCCGCCGGTCTATGGCGGGAAACAGGCCGGCACGGTACTCCGGCCTGTACTGAAACATCAGGTTGAAGTAGGCACCCGGCATGTTCTTGCCTACCCACTCCATTACAGGACGGGTGCAGCACTCCAGGTGCCCGGGCAGAACCAGGTGCCGTATCATGACCTCGGCGGTTTCATGCGCACGCGCGAAGTTGCGTCCGACCACCTCGAAGTACCCGTCGACGTCCGACAGTTCACGGGCGCACTCATCGTTCCCGTAGCGAAAGTCCCCCAGGTAGACGTCCATCACGCCCTCCAGTACCTCCATCGCCTCCAGGGACGTGTACATGTTCGAGTTCCAGACCATCGGGAGAAACCTGCCGGCGCTCCCCAATAATCTCACCGTCTCCAGGATGGTGTGCAGGTTGGGGTCGGGGTTGCCCCCCACGAAGTTCGCGTTCCTCGAGCCCTGGGAGATACCCTCCATGAGAACGGCGGACAGCATCTCCGGCTCGGCGGTGCGCCCCGATTCGGGGTGCATCGCGATATCCCAGTTCTGGCAGTAGACGCACTTGAACGTGCACCCGGAGAAGAAGATGGTGTGGCTGGGCACCAGTTCCATCTCCTCTCCCATGTGCAAGAAATCGGAGCTGTAGCGGGAGTGGGCCCCCACCCCGCAGTAACCCTTCTCGCCTTCGGTCCTGTCGGCGCCGCAGCGCCGCTCGCAGCAGGCGCAGTGAGTGAGCATCCTTCCCGCCAGCTCTATCTTGAGGTCCAGCAGGCTGTTACCTCTTGCCGGCGCCACCACGGGGTCCGCGGGTCGGGAGGCAAGCGCGCGGGCCTCCCGGGACATGCCGCGATTCGCCTCCGCTAGCTCCTCCTCGGTCGCCGATGACATATCCTCAACCCCGCACTCGAGGGAGCGGGTTACCCAGTGCACCGCGAACCTTTTCTTTTCTTGTATAGAGAAGTACCTTTCCAGCATTACATCATTATTACATTCTTTAATGGTCTCCGTGCTAGAATATCCGTTACCCGGTTGCATCAATTGGATGCGTTGGCATCGTGCCCGGGAACAAGGGAGAATAAGATGGACGAGAGGGTACGCGAGGTCGTTATCATAGGCGGAGGACCGGCAGGGCTCACCGCCGGTCTCTACCTGGGCCGGGCCGACGTGGACACCGTCCTGCTGGACCGGGAACTGACCGGTGGGCAGGTGATAACGGCGCCGCTGATCGAGAACTACCCCGGTTTCCCCGACGGGGTCGAGGGCACCGAACTTGTGGGCCGGATGAAGAGGCAGGCGGCGAAGTTCGGCCTGGAGATCAAGACCTTCGCCCAGGCAACGGGAGTAACGCCGGGCGATGGCGTCATGACCCTCCATCTCGAGGGCGGCGAGCTCAACGCCCGCGCCCTGATAGTAGCCACCGGGAGAAATCCGCTTAAAATGGGGATCCCCGGGGAGGAGGAGTTCAACGGGCGGGGTATCTCCTACTGCGCCACCTGCGACGGACCCCTTTTCCGCGACCGGGTAGTGATGGTTATAGGCGGCGGGGATGCCGCTGTTGGGGAGGCGCTGCACCTGGCAAGGTTTGCCGGCAAGGTACTCATCGTCCACAGGAGAGGTGAGCTCAGGGCCTCGAAGTACCTGCGAGAACGGGCTGCAGCCGAGCCGAAGCTCGAGTTCATGTGGAACTCCGAGATAAAGTCAGTCAACGGCGGTGAGACGGTGGAATCAGCGACGATCATGAACAACAGTACCGGGGAGAGAACGGACGTGCCGGTTTCCGGCATCTTCTTCTACGTGGGAAACACCCCCAACACCGCTTTCCTCTCGGGCCTTCTGGCCCTCGACGATGCCGGCTACATCATCACCGGTGAGCTCCTTGAGTCTACAGTCCCGGGGATCTTCGCCGCCGGGGATGTCCGTGCCGGCCTGTTCAAGCAGGTCGTAGTGGCGGCCGGGGAAGGCGCCCTCGCCGCTTCGTCGGCGCAGCGTTTTCTGGAGAAGGTGAGCGCCCGCAAAGCATATGAGGGAGACCTTTAGATGATTATCGCGGTAGTGGATGGCATGGGAGGGAGCATAGGTACCCAGATGGTCCTGCGCCTGCGGAACGAGCTCCCCGAGGATGCCGATATAATGGCCCTGGGGACCAACGCCATCGCCACCGGGAACATGATCAAGGCGAAGGCCAACAGGGGCGCCACCGGCGAGAACGCGGTTGTCCACTCCGTGAAGGACGCCGATATAATAATGGGCTCGCTCTCCATCGTCGTGCCCAACTCGATGATGGGCGAGGTAACACCCGCCCTCGCCACCGCGGTAGCCTCGGCGCCCGGGCGGAAGATCCTGTTGCCGATATCCAACCCGCCCCTGGAGCTACTGGGGGTACACAAGAGGCCGCTACAGCAACTCATCAAGGAAGCGGTTATTCTGGTCCTTGAGCATTACGGGCTACCGCTCGAATCCGAGGAGGAACGCGATGTGTGAAGCGATCGTTTTCGTGGTGAAGGACGGAGAGAAGCAGAAGGTCATGGAAGACGTTGTGACCGTTCATCCGGAAGGTGACAAGGTCCTGCTGACCGATCTCTTCGGCGAACAGAAGCTGATAACCGCAAAGGTCGAGCGGGTAGACCTCCTCGAGCACGAGATAATCCTGTCCACCTGACCTCCACGTGAAAAAACGCGCCACTGGTGCCAGGCACCATTGGCGCGTTTTGCTTTTAGGGCCGGATTCTGTTATAAATCTCCTGTAAGCGGGTCAAGAAGGCTCAGGAACAAGACGAGATAGAAGTAATCAGGCCACGAAGGCCGGTATTCCGGTAGGAGCCGGTTGTTTGGTGGCTTTTTTCTTGCCACCCGACGTTGCATGGGAGTGAAATGGCACGCTATGGAAAAGGGGTGGTCTAAGTGCACATTCCCGATGGATTTCTGGACCCCAAGACGTGGGGCACCTTGACCGGTGTTTCGGCGGGGTTCACCGGCTACGCGCTTTACGCGGCCAAGAGCAAGCTCAACGAGAAGGTGATTCCCCTTCTCGGCATCACCGCGGCGTTCATCTTCGCGGCGCAGATGCTGAACTTCCCGGTGGCGGGCGGCACCAGCGGCCACTTCCTGGGAGCTATCCTCGCGATGGTCCTGCTGGGGGCCTGGCCGGGTTTCCTGGTCATGGTGGTGGTGCTCATGGTGCAGTGCCTGTTCTTCGCCGACGGGGGACTGACCGCGCTGGGTGCCAACATCTTTACCATGGCGGTGATAGGCGGCCTGATGAGCTACTACCTGCTGATGCTCTCCAAGGGCGCGCTTGGCAGGAGCCTCAGCGAGAGGACGTCTCTGTTGACCTGCACCGCCGTCTTCTCCTGGATATCGGTGGTGCTTGCCTCTATCGCCTGCTCCTTTGAGCTGGCGATATCGGGAACTGTGCCGCTGGGCACGGTGCTTCCCGCGATGGTCGGCGTTCACGCCATCATCGGTGTCGGCGAGGCGATAATAACCACGGTTGTGATAGCGGTCGTGCTCCAGTCGCGGCCGGACCTGGTAGACGCCTACAGTGGGCCGCCGGAGCTTGGCAAGAGAGTAGCGAGGGAGGTTGCGTGATGGCAGACGACGTAAATAATGTTTCGGGTAAGAAGACCACGGGTCTATGGATATTCTTCGGCGTCGCGATGCTGGTGGCCATCCTCCTCGCGGTGTTCATATCGCCGTGGGCGTCCTCCAGCCCTGACGGGCTCGAGAAGGTAGCGGAGGACAAGGGGTTCATGGAGGCGGCCGAAGACACCGAGCCGACCTGGACGCACTCGCCGATACCGGATTACGGTGACGCCGTGGGCACCAAGGCCGCGGTGGGCCTCTCCGGCTTCATCGGGGTCCTTTTAACCGGCGCACTGGCAGCGGGAGTGGCGCTGCTCGCCCTCGGCCTTGGGCATATGAACAAGAGGAGGGCCGCGGAACCGGGTAATTGAAACACGACTATATTGACAGATACAGCAAGCTCGAAAGCCCTGTACACTCGCTGGATCCCAGGGCGAAGGCGATCGCGTTGTTCGCACTGATAGTAATCTGCGTGACCACGCCCCCCCGGGCGTGGTGGGCTTTCTGCGTATACGCCGGGGTGGTGTTGATTATCGCCGCCGCTTCAAGGGTGCCTGTTTCCTACCTCCTTTCCCGGGTGCTGGTCGTGCTACCATTCATCCTGATGGTGGCGGTGTTCATCCCGTTCATGCACAAGGGAGGGACCTCCTACGACCTGGGGCCTTTCGCCGTCTCCAGTGAGGGCCTTCTTGTTCTCTGGAACGTCGCCATCAAGTCAACCATCTCGGTTTCGTGCCTCATACTGCTCTCGTCCACGACCCCCTTCCCCGACCTGATGCACGGGCTCGAGAGGCTCCACGTCCCTTCTTTCTTCACCACCGTTGCCGCCTTCATGTACCGCTATATCTTCGTTATCGTCGACGAGGCCCAGAGGATGAAGCGGGCCTGTGAATCCCGCAACTTCCGGGGGCGCTGGATCTGGCAGGCCAGGACGGTCGGCTACATGGTCGCGTCGCTTTTCCTGAGGAGCCACGATCGCGCGGAGAGAGTTTACCAGGCGATGTGCGCCCGCGGATTCGACGGGACGTTCCCGCTCCAGCGGGAGAGCAGCATGAGAGCCGCGGATTACGTCTTCATGTCGGTGGTGGTCCTTATCGTGCTCACGGGAAGGCTGGCAGTCCTGTGGAAGTGATCGGGCTCGACACCAGAGAAGCGATCAGGATCGAGAGCTTGAGCTACCACTACCACGATGGCACCCCAGCCCTGGAGGACGTCAACCTCACGGTCCGGCGCGGTGAGTCGATAGCGGTCATGGGGCCTAACGGCGCGGGCAAGTCCACGATGGCGCTCCATCTCAACGGGATTCTCTCGGGTGAAGGCCGGGTCGAGATAATGGGGTTGGAGGTGTGCGGGAAGAATCTGTCCGAGATAAGGAGCATGGTGGGGCTGGTGTTCCAGGACCCCGACGACCAGCTTTTCTGCCCAACGGTGCGGGAGGACGTGTCATTCGGCCCCAGGAACCAGAAGCTCACACAGGAGCTTGTCGACCAGGCGGTCAGCCGGGCGCTCACGTGGGTTGGAATGGAGGGGTCGGAAGACCGCTCGCCGCACCATATGAGCTTCGGGGAAAAGAAGCGGATATCGCTCGCCACCGTGCTATCGATGGATCCGGAGATACTGGTTCTGGACGAACCGGCAACCAACCTTGACCCCAAGGGCCGTCGCGAGCTGATAGAGCTGGTAAGGGGCTTCGAGGTCACAAAGGTAATCATCTCCCACGATACCGGCATGACCCGCGAGCTCTGCGATCGCCTTATCATCATAGACGACGGCAGGATAGTCGCCGACGGTCACACCGACGAACTGCTGAGCGACAGCCGCCTGCTGGAGCTCCACGGTCTGCTCTAACCACGATTTCGCGTACCTGTGATAGAATTATCAGCTATACAACAGGCGGGAGGGTGGTAGAAGATAATGCCCGAGCTCAAGAAGAGAAAGGTCCTCCTGATAGACGACGAGGTCCCCCTGCTCGAGGTCATGAAGACGAACCTCCAGATCGAGGGATACGACGTGGTCACCGAGATGAGCGGCGAGACCGGCCTGGTGTCGGCGTTCGTCGATGAGCCGGACGTTATAATCCTGGATATAATGATGCCGGACGTTGACGGGTGGGAGATCTGCGAGAGGTTGCGCTCCGACGCCCGCACCAAGTACGTCCCCATAATCATGCTCACCGCGCTCGACGAGGCGCATCACGTCGTCAAGGGCTTCGAGTGCGGCGCAGACGACTACCTGGCGAAGCCGTTCGACAACGCCGAGCTTTTCGCCCGCATCAAGTCGGTGCTGACGAAAGCAAGCAAGGGCATGGCGGTCGACCCGTTGACAAAACTCCCGGGGAAGCACCAGATCTACGAGGAAACCCGCAAGCGCCTCGAGCGACGAGGCAAGTTCTTCGCGTTCATCTACGTGGATATCGGGAACCTGCGGCTCGTCAACTACCGTTACGGCGTCAACCGCGGTGACAGTCTGATAACCAGCCTGGCCGGCATACTGCGGGATGTCGTAATCGGCGATAAGGAGTTCCTGGGGTACATGGGCGAGGACGATTTTGTGATGCTCTCGGTTCCCCTGAGGGTCAACCAGATCTTCTCGACCATAACGGCCCGGTTCGACGAGGCGCTCCGGGAGATATGCCCGGAGATGGAGGACGAAGGCGATCCCGGTGAGGGGTCCACGATCAAGATCGACATGGCGGTCGTCACCAACGAGAAGAAGCAGTTCGGCGATCCGCTCCAGGTCAAGCACGCGGCGCTGGAGGTTCTCAAGACGGCCCGCGGCCATCCGGGGCATTACTGCGCCAACCTCAAGAATTTCCCGGTCTAACAGCCCCCTACGCCACTCGGTGGGGACTGTGCCTTTCAGCGGTGGTCTAAAACAAACGTGATGGCTAGAAGGCCTGTCCCCACGCGTCACACAAGCGGCGGTCACACAAGGTACGCCACCCCAGGACTGTTGCCGTTGCAACATCCACCCAAGACGACGTCTGTTATGCAACAGCCCGGGGCAAGACCCTGCCTATCCCGGCAAGATGCCGGCGCTATGATGTGGAGGGAATGCGATTTCTGTAATGAGGTCAGGCACTTGCGTCACGTTCAGACGATTAACCCTGCTCTATATGCTTACTAACGCGGCGCAAGCACCTTCCCCTCAATAAAAGGGAGGAAAGGTGGGGCAGGCGGTGGGTAGGCGGTTTGCTGAGGTCTAGCGCAGGTGCACTTCCCCCCACCCCACCTGAGGTTACCATTCCTCTTGCCAGGTACTATAAGTGCTATCGGCCGGTATTTGAGTTTTCTCTATCCCGCAAACTTACTATAAGCCTCGGCATTGGCGTGAAAATCTATCCCCCAATCGAGGGGTAGAGGCAGAGAAGGCCGATTACTTACTCCCGCGTGGTGGTTTCAGGCAAAAAAAACGGCCCTGAGGGCCTTTCTAAAAATCTTAACAATAATTATATCATGGAAACTCGAAAGTGCAAACAATTCAAGCAAGACGCTCTCTCATGGTAAATAGCCGTCAAAGTATCAAGGCGGCCCTCGTCAGAGAATCTTTTCCCCGTGGGCACGGATCTTCTCCATGTCCACCTCTATGCCCAGCCCCGGCGCCTCCGGCAAGTGCACATACCCCTCCCCGTCAATATCAAACGGCCTTGCCAGCATCGCGTCCCGCGCCTCAGGCACCCACCCGGGGGGCTCGTAGGGAAACTCGCAGTAGGTGCAGTTGGGAATCGCCCCCATCAGGTGCAGGTTGGCGGCCAGCCCTATCCCGTTTGTCCAGGTGTGGGGATTCAGCGACAACCCCGCCGCCTCGGCCATTCCCGCTATCTTTTTCCCGTTCAGGATGCCGCAGGAAAGTGTGACGTCCGGCTGCAGTATGTCGTAACAGCGCCTGCCTATGAGTTCCCGGAACTCGAAGATGTCACTGTTCATCTCGCCGCCGCTGATGTTCAGCGCGGTGGATGCCGTAAGAGTGGATAGCGCGTCGTAGTCGTACATGCCGAGCGGCTCCTCCAGCCAGGCTACGCCGAGGGCCTCCAGCTCCCTCGCGGTCACCATGGCGCGCTTGAGGTCCCAGGTTGGGTACTCAGAAAAGCCGTGGATGGGCCACGCCTGGTTGGCGTCAACCATTATCTCCATATCCGGCCCTACCGCGTCGCGCACCGCCTCGACAGCGGGATATGGCACAGGTAAGCCTCGACGTCGGTGATCTTCATCGATTGCCCCCCTTCGAGCGCGGGTTTCCTATATCCCGTAGCCCAGGGTGTCGGACCCTCCGGCGCACCAGAAATGGTAGCCGAAGTACATTGGGCGCTCGACCACGATCAGTTGATCGGCTTCGACCTTGATGGAAACGTCCTGGTTGGGGCCCACGTCCGCGAGCACGTCCCTGGTGTACCTCTGGTTGGGCTCCACGGTGGCGGTCTTCTGTACTGTGGTCCCATCCCCCAGCATGTAGGTGAACGTCACCTGGGCCTGTGTCCCGCCGGTGTTCATCACCGCGACATAGGTGGCGAACTGGCCCTCGAGCGTGGTCCCTTCCGCGAAGTAAAAAGTCCCCTTGGGGGCACTACAGCCCATCACGTCATGGCCTCCGGGCCACATGCTATGGTAGTTGAAGTACATTGGGCGCTCAACGAGTATCGGCACGTTCGACTCTATCTTGAACGAGGTATCCACGTCAGGCCCCAGCTTGAGATTCACATCCACCGTCTCTCTGGCCTTCTTCTCCACAGTCACGTCCTGGGTCTGGGTACCCTTTTGCGCGGTGTAGTAGGTGATGGTCACCTCCGCGTCGGTGTCCCCTGGGTTCTGAATGCACACCCACTCCTCGAACGAGCCGTCGTTGGGGTTGTCGCGGGTCGTGCCCTCGGCGAAGAAGAACTCGGTGCCGGGGGCCTCCGCCCCCACGACGTCGTGCCCCCCGGTCCACTTGTTGTGGTAGTTGAAGTACATGGGGCGCTCGACAACAATCGGTTCGGTGCTGTCAACCACGATGGACACATCCTGGTCTGGGCCCACATCCTTGTTCACGTCTATGGTTTCCCGGCTTGTCTTTGCTACCGTGTACTTCTCCTCGATGTTCTGGCCCGTCCCCAGCATGTAGGTGACGGTCACCTCGGCGTCGGTGGCTCCGGGGTTCTGGATGCACAGCCACTCCTCGAAGTACCCGTCGATGGCGTTCCCCCTGGTCGTCCCTTCCGCGAAAAAGAAGGTGTCCCGCGGCGCCGGGAGCCCCATCACGTCATGCCCCCCGGTCCACTTGTTGCGGTAGTTGAAGTACATGGGGCGTTCGGGGAGGATGGGCTGGTCGCTTGTAACCATCGTGGACACGTCCCTGTTGGGACCAATCCTGTCGTTCACGCTGACGGTCGTCCTGCTCTCCTTCGCCACCGTCACGTTCTGGGTCTCCGTCGTCCCGTCGTCCAGCATGTAAGTAAGAACCACTCCGGCGTCGATACTGCCGGGGTTCTGCAGGCATATCCACTCCTCGTAGGTTCCGTCGATGGCGTTGTTGCGGGTGGTCCCCTCGGCGAAGAACCAGATGCGGGACAGGTCCAGTGTATACGTGAGCTCGTTTGAGTCCCCGTTGGACTGGCGTACCTGCACCGGGCCGGTTGTTGCCTCCGACGGCACCACGGCCTCGATGAGCGTGTCGCTCCAGGAGATTACCGCGGCCTCTACCCCGTTGAACGCCACCGTCCCCGTCCCCTGCTGGTTCAGGAAGTCGTGCCCCTGTATCTCCACGATCGCCCCGTAGGGGCCGCTATCGGGAACCAGCCGGTCAATGGACGGAGCTATCGGGGTGGTCCAGACCTCGGAGCCGTTGGGATTACCGGTGAACCCCATCAACTGGCCGTTGTAGCTGGATATTAGGGCTGACAGGTTGGACGTGGGGTTCACAATGTCGAATCCTATTTCGGAGATATCCGTGAAACTACTTCCATCCCTCTGGTACACGCAGCATTCCTGGACCTGGGGAGGGAGGGCTGCATTGGAGCACCAAGTCGCAACGTAGAGGTCCTCTCCCCTGACAATCGGCTGCAAGACGAAGTTGTTTGAATCCCCGAACCCGGGGCCGGTTATGGTCCCCGGGGCTCCCTGGCCCACGAGTTGCGTCCAGGTGGTGAATGAGGAGTCCCACGACCATACCCCGCCACCGTTCCCGGACCCATGCGGGGTGCCGGTACCCAGGTAAACCTTGCCCTCCAGGTTGGAGACCGCGACCGAGCCATCGACCTGGTTCGCGGACCAGAGGCCCGGGTCTCCCGCCTTGCCTATCCGGGTAAAAGCGGTGCCGTCGTACGTCCAGACCTCGAGGCCGTCAATCGTGTTCTCGGTCGAGAGTAGAAGCCTTCCATCGAGAACATCGTGTTCTCCGTAGTTGATAACTCCACTGTTGTTGGGATTTCCAAGGCCCCTGAGGGTTGGCGCTGATGGGCCGGCGATCTCGGTCCAGTTCGTCCCGTCAAAGCTGAAGAGGCGGAAGCCTACCCCCGTTGAGTCGCAGGCACACACCACCAGCCGGTTATCGATAACCCCCACCGGGACCGTTCTGTGGCAGTTCACTCCCTCGCCCCATCCACCACCTGACTGCATCGACTCCGGGACCTGGATTGGGATTCCGGTGCCGTCCCATCTATACAACTGCGACCCGTTGGTTGTGTTACCGGTCCCGATAAACAGCTCGTTTCCGTAGACGGCTGTCGGGTATAGCTCCTCGTTGTTCAGGTCGCCCAGGCCGTCGGCTCCAATCACGGTAAAGTTGACCCCATCGTATACGTTCATTGAAGGCGCCCCCGCCGGCGGGGGTATCCCGTAGGGTGACCTACTCCCAATCGGAATACTTCCCTGGAAATGAACGCCCGGCACCGTGAAAAGGTTGACGTTCGGCGCCGGAGATATCCCGCTATCAGCTTTCTTGGCCCACGGCAACGGCGCCGCAGTTGCCGGCACCGTGAACAGCGGCACCAGCGTCAGCGCCAGTGCGATACACCCTACGACCGCGATTGTTCTTATGAAGCCTGACCTACCCATAACCGACTCCTTTCTCCGAACTTACGCCTTTACTCACCTACAGACAATTCATCGACAACAATAATAACGAATACAGGGTCAACATGATACCTCTTTTTCTCCAACGCCGGTTGAAATCGGCGGTGGCGGGATGGAGTGTTCGTTTCCCGGAGACAGGCCGAAGCCGGTTAACCGGTACTGTTATTTCTTGGTGTACTGATCGCCCCCGGGGCTACCCAGCGCGTATACCTTACCGTTGCCGATCATTACGCTCCACTTCTCGGTGGTGCCGTCATCAAAGGTCAGCACCACGAAGGTGTACTCTCCCTCTTCGACTTCGTACTTCCCGCTTTTCGACGCGTCCCAGGCGTCACCCTCGAACGTGCCTTCTGCTACAAACGTTACGGTCTTCTTGCCCTCGGCGTCGGAGGTGCTCACGCCCTCGATAAACGTGCCGACGATGCCTTCGGACACCGGCTCGTCGAGACTAATGGTCCCTTCCTCATCGCCCTCAACGTTCTCTACGGCATCGTCGCTCTCCTCGCCGTTGCCACATCCGACAACCGCCATCACGCCCACGGCCAGGAACAGTACTACAAACAACACCACGATCTTCCTCATCACGCCTCCTTCTATCAGCCCGCTTCTCCTGTCTTATCCATTATTGCTCTACAGTCTAAGAGTGTCCCCCGTCCGCAAGGGCACGGCCTTGATGCCCGACATCGCCTCGACCTTCGCCGGCCTACAGGCGTCTCCGTCCGGGTCACTCGGCGTACCTGACGCCAACGATACCACAGACAAGGACCATGATAGAGAAAATGAGCATCAGCCACAGGCCGGCACCCACGCCACCGTTGTCGTAGGTCGCATAGACCATGATTACATTCACGAGAGCCATGAAGAAACCGAACACCCCCGTCACGATAGCCCAGCTCGGACCGCCCCTCTTATTTAAAAGCAGCAGTATCGCGGGAATAATCATCAGGGCCCCGATGACCAGACTGAAGAAGCCGGTGAAGAGCATCCCTCCCCAACCCCACCTGATCATGAAGAACCCCTCTCCCTGCATGGTCATCAGACTGACGCCCGAGGTCGATGCCCCCGCGGAGGTGACCCACGGGAGGAACGCGGAGACGAACACCATGACCATGCCCAGTGCGACAATTATCCCGAGAATCATCGTGACCATCCCCGTCCCGGCACCCCTCCCCTGCTGGGGGACAACAGGGGGATACCCGTACTGGGTCTGGACCGGAGGCGGCCCCTGTTGCCATCCGGGAGGGCCGGTCGCGCTCACCAGCCCCCCCGGTCCGGTCGGCCATGAAACTCCAGGCAATCCCGCTATCTCCACACCCTCGAACATCAACACCACCCCCGGTTTCCTATATGTCCTTCGTTCACCCCGTCGTGCTCTGCTTCCAATACTTTGACAACCGCTCCGCTTGCTCCTCCGAAGGCTCCCGTCAACAGCACGTGACTGGTCGAAGCGCCGATACCCGGGTGGCGGTGATTTGTGGCGCTACGACGGCGGCAACTCAGTGAAACGCCTGAGCGGCGCCCGAAGGGTGCGCGGGTTGGTGAGAAATCACTCGAAGGACGTCCATATCAACAGGACACGCGATACATGGCTTTCGTATACAATTGGAGGGGAGTAGTGGGAATCGAACTCCACCCCGGTTTTATCAGAACCGGCCAGCGGGTTTGCAGCCCGTGGGAGACCCAGTCTCGTACTCCCCATATAAGAATATCTTATCATATCCATAGGAAATACTAATAACGTAACAATCGTATGCGCCCCCCGCATGTCCCGGCATTACAATGTGTGAGAGACGGGTTTTCTCTCTTATCTACAGTCCTTGTTTTATGGTGAAGCGTGCGTTGTAATCAGGATTTTCGTTATTGCCGTGAATCACTGGTGATTGTCAGAGTGAGTCGGTAGAACATCAATAAAGCCCTTCGCTTCGGGCTTCCCCGAATAACCTATGCTGGCGGAGAGAGTGGGATTCGAACCCACGGGACGGAGCTAAGCCGCCCACACGCTCTCCAGGCGTGCGCCTTCGTCCACTCGGCCATCTCTCCGAGATTGAGTTTAGCAGTAGGGCACGCGTTATTCCACAACCCACCGTTGGTTATCGGATGGGGATGCCGGCAGGTTGCCGGCGCTACGGGGAGTTCTTCGATACGCCTCGGATGGGGATGCCGGCAGGTTGCCGGCGCTACGGGGAGTTCTTCGATACGCCTCGGATGGGGATGCCGGCAGGTTGCCGGCGCTACGGGGAGTCCCCGGAGGCGTCATCCTTCCAGTTCCACCACTTCAGGAGTTCGGGGTCGTGCGTTTCGTTTGATGCGTAGTAGACGTCGCACCTGAACACGTAGAGCATGCACCGGTCAACGTTCACGCCTTCCCCAAGGCACATCCTGCCGTACAGCTCCTCGGGATCGCGGCCCTCGAGATCTCCAACGGAATGAATGCCCATCTTATGCAAATCCCGGGATATCTTCTTTCCCACCCCCGGGATCTCCCGGAGTTGCTCCGGTTCGCGCGTCTTCACAGGAGTCACTCCCAGCGGAAGAACTTGACGGAGATAATGAAGCAGACGATCCCGAAGGCCACCATGACCACGATGTCCAGCCATACCGCCGCCAGGCTCGCCCCGTGTATCATGACCTCCCTCAAGGCGTCCGCGAAGTAGTAGAGCGGCAGGCACTGGGCAATCACCGCGAGCCACTTGGGAATCATGTCCACCGAGAAGAAGATGCCGGCCAGGAACATCATCGGCATCGCTACAGCCGTAGCCGCCAGGGTCGCGCTCTTGGCGGTGCCCGCCAGGGAGGAGATCATGAAGCCCAGGGCGAGGAACGAGACGGCCCCTATCAATACGATTATTGCCATGTAGAAGTAATTGCCGCCGATATTGACGCCGAAGGCGAGGACCCCCACCAGGAGCAAGAGTACCGACTGCACAAGCGCCAGGATCAGCACCGTGGTCATCCCGCTCGCCAGGAACGTCGGCAGGGATATCGGGGAGACCTTTATGCGGCGCAGTATCCCTTTCTCGCGGTAGGTGGCTATCTCCTGTGCGTAACCCATCAGGCCGGCGAACATGATGGTCATCGCCAGGATGCCGGGGACCATGAAGTCGATGTAATCGAAATCGTCGCCGGTGACCTGCTTCTCCTCCACCTTGATCATCTCGGGGACCTCCTGTGCCCCGGTCGCATTCTTAGCCATCTCCCGGGATATCTCACTTAGCATCCCGGTAAGTGTCTGCTTGGTTATCTCGGCTGTGGTCACATCGGACTGGTCCACGTATACGGTGACAACGCCCTCCCGGCCCGCCATTATTGAGTCGGCGAACCCCTTCCCGATGACCAGGACCCCGTTCCTCTTCCCGTCCTCGAGCTCGTCGAGCTCTTCCTTCTCATCACCGGTGGTGACTTTCAGGGGAGCGTCCTTCGTCTCCCCCGCCTCTTCGGTGGGCTCCGCTATCGACTCGAACGCCTTGACCACCTGCTTGCTGATGAAGGAGCCGTCCTGGTCAACTACTCCCACCTCCAGGACCAGGCTTCCACTGCCGCCGAAGACGAAGCCGAGGATGAGCATCATCAGGATGGGAAACGCGAACATCCAGAACAGCGCTTCCTTCTCCCTGAGGGTCATCTTGAAGTCGCATACGAACATCCGGTAGAACTTCTTCAAACCTTGATCTTCCTCCCGGTTATCTTCAGGAACACGTCCTCGAGAGTCGCCCTCTTCATGTTGATCTCGTCGGCCTTGACCCCCTGCTCATGCGCCATCGCGAACAGGCCTATCAGCGTCTCCTGCGGCGTCGCGGTGGTAAGTTCATACTCCTGCCCGTGGCTGTGACCGCTCTCGACCCCGGTGACCTTCCAGACCACATCGTCATCTACCTCCGGGTTGATGCGGAAGCTGATGACACTCTTCGAGACGTACTCGTCAATCAACTCGTCAGGGGTTCCGAGTGCGATTATCTTCCCGTGGTCCATGATCGCCACCCGGTCGCAGAGGTACTCCGCCTCCTCGATATAATGGGTGGTGATTACTACGGTCTTGTCCTTACCCCTGAGCTGCTCGATAATCTCCCAGACCCGGCGCCTCGCCTGGGGGTCGAGCCCGGTGGTCGGCTCGTCCAGGAACACTATCCTGGGGTCGTTGATGAGGGCCAGGGCTATGGATAAACGCTTGTGCTGGCCACCGGAGAGGTCGCTCACCATGGTTTCGGCCTTCTCCTTCAGGTCCACCAGGTCGATGAGGTAATCCAGGTCCAGTGTCCGGGGATAGAAACTGCTGAACAGGCTCATCGCTTCCCGCACCTTGAGGTTGTCAAAGAACACGGTGGTCTGAAGCTGGACCCCGATTATCTCCTTGACTGCCCCGGGGTCCTTCAAGACATCGATGCCGTCGACGAAAATCTCCCCTGAATCAGGTTCTCGCAGGGTCTCCGCCATCTCCATGGTGGTGGTCTTGCCGGCTCCGTTCGGCCCCAGGATGCCGAATATCTCTTTCTCCTCTATCTCCAGGCTCACCCCGTCCACGGCCTTCAGGTCACCGTAGCTCTTTCGCAGGTCCTTGATGATAACCGCGGGCATCGGAGCCTCCCTTTCTCTCGCGGTGATTCTATCATTAAGTTCCTCGTTCCATAAATACGGTTAAGCACCGAGAGCGTCGAAGCGCCGCTGACCGCTCTCCGGCCACGAGCGGGTCTGCTAAGATAGTCTTCGTTTTCTCTTGATGGTTGCCGGTTGTCTACTGGAAGGTAAGCGATTGCGGGAAAGGCAGGGAAAAAGAGGTCTCTTCAAGAGGTTCTCCGACTCCAGGTTCGCCTGGGACGTCGTCCAGGGCCCTGTATACAACCGCCTTATCGGGGGGGCGGCGTCAGAGCTCTACGAGCGGTTCGTTGACAGCGTCAGCCCCCCTGAGGGCTCCCGGTTGCTGGATATCGGATGCGGGCCGGGCCACATCTGCCTGATGCTCGCGGTGAAGCATCCAACCGTGTCGATCTTGGGAGTGGACTACTCGCAGACCCAGGTTCGGGCGGCAAACCGCCTTCGGGAAAAGCAGGGTATCACGAACTGCGAGTTCGTCCGGGGCGACGCGATGGACCTCCCTTTCGGGGACACCTCGTTCGAAACCGTCATCAGCTTCGCGTCCATCAAGCACTGGCCGGACGAGAGACGGGGCCTCGAGGAGGTGCGCCGGGTACTCGTGCCCGGTGGCTCCACACTCATCGAGGAGGCGGACAGCGCCGCCGACTACGAGGACCTCCAGCGCTTCTACCAGAGGTTCAGCGCATGGTGGGTGTACGGGAGGTTTATGGACTTTTACCTCAACAGCGTGGTTTTCGGAAGAAGCGTCAGCATGAAAGAAGCGGAAGCGCTTGCCCGCGCCTCCGGTTTCACCGATGTCTCCGCAGAGAAAGTGGAAGGCTGGCCAATGTTCCTTCTGAGATTTACCCGGTAGGCCTTCCCAGATGTTTTTCCGCTGCGACCGGGAATCCGGGCTTAGTCTATTGACATAGTCCAGGGCCCGTCCGCCTCGACGTTCAACAGGTAGTTCACGTCGCTTCTCAGCGAGATTATCTTGAAGCTCTGGAAAGGCCCGGTTTCGTTCGCCAACAGCGCCACCGAGTTCCCCCCGGCCTCCATGACCGTAACCACGAAGTCGCCGCTGACCGCGTAGTCCATCGTGAACAGTAACGGGCCTCCATTGGTCTGGAAGAACGGTGTCGCCATGGACCCTTCGGCGCCGTAGGTCAGTGGCGGATACTGCACCGCTACCGGCGCGGGCTCCTCGATCCCGACCGACCAGGGACCCTGCGCCTTCACGTCCAAAACATACGTTCCCGCCGGTACCCCGACCGCCTTCGACCCCACCATCGGCCCTTGGACGCACTCCAGCCTGTCCACCTGCTGACCCGACTCCGTAAGAATGGTAGCCGAGAAGTGGCCCTCCGCCTGGTAATCAAAGTGAAAGACGACAAGCCCCTGGTCCAGGTCGAATGGAGGCGAGATCGTGTCGCCATCACCGGTAATAGGCGGCTTCGGCGGCTGGGGCTCGGTCTCTCCGATGGACGTGTCCTCGGAAGTGGAGGCCGTCTTCTTGACCTCCTCCGCCTTGACGAGGAGGCCATCGAACCTCTGCGCCAGCTTCTTCCCTTCGGTCAGGCCTGATACGGTCTCACTCGTCAGCAGGCTCTCAGCCTCCGGCATGAGCCAGAGATCGTACTTCTCCTCGAGACCGCTCGCCGCCTCCAGTATCTCGATGGCCTTGTCACAGCTTTCCCTGGTGGGATCAGCCAGTAACGCCTCAACGGAGTTTATGACGTAGAGGGACGTCGTGCCGCCGGATGACATCAACAGCAGCGCCGAGAGGTCCACCTTCCAGCCATCTCCGGCGTTGATCTCCATCAAGGGGAAAGCGATATCGCTATCAAATGAGTGGACCGCCACCACGTAGTTGGATTCGGGCACCAACTTGCGGCTGTTGATGGATTTCGTGTTCCCCTTCTGAAGATACTTGCCAATAGAGGCAAAGTAGCCTTCTCCGAACTCCCTGGTCATGGTCCTGTCGCGCAGATCAGCGTCCGGTTCGAGGATAAGGATGCCACCCGGGTCCTGCTCGGTTGCCTCTGACATCAGCAGGCCCAGTAGCGGCATGTCGCTGTTGTCCAGGTCACCGGAGATCGCGTCGTAGTTCTCGTCGGTCACGTTGTCAATGACGTCCTCTGCGACCGCCTCGGTGTCCACCTCGTCGGTGGATGGCCCGCTCCCGATGAAGACGCCCGCAAGGACCCAACCGACTACCGCAATTACCGCGATGACGATAGCGGCAATCGGAATCCATCCTATATGGGGGCCTTCGGTCGGGCTCTTATCGTCGTTGGAGGTCTTGTCCCCGGCGGGAACATCCTCGGAAGGATCCTGTGTCGGGGCAGGTACAACCCTCGGCACCGGGCAGGCCCGTGCTTTCGGCTCCGCGCCGGATTCCTCACGCTTCTTCTTCCCACAGTAAGGGCAGAAACTGAAGGAATCCTCGTACTCTTTTCCGCAACCAGTACAGTTCACCCTGTTATCCCCCTGCCCGGATAATACCGGGAACCCGCCCCGCTGTCGAGTGAGCACGGGGTCTTGGCACCCAACGTCAATCGATCGTTTGCTCACCCCGACGGTCGCATATCATCTCTCCCCCGACACTGACGTTCTCCGGGGAGTTCTCCCTGATGACCACGATGTACACCTCCCAGGGCAAGCCGTACGCCTTCTCGAGGGCGTCGGTTATCTCCGCCGCAAGCGAACGTTTCCTGTCCAGGTCCATCGGCGGACCTTCTACGGTTGTCGTCGGCATCTGGCATCCTCCTTCAGGGCCCGCGATAGCGCCGTTAGAACCCCGGCGGAACCTAACCATTACTTGATTTCCATTTTATTATATACTTGAACCTGGGTATGTGCTTCCGTAAACGGTGTTGCTGTCACTGGCAACCGCTTGCGCATCGAGAGCCATGCCGGGGCACGACGGAATTCGGCCGCCCGCGAGATGAACCGCCGACCTGGGAGTAGCTGAGTGCCTTCAAGTGATAAGTCCGGGCTGGACATGCTGGCATTCTACCGGCGCTTGTTCCTGCTCTTGTACCTCGCTACCATACTGTTTACGGTAGCCATTGAGCTTGCCTTCGTCAGCACCGGAGACCTCACCTGGTCCTCTTTCTTTCTGGGCCTTGGAGGTTATACAGTCGCAATCGCCGCGATAGTCCTCATCTCCTACGTCATGGTACTCAAAGCGATAGCGCGGTCGGAAAGGGACAAGGAGGAACTCGAGGAAAGCGAGGAGCAGTACCGTGACCTCTTTGAAAACGCGACAGACCTCATCCAGAGCGTCTCCCCCGACGGGCGATTTCAGTACGTGAACCGTGCCTGGCGCCAGGCACTTGGGTACAGCGAAGAGGAGGTACGGGAGATAACCCTGTTCGACGTCATCCATCCCGACAGCATGGAGCACTGCATGGAGACGTTCAAGCGGGTGATGTCCGGGGAAGTGGTAATTGGAGTTGAGGCGGTGTTCGTCTCAAAGGACGGCCGGCGGGTCCTTGTCGAGGGAAACGTGAACTGCCGCTTCGATAGTGGTCAGCCCGTCGCCACCCGCGGTATCTTCCGCGACGTCACCGAGCGCAAGCACGACGAAGATGAAATCAAGAGGGTCAACGCCGAGCTCGACGGGTTCGCCCATACCGTCTCCCATGACCTCCAGGGACCGCTCACCGCCATGAGGCTGGCCAACGATCTCCTCTCGCAGCTGATGGAGGAACCACAAACCGAGAGCGTCCGCGAGGATATGCGTCAGACCGTACAGATAGTTGGCAGGAACATCACTGCGTCGAGCCGCCTCATCAAGGACCTGCTTGCCCTGGCCAGGGCGGGACAGGTGCCCGACTCGGTCTCCAGTGTCGACGTATCGGAAGTGGTGGCGCGGGTTATCGACGAGAACGTGGGAAGCATCAAGGGCGGTGGCATCGATGTAGTGGTGGGCGATGACCTGGGACGGATAACCGCTAACCCCACCCACGTCTACCAGGTCTTCTCCAACCTCATCGGAAACGCCATCAGGCACAACGACAGTCCGAACCCTCGAGTGACGGTCACCTTGCTGGGAGCGGAAGGCGGCAACCGCCGGTACCTGGTGAAGGACAACGGCTCGGGCATGCCACCCGGGGATATCGACAGGATATTCACACCGTTCTTCAAGGGCAAGAGCGGAGAAACGGGGATAGGCCTTGCCACCGTGAAGAAGATCGTAAGGACGAACGGCTGGGAGATACGCGCCTACAGCGACAACGGGGCCTGCTTCGAACTCGTCGTCAACCCCTCCCCCTCTTGAGGGGATCCAGGTTCTCAACCTCCCCGAAGGGTTCCCTCGTAGCGCCGCCTTCCCGGCGGCACCCGCCATCACGAATGCCGGCAAGATGCCGGCGCTACAAAGGATCTTATATCGCCCCTCAAGGTTAGGGGGTCAATCCGTCAAGGCGTAGCCAATTGAGTCGTGCCCTCCCGACTTGCCGTCATATTTGAAGTACATCGCCCTCTCACAGACAACCGGCACATTGTTGGTCACCTCAACCCTGGTTGCGAACTCGGTGGCCTCAAGGCCCGGTATGTCGTCGACCTTGATCTCCTTCTCCGGCTTCCCGGTAAGTACGGAGGGTACTCGCCCCGGATACTCCGGTGGCGAAAAGAAACCCAGCCATAAACTTCTCCACATGCAACTATAACGGCAGGAAGCAACCTCGAGTAGGTATCAATGGCAGTATCAAGGAACAAGCCCCCCTGGAATGTAACGAAAGGGGTCCCATAGGGAATAAGCCAGCGCATTTATAGAGCGGGATACTCAGATATTAAACCGGGATTTCACCGAGGGGTAGTACGAATCACCCACCGGGAACTCCCTGGCTTGGCCACCGAACTCCACCACGACCTTCCGGGGTTTCTCCCGAATCACCTTCTGCACCTGTCCCATGTTGACCAGGTAGGAGCGGTGCACCCTCAGGAACGCCTCCGAGAAACCGGGCCTTTTCTCCAGTTCGCCTATCGAGTAGCCGGCCAGGTGTCTTCTGTCTTCCGTATAGACGTAGCTGTATTTGCCAGACGCTTCCACGAACATTATCTCTTCCAGCGGAACCAGGAGTACCTCTTTCTCGTGCTCCACCGCCAGGCGGTCCATTTGCGCAACCGACGGAGGCGACTGCGGGACGTCCTTCGCGGTCCGGTCGAGTATTCGCTTTACCCGGGCCTCCAACTCAAGGAGCCTCGGGGGCTTCTCCATGTACTCGTCCCCGCCCCTCAGGCACTCAACAACCGTCGCCTCGTCTCCCAGTGCCGTCAGGAATAGTATGGGGATGTCTTTCCCCCGGGGATCCTTACGCAGTTCATCCATAACCTCGAGGCCGCTTTTGCCGGGGAGCATGACGTCCAGTATCACCAGGTCCGGTTCCAGACCCAGGATGCTCTTCAGGCCTTCTTCCCCGGTGTGGCTCTCGGTGACGACATAACCGCCCCTGGTTAGAAAGCGGCTGATTAGACGAGCGATGTCCCTGTCGTCTTCAACTACGTGTATCCTCGGTGCCAGAGTTTCCGTCATTCTCACGCCTCCCGCTTTCATTATAACAACAACCCCACCCCCAGTTCGATATTTTCCCCCGGCGCAGGACTATGCACGTCAGGGGCCTGGCCCCTTGGGTGCGTTTTGCACGGTAGGGGCCTGGCCCCATGGGTGCGTTGTTCCCCGCCCTGCGCGCGAATGACAAAATGGTGCCTGGCACCATTTTCTCATCAGGGGGCGTAGCCGATGCCGTGCGCTACCTGCCTCTCGAGCCGGCTTCTACCTGAAGAACCGCCGGGTCTTCTGGCTGAACGCCCCCTGTATCACGTTGGGGCTGAACACCCGGGGGACCTGCCCGGTGACCGCGAAGTCGTAAAGGGCGGTGGCGAAGACACCGTTCAAGGCGGCCGCGATTACCGCCAGGACCACCCAGTAGATTATCACCAGGCCGACGACGGGGATTATGACCACAGCGGTCTTGGTCAGGGCGGCGAGTACTATCGGGATAATCCCGACCAGCCCCAGGAGAAAGAAGATCAGCCCAACGGAGAAGCGCAGGACCATGTTCTCCCCCCAGGTCTTCCTGAATATGGACGTCGACCTCTTGATGGAGTCAATCGCGCCAAGGCCCTCGAAGATAATGACCGGGATCACGAAGAACGTTATCAGGTTCCAGGCGATCCCTATTATCCCCGCGACGATGCTGCCGAGTATCCCTGCCCTCTCGCGGATCATCCTCAACACCAGCCCCACCGAAGCGTTTATCGCCGACCAGGCGAATATCTTTCCGATGTTTCCGTAGGCGCAATCTATGCCGTCTCTGAACGTCGGCTCCCCGCCGCGGAACCGTATCTGAACGCAGGCGATCAACGCGGTATTGAAGAAGATGACCACGAACGAGGCCGCGAAGTAGTAGATGAAGAAGAAGACGTAAAAGACATAGGTGTTGTCGGTGTTGCCGGCGACCAGGCCGCTCAAGAAAGCGGCCGGTACCATGAGTAGCGCGAACAGGATTATCGTCGCGATCCCGGAGATGATTGGGAACACCACCAGGTGCTTGTCCGTCTTCAGGACCTCGAAGCTCTCCTTCGTCAGTTGCCAGCTACGTGAGAATGTCCCCTGCATGGTAAACTCCTTGCCGTTCGAGTACCCGGGTTCTCCACATCTAATTATCGGCACCCGCCGCATATAACGCAAGGCAACCCGTGTTTCAAGCCGTCGTTATGCTTGGTACTGCTCCTCAAGCCGCCTTCCAGGCGGCATCCGGCGGATGAAGATGCCGGCGCTACGATTGAGAGCTGCTCGGTTTCGGGCGCTACCGGTCTTTCTTGCGTACAGCAACCGCCGCGTGGATTTCATCTACGACAGGAGGGAAATAACCGGGTCGTCTCGGGGGAGAACGGTAATCTTGTGAGGAAACCGGACTCCGGGAGCATCCGGCGGACGGGGTCGGCGCCTTGATGGTACTCTTATCTACGGTCAAGAAAGGGAAGTGCCCCGTTCCATGGATACGGTTAAGCACCGAGAGCGTCGAAGCGCCGCTCCGGCAAGGCGCGCGACTCATGCGTACTCCTGTAGTACGCTTGGGGAGCGGAACGTAGCCGGTGTGGATGCAGCGGCGTTCGAATGCCAGCGTATTTATGGAGCGGGGTACTAAAGGGCCTGGGCGCTCGGGCCCGGAGTATAGACAGGCTGAAGTAGTTGGATTACTGGTACCGCCACAGCAAGAGGATAACCGCCGCGTTATGGCTTGCAGGCATTCTCTTTATCTCCGGGGTCACGGCGACCGTGTCCTGGATTGTATTGAGCGCACTCTCGAGAGCGCCCGACAGTTCCCAGGCGTTCGGGCTCATCGTGTTCCTGCTGATACCGGTCTACTACCTGCTTTTCATATTCCTGTACTCCTTCAAGGGAATCATCTCCAGCCGCATCAAGAGGTTTCGGCTGGAAAGGGACCTGGCGAAGGTCCCCGAGGGCGCACATCCCCGGTCGAAAGCGAAGCCGGCGTGGGACCTGCTTCCATTGAGGGCCGGCCCGCCCGGAACCCCGAGCGGTATTCCAATCTCCACCATCTACGGAGCGTCACTCGCACCGGAGACAAACGAAAACTGGGACAAGCTGGCCTGCGCCAACGCCAATGCCCGGCTCGCCACCGGATCCTCGTTCGACATCCTGGTGCTGTTCAAGGGGGCCGAGTTCAACTTCTTTTCGGGAGAGCTACCCGGGATCGGCTCCTGGTTCGCGGCCCCACTGGCGCTGGTTGACGGTCTGGAAGAAGAGGAGTTGCTTGTGGCTCTCCTCCACGAACTGTTTCACCGGGAAACAGGCGAGCTGAAGGCAAGACGCCTCGCGTCAAAGATGGAGGGGTTCGGGCGGCTGGCAACCGTCTTCGTCCTGATGTACTTCGCCATCGCGTTGTTTGCGACGAAAGCGACCGTGGGGAGCACACAGGTCTCTCCGCTGCCATTTGTGATGATACTCTGCGCACTGTGGGTCTCTCTCCGGTTATTCTGCGCCTGGACATCCTTTCAGGTTTCCCCCCGGGCCCTGTTCATCGCCGCCGACAGGCACGCCCTGGAGACCATCTACAGCCCGGTGGTGGTAGCCGGGACGATCAAGGCATCACTCCTCTACAGCAAGAACCACGCCACCAAGTTCGGCTTCTGGTCGCCGTTCTGGTATCAACTCTCGCGGTTCATGTTCGTACCGGTAAGGAAACGGAAGAAGGAGGCCGAGAGCCTGGCCGAACGTGTCAGGGCCCTTCGCCCGGTTTCCCCCGGCGGTGAATGCGATGTCTCGCGCGAGGTGTCAGCGATGAACCGGCAGGTGGGGGCGATTGCCGCCGATGTTGAGGCAATCTACGAGGAACTCCTGGACTCCAGGCCCCTGGCGCCAAGGGTCTACTGGGTGATCAGTTACTCGCTGACAATCGCTATGTTAATAATCGTCTGGATAGTCTCAGGGTAACTCATCACGGAGGAGGCGGTAGAACTCGTCTCTCGCGGCTCTTTCAATCCATGGCTGATGGCCACATTTCTCCAGCAGGATAAACCTGAAATCACTCAACACGTGCGAAAGCGGGACCTCGACTCCCTCGAAAGGATGAGGATCGTACTCACCGTGAATCGCGACTACGGGACATTCGATCTTCTTCCCGAGCTCCAGTAGCCCCCCGCTGTTTCTCAGCTCCGCGGCCTGTCTCCACACACCTTGAAATACATCGGGCTGACATTGAAGCATCTTGTTTTCATAAGGCAGCGGGTCGTACGAGTCAGCTCTCGAAATCAGCTCTCCAAGCCGGGACATCTCCGTGCTCCCACCACCAGCGGTGTCACCCAGGGCCTCCATCAAGGTGAGGACCTCCGCCCTTTCCTCCTTACCAAGGCGGGCCAGCCGGGTTTCCGTGATCCTTCCCGCGTACTTCGCCTCGAGTGGTCCACTGCCTATGAGTATGAGTCTCTTCACCAGCGCGGGATATCCGGCGGTAAGAATAATGCTGAGCCATGCCCCCCACGACCAGCCGATCAACGTGACGGGGGAGTCCCCTTTCTCTTCCAGGACGTCACGCAACTCCCGTACCTGCCCATCAAGTGATGCCGCCGTTTGGAGCGGCTCCAGCACGCCGCAGGTGGAGGAGAGTTCCCTGGCCACAGGCGCCATCTCCCCGGGCGCGCCGGGGCCGCCGTGAATGACCGCTACGCTGAAAGGCGGGCTTCCGTATTTCCTCAGGTTTCTCATGCTCATACTCGCGTCTCGCCTATTGATGACCGCCTCATTGTACACGGCAATGCGGTCAACCATCTTCCAGCTCGGGCTCTCAAGCAAACATCAGTAAGGCGCTCCAGGGCAGACTGGATTCAACGCCAGGAAGACGAACCCGGTTCAATTGGTGGTAATATACGACTATTGAGATACGGGTATCATTAGTGGATATGCGAGTCGAAGGAGGGTATACAGATGAGTAACGTACCGGAGATCAAGCGGCGCCTGGATCGGCTTACTCAGCTCGGCAAGAAGATGCGGGAGCAGTTCGCCAGGTTGAGCGGTCCCGATGGTGAGGAGATGAAGAAGAAGGCCAGGAAAGAGGGCACCCGCCTTGGCATAGGCGTGGGCGTCTCGTTCTTTGGCCTGATGATCGCGGCGGTAGCTTCCGTCTATATACTGGCGGTCATCATACTGCTTGTGAACATATCAGTGGACAGACTGTGGCTGTCCTCCCTCATCGTTGTCGGAGGTTTCCTCTTGATCGGCGGCGTGATTATCGCCATTGGGGCCGGCCTGGCCCATTCCTCCGCGAAGGAGCTGTCCAGTGCGACGGGGGACATTACTGAGCAAATGAAACAGACCGGAAAGGAGATCAAGACCGAAGCGGAGGAGCTCCAGGAGCTTGCCAGGGCGGAGGCGGAGGAACAACAGCGGCAAATGAAGGAGCTCATTGAGAAGGCGAAGTCGGCCGCCCCGGTTGCCGCCCCGGTTGCCGCCGGAGTCTACCTGGGATTCAGGTTTGTAAAACGAAGGATAAGGTCACGCAGAGAGAAGCGGAGAATCCTGCGGGTAGTCGAGTTGTACGAAGAGAAAAGAACCCGGGAGCAGTAGCGGGGATCCTATAACGTCCTCTCCACAGGCGATTAGAGTCTACGCGCGGCCTGCGGTCAAACCCGGTCGTTGGCGATATCGAAGGGCTTCTCACCGATCAGGAAACGCTCGTCTTCTTCCCCGTTGTAAAGCTTTATCACCACGCGCCTGATCTTGCCGCTTATCTGGCTGATAACCGCCCGGTCTATCTCCTGGTCGTAGTACCCGGAGAGGTCGATCGGGCACCCTATTCGGACCCTGATCCGCCGGTAGTATATCCACTGAACTCCTTCCTGGAACTGGGGGTGGTCAAAGAATATCTTCACCAGTTTGGGAGGGACCCTGGGGAGATTCCTCTCGCCCAGGCCGATTACCGCAAACGGGATCAGCGGCACCCTGGCGTTGAGGGCCACCCTTGCGAACCCCGTACGGAACGTCTGTATCTTGGAAACGCTGTGGGGCTTCGCCATAGTGTGGACACCTTCCGGGAATATCCCCACCAGGTCCCCGTCCTCGAGGGACCCGGTCAGGTTGTCCAGGTCCTTCCTGCCCTGCTTTCCCCCGAACACGTCAATGGGCTTTGTTCCCACGGACCCGGCGAAAGCCCGCATCACCGGTATCTTGAATATGAACGAAGCGGCTCCCCAGACAATAGGCCTCTCCACCGCGTAGGAGATAGACAGGGGATCGAGGAAAGGGTTGCGGTGGTTACCCACAAGAAGGGCGGCGCCTTCGGCCGGCACGTTTTCGGTGCCCTCGGCCCTGATCCGCATGATCGTGCCTAACACGGGGCCCAGGGCCATTCTAAGTGTGTAATAACAGAGCAGTTGGTTCACGTTCAATACTCTCACCTCTTGCGTTTGCGAATCCTGCGGGAAACTGTTCTCGATTGGTTAACATAATAACGTATTCCTGCGTTTCGCTTCTTCCGGTAACAGTCTATGGCGCGAGATGGCATTGGACCTCGAAAGTGATCTCGGCGGAGTGGACGTCCTGGTGAATGTCGCGTGCGTAGCGGTGGTGGGCGAGATGGTGGACACCACTGTTGAGGACTGGGAGTGGGTCATAGGGGTCAACCTCTGGGGGCCGATCAACACGATCAGCGCGCTTCTGCCGGGCATGCTCGAGCGGGAGAACGGCTATATACTGAACGTGGCGTCCCTGGGCGGGCTGGTAAGCCACGGCCTGCTCCTCGCTTACTGCACCACCAAGTTCGGCCTGGTGGGTCTTTCCGAGGCGCTCTACCAGCAGGTCAGAGAGCATAACGTCCACGTGACCGCTTTCTGCCCGGGCATCATCAGGACCCCGATAGCGGAACACATGAAACTGCGCGGCTACTCGTCCGACAAGGTGAACCGTTCCGTCTCGATCCTCATGAAATCCCCTATTACGATGTCCGCGGACAGGACCGGCGATTTGATAGTCCGCGCGGTGAAGAAGCAACAACCTCTCGTGGTGACGACCGTTACAGGGAAGCTCCTGGCGGCGCTGCACCGGCTCTCACCCGGGCTGGTCAGGTTCCTTCTGACGAAGGCGCATAAACTGGATAACGCCACCCTCCGTTGACGCTCCCCAAGCCGCCGCTTGCCTTTGTAACAGGCCCCTCATGCTGGCATAATGACTCCATGGCCCTGTATCTCTCTCAGGAATGGCTGAACGAGGCGCGGGAAGCCCTGGACGGCAGTGAGGTGTTCGTCAAGGCGGCGCGGGGGACCCTGACCGCCACCTTCCAGCATCACATAACCGATGTGCCCGCCGGTGCCGGCGGAGAAGACATCGCCTTCTGGTCAGAATTCCAGCAGGGGCGATGCGTGGACGTCCGGCTTGGCGAGCTTTCCTCCCCCGATGTCACCCTCACCGCCCCTTACTCCCTGTGGAAGAGGTTCCACGCCGGGGAAGTGGGACTTGCCGGTGCTCTATTGAGCCTGGACCTCGAGGTGAAGACCCGGCTATCCACCGCTCTGTCCCTGACCCGCTACTGGCGGCTTTACGGGATGAACAGGATACTGTCCACCGTTCCCACCAGGTACGATTGAGACCGGTCAGCATATCGCGCCGTAATCATCTCAACAGGCCGGTGGGTTCGAGCCTGGCCGCGAGCGTGTTCGCGGCTTCCGTGCTTATCACGATGAGGCAATCCGGCTGCGCGCTTCTTATCCTGAGTTTGACCTCGATGATACTTCTGTTCTCTCGCAGGCGGAGCTATTTCAACCCCTTGAGTTCCTGTATCAACGCCGCGCCTTTCTCCAGCAGAAGGTCCCTGTTGGTCTCGAGCAGTATGCCCGTGATGATAACCAGGGAACCAACCAGCATCGCGTAGATCGACCAGTGCAGGCTGGTGACCGGGGACCAGAGCCGCACCAGGCCGTCTATCACAATGAAGGTGAGACCGGCGCCCAGGAACACCCTGCGACGCTGCCAGACGCCGACCACCAGCGCGGCAACGCTCTCGGCAAGAAGGACCGTGGCGTGAAACCCACCCAGTTCCCCGATAGATGGGATGAGCGAGGATAGCGCCAGTGTGGTGAAGCCCACCAGGTGCAGGAGGCGCACCGCCCGCCTGCTGTAACCACGGCTCTCACAGTAGTATCCCAGCGCGATCAGGTATATTCCCATTGGCAGGAAGTAGAGATGCGGGCTCGAGATATTACCGTTTCTCATGATCAGTATGTATCCGGCGAAGAAGTGGGCGAAGGATACGTGGCCCATGGAGCGGTAGTCCTTGATTATTCCTACGCAGGCGTAGATGGACCCGGCCGTGAACAGGGTCGCGATGGTGAAGATGTCGCCGTCGCCGTTCATACTCAGGCCGACCAGAACGCAACCCGTGCCCAGGGCGGTCATGCCCACGCAGAACTGCAGGAATATTTCCGAGACGCGCTCTCTTGCCCCGACCAGCAACCAGCCAATCGCCAGGTAGACCACGGCGGGCCCCATCAAGAGCAGTCCGGCCAGTGAGAGTTCTACGGGGGGCCTTATCACCGCAAGTATGTAGACGGTCTCCACTACGGACATGGTGAGCGGCAGGTAGGCCAGTTGCTCCTCGCCATAGACGAATACTGAGGCGGCCCCTACCGCCAGCGCCGCGCTCATGCTCACTATCGCCTGGAAGTGCAGGCCCAGCGCTACCGGTTGCGCGATGGAAGCCACGAACAGGGGGATACCGAACACCCAGCCGACGGCCGCGAACCGGTCGTGGTTGCGCGTGTAGTGGATAAAGGACGTCACGGAGATAACGACCGCGGGCGCGACGAGCCAGTACGCCATGTAGGTGGACGACACGTTCAACAGCGCCCCCAGGCCGAGCCAGGCCAGCACCGCGAAGATGTATCCCGCCGCGCCCTGGACCACGTCCTCGAAGTACTCGGAGCCGACGAAGGCGAGGACGGCCATTACCGCCAGGGAACCGCACTGCCATGCGAGGGCCCCGTCAGGGACAGGAAGCCTGGTGGCGCCCGCGAAGCACATGAACGAACATGCCGATATCGCCGCATATACGCCCAGCGCTATTCGATAGTAGAGGCGGTCCCACGACTGGAGATCGAACGTGATGAACGACAGGGCCAGGACGGCAACGCATATCACGTTGGCGTAGTAACCCCCCCAGACCGGGTTGATCAGCGAGCAGGCCACCGCGGTGAAGCCTATCACCGGCGCCCCGTATTGCATTGGGCGCTCCAACCACTCCGGCAGGCGGTCGGCCAGGGCCGAGCCGGCGGCCAGGGCCGAGCCCAGGCCGGCCAGGGAAACGGCGGCTACTGTCAGGCCGCCGCTGTATGCGTACGAGACGTATCCAATCGCGAGCGCCAGGTGGCCCAGTGAAGTGTAGGCCAGCAGTTCGGGTAGTAGTTCCTTCCACCCCTCCGCTTGATACCGGCCGGCCAGGCCGGCCGAGACCGCGCAGATGGCCGACACGGCAAACAGGTAGAGATACACACTGTAACCCAGCCCCCAGACGACGAACGCCGCCTGGCATATCAACCCCGCCACCATGAATACCGCGCCCGACACCAGCATCGGGATCGCGAACTCGTCCCTTTCCCGCGACATCGCGAGAACCGTGCCTCCAATCAGCAGGAGAGCTGCGATCGGGATCAGGAACAGGGGGTTGTTCACCTCCAGCCCCTTCCCGGGGAGGACCATGTCTATCACCACCGTTCCCGACATGAACGCGGAGAGGATGGCGGGGTAGAGGAACTCACCCCGGTTCCAGAGAGCGGTCTCGGCGGCGAACACAGCCAGGAACGCCCCGAATGTAATCGCGACCGCGGCGGTCGCGCCCAGTGAGAGGTAGTAAAACTGCGACGCGAAAGAGAGCGCGGAAACCCCGAAGAAGGCGATAAAAAGCGGCAGCGAGAGGTCATCGTATCCGGCACGCTCAAGCAGGTGGCCCGCGACCGCGAACAGTACCGCCAGGGGAACGAAAAGCATCCCGTAGTTGACGCCTCCACCGGAGAGCTCCGTTACCCAGTTCCAGGCGGATGCCCCGTGGGCCTGGACCGCGAAAGCAATGGTCGCGGTGGCGCAGGCGGCATAGAGCCAGTGAGGTCTCCTGGAGCGCAGGGCCGCGACCAGCAGATAAATGGTTGTCGCCAGGGCGGTTACGCCAAGCGAGAGATAGGCATGGCCGTACAGTGTCAGGCCGGGGATGATGTCCTTCGATATCACCGGCAGGTAGAATACCGATGCCGCCGCGGTGCTTACGCCGGCCACAGTGAAGGCGGGAACGTACGCGGTCAGGGCCCATTCCCTGCCTGATGTCCGCTCGAGCACCAGCCCCAGGAGCAGGAGCGAGCCAGCGACCAGCGTCGCCTCGACCAGGCACCACAACGGTGGGCCGTCCACCCGGAAGCCCAGGAAGATCAGCGAAGCGTAGACCACCGCCGACGACGCCACATACCCGAGGTACCTCTTCTTCTCCAACAGCGCCTCCGCCCACAGCAGCAGGGCGATCACCAACCCCGAGATGAACGATGCCCACATCTCGGCGGTGGTTGCCGTCTCCCAAACTTGAGGCAGCTTCCATAAGAGGTCCTTCATGGCAAGCGTCGCGAGAATACCCAGCATCGCTGCAACGCCGGCGTTGGTGAACGGCCTGGAGTCATGCTCCCCGATGAGCACGGAATCCACGTATCCGATGAGCAGCAGCGCTCCGGCCGCCAGTGTCAGGCCCGGCGCCGCCATGTACCAGTTGGCTCCCGGTGTATGCGCCAGGAAGTAGGTGGAAACGAGTATCATCCCCGACGAGATGTAGGCGAGAACCTTGTCCTCGTAAGTGAATGAGCCGATCAACAGGGCGGCGGCGGCCGAGCCGATAAGGAGCCCCGAGGTCCTGAAGCCTTCGTCCATGAAGTAGCTGAAATCCAACAGCGTGGTCAGCAGGGCAAGCACAATCGTAGCGTTGGCGACCGCGTACATGGTCCTGGCGTAAGAGGACAGCCCGCCGCGCCGCAGCATGTAGCCGCTCGCGAAGTAGCAGACCGCCATCCCCACGAACCACAGCCCGTAGAAATGCACACTCACCCCTGAGCTCTGTAGTACGAAGTAGAGCAGGGACAACGGGGTCATGGCGGTAAACGCCAGGAGCGCCTGGTCCCTCGAGCGGTAGAAGTTGAGGCCATAGACGGCGGCGGCGATAATGGACCCCGCTATGCCAAGCATGTTGGGATTGAAGACCGTGCCGCTGATGGCGTAGTAGTTGAACAGGTAGATGTTCAACGGGACCAGCAAGGATGCTATCACCATGATTATGGAAGAGCCCAGACGAACCCTCTTTGCGAGGTAGTGGCCCAGCAGGTAAAGACCGACGTTGGAGGCCAGGACCGTGAAGAAGACGAAGTACTTACCGATCGTCCCCCATTGCCAGGTGACCAACCCGACCAGGCCGGCGAGCAGGATGAACGTGCCGACGAAGTACCACCACTTGAGGAAACCGGTGTTCACCAGGCCTTCTATCCAGCCGGTGAGGTCGGGCTTCTTCCTTTGTGTCCAGGGCTTCACCGGCGGGCGCGAGCGACCGGCTTTCCCGCCTCGGATACCGGCGGTTTCACCGCCCGTCTCCCGTTGGGCCGTCACCGCCGGCCCTGTTGCCCGGCGCTCCCCCTCTTCGGGCGCGTCACGGCGCTCCTTGAAAGATGCTTCCAGCCGGAGCCGGCTTATGTAATCCTCGATCGTTCCATCGGACGGGTCCAGGCCCCGGGCGTACGTCGCTGCGCGAATAGCGTCCTCGAAGTTTCCCCTCAACTGCGATATCCTCGCCATAACCATGTGTGAAGACGGGTTCGCCGGTTCAACCTGGAGGATGTTCTGGACCGACGCGTAGGCGTCGTCCAGGCGGCCGGCGCCGATCAGTTCCTTCGCCCGGGCCAGTTTCCAGCTCACCCACCTGTTGCGCAGGCGCTTCCTTTCACGCTCGATTCCGGCGAGCGCCGTCTCGGTCTCCGCAATCCCGCTTGACAGGGCCCTCACCGTGGTGCGGTAAGCCGAATCGCCTACGCGCCCCAGGGCCTTCTCCCTGTCGAGTGACTCCCTGGCGGTGGTCGCCTCCGCCAGCCGGCGGCTGAGCTCTCTCTCCCGTTCGTCGTCAACGAGCTCCACCCCGCACATGTCGCAGTAGTGAAAATCGCTCGTTCCGGGAAACACCTTTCCGCAGATAACGCATTCCATTTCCGCACCTCCCTGTTCGCTTTCTCTTGATGCCTATTCTCCTCGCGGACAGCGGGAAATAATATTCCCCGCCGGAGGTATAACAGGGGTTATTCCAAGGGTTAGAAAGGGGAGACCCGTACCCCTCCTGGGGGTGACGTCAGGTACTTAGACCAGGCCGTCCTCGTGGGCCATCATTATGGCCTGGGTACGGTCGTCGATGTGCAGCTTGCGGAAGACGGCCTTGGCGTGGGCCTTTACGGTGTGCTCGCTGATGAACAGCCTCCCCGCTATCTCCCGGTTGGTGAGCTTCTCGGCTATGAGCTTGAGCACCTCCATCTCCCGGGGGGTCAGCCGGTTGTACGGCTCCGAGAGGGCCACCTGCTCCGGGGCGGCCTTCTCCTCCGGGAGGCCGGCCAGGTACTCGACGAGCTTCCTGGCGACCGAGGGAGATATCAGTGATTCGCCCTGGTGGGCGGCGTCTATGGCATCCAGGAGCTGCCGGTTGGCCGTCGACTTCAACACGTACCCTATGGCTCCCGCCCTGATGGCACGCGTCGCGACCTCCCGGTCGTCGAACATGGTGAGGACCACCACCTCTCCATCGGGATTGATCTCCCTGGCCCTGGACGTGAGCTCTATGCCGCTCATACCGGGAAGCTGAATATCGATGAGGCTTATATCGGGTTGGTGCGTCTCGATGAGGTCGATGGCCTCCTCGGCGGTCACCGCTTCCGCCACAACCTCGATATCTTCCCGCTTCCCGAGGATGCGCCTCAGGCCTTCCCGCACGATATCGTGGTCGTCTACAATGAGGACACTGATCGGCTTGTCGTTCATCTCTCCCCCCTGGTCAGCGGGACCGTCACCGTCACCGTGGTGCCCCTGTTCTCTTCGCTCTCCACCCTTAGCTCTCCTCCCATCTCCCGGGCGCGCTCCCGCATGCTTGTCATGCCCATGCCCGGGGTGGAAGATGCTGCCGAAGGAGGCATCCCTTTTCCGTCGTCGGATACCCGGAGCGTGACCCTGTCGTCATCGCGCATGAGTGATACCGCCACACTTCCGGCCCCGGCGTGCTTTCCCACGTTGTTCAAGCCCTCCTGTAGAATCCTGTAGAGGTTCCCCTCCAGTAGCAGCGGCAGCCTCTCTCTTTCACCAAGGTTGCTATCCAGGGACACCTTCATCTCTCCCGCGGTCGCGACATCGCGGACAAGTTTTCCCGCCGCTCCCTTGAGCCCCAGCACCTCCAGGGGTATGGGGCGCAGATCGTTGATGACCGTCCTCAGCTCGTCCAGCCCCTCCCTGGCCCTCTCCGCGAGCGTAACCAGGTCCTTCCTCGCCTCCTCGATATCCTCCTCGAGGCTCTCCAGTGTGAACTCCGACAGGTAGACGACCCCCAGGAAGCTCTGCGCCACTCCGTCATGCAGCTCTCGGGATATCCTTCTTCGCTCGTCCTCGTGGGCGACGGTCACCCTGTCCATCAGCTCGTTTACCCTTCCCTGTTTCTCCAGTACATCCTGGTAGAGCGCTCCATTCTTCAGCGCGACCGCCATCTGGGGCGCCATGGCCTCCAGCAGTGACCTGTCACTGAAAGAGAGGTCGTAACCCGATAGCTTCTCCCCAAGCAGCAACGTGCCGACCGTTTCTCTCTCGAATACCAGGGGTACCTCCACCACTTTGAACGATGCCTCGCCCCCCGGGCCCCGCTCCAGGTACAGCGTGTCCTCCTCGAGGCGCAGTTCAGGCGGGGTGTCTCGGAGATACTCCGGTGTGAAGCCGGAAAGGGCCCGCTTCCGCCAGTCACCCTCGCCCAGTGGATCGTAGAGCAGTGCCGCTCCTGTCAGCCCCATGTTGTCGGTGAGGGTATCCGTGATCTCCCGCGAGATCTCGTCCAGGCTGGAGAGCTCCATCAGCGTTCGGGCCAGGGACGAGAGGAGTTGCCCGAACTCGTAGTCCTTGCGGAAGAAAGACCTGTCAACCACCCTCATCAGCCATCTTCTAAGCGGCTCGAAAGCCAGGACCATCAGGAAGACGAACAGGGCGGTGATTACGTATCCCTGGGCGCTGAAGTAGCTGCTGATGAAGCGTTCCGATATGACTATTGTCAGGATGTAGGCGCTGGTTATTACGACCGTCAGGGTGAAATAGACGATGCTTCGCCTGAGGACCTGCTCCACCTCCGTGAACATCTGGTACTTGAGTATCCCGTAGGCGAAAACAGCCGCGGTGATGGTGAAGAAACATGGCGCCGAGGAGAGAGTGTACAATCTGGCGTTCTCGAGGATGCTTATCGCCAGCGGAACCGCCACCGCGGCCACCATTACCTGGGCGATTCGCTTCTCCCTCAAGCGCCGGGAGCGGTAGTAGCTGTAGACGTAGAGCGATAGCGCCGCGATTAACAGGGTATAGGAGAACACAGCATACACCCAGTACAACCAACCCTCCCCGGTGAGGTCCATCGTACCCGGTATGGTCCTGAACTCGAGGACCCAGTCGGTACTGTAGAAGGCCACCAGGGTGAACAGCGCCGGGAGATAGAGGGATGCCTGAAGCGGCTTCAGGGACCGGCCCTTTGCCAGGAAGAAAGCCGAGGGAAAGACAAGCGCCAGGTTGAGGAAGAAAGCGGGGAACAGTATCTGGCCCGGCGCCTGGAACCGTACCCAGAAGGCCCTCAAGGAAACGCTGCTCGAAACGTTGTACATCGCGTCGCCGAACGCCCATACGGCCAGAGACAGCGCCACCAGGGCGAAGAGCTGGTTCACCGTGCGGCGCGGGTTCTTGGAGAGGACGTATACCGCAAGGGCAACATTGACGGCGGTGGCGACGAACGATAAGCAGGCAATGATGTCTCGGTACTGTCCGTTCAAGCCTATTCCCCCGTGCTCGCCTTCCACCGGTCATTATTGCACGGCTCGGGGAACATTCACAGGGCACCGGCACCGCTTCGTTATATAATCACTGCGAGGCCTATTGAGTGCAGTTCTCAAATGACCCGCGTCTGTACCTGACGGTTGTAGAGGTGGAGAGGTGGTCTAAATGGTGGAGGACGCGGCGCCCCTTAAGAATATGTGGATTATCTGATATACGGCAGACCGGAAATGCTCGCCCGCTGAAGCGTCGAAGAGAAAGGAGCCGATTGTGGAGGAGAAGGGGGAAAGCGGAAGCGGTTGGAAAGAGAAGATCTCCGGGTGGTTAAGAAGCCGTAGCTTCGTATTCTACGATTTCCTCATCCTGGCAGCGGCGATAATCGCGTTCCTGATATTGTGGTTGTCCATGACCAGGGCATCGAACGTGGCCATGTTCGGGGAGTTCTACTCCGAGGGCTTCTCCGCCACCTATTGCCTGGAGGGGTCCGCCGCCCGCGCCGTGGGCTCCGGCCGGCTGGAGATAGAGACGGTTGAGGTGAATGGCGATACCGCCGTCCTGGAGGTCACCGCGGGGGGCATGAAGAAACGCCTGACCGTTGACCGCAAGACCGCGAAGGTGACCGATGGCGAGTTGGCCGGCCTCCCGCTCGTCTTCTACTACGACATAGTGAGAGAGCCGGGCCAGACCTCGAAGACGTTCGGCTCTAATAAGGAACCCGCCTTCTCCACCGCCTTCACCGGACTCACCGGTGATGTGTCCGCCCGCATCAAGGAGAGTAACCCGGACAACGTGGTGATGTGGTACCACGAAAGTGACGAAAGGAGCTACGGCCCCCAGTTCTCCTGGGAACTGCAGCTCCACGACCAGGACGGGAAAAGGGTCGGCACCATCATCAATGACGTCACCAGCGGCGTGCTGCTGGACGCCCGGTTCTACCAGGACGGCTGGGGGGCCATGAACCTGGAGAGGACCAACTACCCAACCGGGCTGAACCGCTGGGCCATCTTCTACGGGCTCAACTCGATACTGATCCTGTGGGGGATATTCCACCTGCTGAGGTGCAGGAAGCACCGGGAGGAGTGGAAGTCCCACTGGAGCTACTTCCCGCTTGGCTTCGTCGGCATATCAAGTTTCTACATACGGCTGATGGCGTTCACAGTGTTCGGGTTCCTGGGCATCGGCATACTCACCGGGGACCCGTACATCCTGCTGGTCACCGACCTCATAGGGCTCACCCTGATGATCTACGCGGTGGGCATCTTCGCGTTCCCCATCGTGTTCCAGTTCATACCGTGGATAGCCGCGTACGGGGTCTTCGCCGGGGGTAGGCCACTGGATTACATACAGTACCCGTTCGGGGTCCCGCTGTACCTGGTGGCGGTTGTGATGTTCGAGCTCCACCGGTACCTGTGCCACAAGGAGAAGCAAGGCTTGCCGCCTATTTGACGATGCTCAGCGTCTCCTTGAACTCAGGCGTTCCGGCTTTCCCCAGGAGCTCGAAGATGGCCATCTCGGTAGATGATATGACGGCGCCGCTCCGGCGCATGCGCCGGATGGCGACCTCCCGGTTCTCGGGCGTCCTCGAGGAGACCGCGTCGCTTATGACGTGTACCTTTGCGTCCTCCAGCAGGTGAAGGGCGGTCTGGGTTACACAGACGTGACTCTCGATGCCGGTTATGATGACGGTGCTCCTGCTAAGCCGCTCCAGGGCCCCGACGAACTCGGAGCACCGGCAGGCATCGAAATCGATCTTGGTGATAGGGCTGAAGCCGGAGATCCCGGATCGAATCTCCTCGATGGTGCGCCCCAGCTTCTCCTGCTCGGTCACCAGTATCGGCAGATCAATGATGCCCGCGAACCGTACCAGCTTGACCACATTTTCGATTATCTTCGCCTCTTCGTGGATAACCGGCAGCAGCTTCTCCTGCATATCCACGACAACCAGTACGGTGTCGCCCCCGACCAGAAGCCCGCCGTCGCTTCCTGCCTTCATCAGAACTCCCTTCTTATCTTTTCCAGCGCTTTCTCGTGCTCACTTAGTCACCTCGGGATAGCCGGGGGGTTTCTCTTTAGACGCTACACGTCAAGGAGGTCCGACGGTGGTGGGCCGCCCTTGAACTCGGCACCGGTCCACGGCGGACCGCCGGAGGCAACGACCTCCCACGCGCCGGCCATGCTGTTGAAGATCATGAGGAACTCCTCGGTCCGGCCATCTGGAGACATCGTGCCCTTGATGACCTCCCAGTTGGAGTCGATCGTACTCACCTTTACAAGCGTGAACGTCCAGCCCGAGGTAGGCTCACCCTTTGATTGCAGGTACGTCAGGATCGCCTGGGCCTGGTCTCCCACCGGCTGGGGGGCTGGCTGCGTGACAAGATCCTCCGGCGCCCCCAGTGCCTTGAGTTGTGCCGCGGTCCATCCATCGGTACTGGACTGTATTACGGTCCATTTTCCACTATCCTTTTGAAGCAGGAACTGCACGTTCTCGGCTTCCTGGCCAACCTTCTTACCCAGGTCTATCTTCCAGTTCAGATCGCTCGCGCTGACAACGAGCACGGAGAAGGTCATTCCCGAAGTGTTGATGCCGTTCTTCTCGCAGTAATCGAGTATTGCGGCGATGGGGGTGTCGTGCTCTACGTGGCCCGCCTTTCTATCGGGAACCTCGCTCTTCTTCTCTTCTGCCACCTCGAATCCGACGCCGTCGCTGGTCCCCGCGTCGGTGGTCACGGTCACCTTGTACTGGCCCGCCTTTATGTCGGTTGGGACCTTTATCTTGGCCTTGACGTCGGACCACTCTTCCACGGTCGCTGTTACCGTCCCGAACTCAACGGTACTGTCGCCTTGAGTATCTCCGAAGGACGAGCCGCTCAGCGTCACCTCGGTACCCGGCTCGCCGCTCGATGGGGTGATTGAGGATATCACCGCAATTTCACTCCCGCCACACCCACATCCGGCAAGGGCGGCTACCATGGCTATAGCGCATGCCGCAGCCATCAGAATGAATGCTTTCCCCTTTCTCATGAAGACCTCCCTCTTGAACCACAGACCGGCTTCCTGTTACTCCAAAAACAGAAGGCCCGGATCCTTCAACTTGGTAAAAAGATCCGGGCCCTGCTGCTCCGCAACAGCCCCCTTTCAACTACCAACCACACTGTAAATATTATTCGCAATTACACAGAGCGATTCCTGCCTGGGGCTCCAACATCAGGGCCTGACCGCGCCGCAGAAATCGCCGCGTTCCGACAATGGCGCCACCTCCACCAACTCGCCCGTCTGTGGCGCGTGGATATACTGACCGTCACCGATGTATATCCCCACATGTCCCCACCCGTGGAACGCGACTATATCTCCCGGCTGAAGTTCCGGCTCCGGTACGGGGTCGCCGCAACGGGCCTGGGAGTACGAGCTATGCGTAATATCCACACCCCCACCGACCTTGTAGCAGAACTGGGTGAGGCCGCTGCAATCGAATGCGTCCGGGCCGGACGCCCCACTGCTGTACGGCTTGCCTAGCTGGCCGAAGGCGACGTGGACCACCCTGGTCTCCAGGTCCTTGGAACACGATTGACCGTACATCGTCCGGGCGGCCACTATCGGTCTGTCCGACTCGACTACCGTCGCCACGTTATAACCGATCACATGGTCTCCCACGTCAATGGATACCCTGGTCGCCGCTTCCAGCGACACGCTGGTGGAAACAACCTCCCGGTCCGTCTGGAAAACCACACTCGCCTCTGCGTCCTCCTTGCCGGGATTGTGGAGGAGTATCCAGGTGTCGTATATCGAGCCGACAGCCGCCCCTTCGGCGAAGTACCACGTCCTGCTGGTCTCGTTGGAACCGGAGGAACTGTGCGCCCACTCGCCGCCAGCCCCGTACATCGTCCTGGAGGCGACTACCGGCAGGTCCGAGGTAACAATCGTGGCAACGTTGTAGGTGCATACGTGTTCTCCCACGTTTACCGATGTCCGGGAAGCCGGCCCGACCTTGATGGCCACGGGCCCGACGACACCGCTATCGGTGTGGAACGTGAGCTCCACATCGGCCCCGTCCTCTCCGTGGTTATACAGCAGTATCCACGTCTGGTATCCGCCGGCGGTTGCGCCCTCCGCGAAGTACCAGGTCCTGGCCGGGCTGTTGACGCCGCTGTCGCTATGAGCCCACTGGCTCGATCCCTCAGGGGCTTCCTGCGCCGCGGCATCAGGCGCCAGCATGAGCAATCCCACCGATATCAGTAACGCCAGCAAGACAGAGATGAAGATAAGTATAAAGCCGATATTTCTCTTGCTTCCACGGGCCGGGCCCATCTCGTTACTCTTCCTTCGCCTCGATAATCGTGTCCCTGTGTGAAATTCGCTCTCCACTTAAGACCACCGCCTTTCCGGTACGTGTCCCTCTCCGTCTCCCATGTTCCTTCACAGGCGCAAGCGTGCGTTGATAAGGTAATTGGGAATCGTCATGGATTCTTTGGGGTGTGACGCCTGCCCTGGGGTACTAAACGTAAGTGTATGGCCCTTACAACACTATGTGCTGTGCCTCACTCACCTCCGCTTAGTCCGTTCATTCGCTGTCTTCTCGTATTCAACTTTTTCTGCCAGCGTCCACAGTATTCGCCCCTGTTACGGTCTATCCCTTCATCGAAAACCTCCAATTACCAATATCTGCCATCTTTCTTGCGTTTTGTACCAGGTACAATCTTGCGTTCTTGCGTTATGCTTGCATTGCTTGTAGAGTATGCTCATGGGACGAGAACCACGAGTCCAGCTCCCAGGCGCTTTCTATCATGTGATGTCCCGGGGGACCTTGAAGCAGAAGATATTCATCAGAAACGAAGACCGCCTCGATTTTCTTGGGAAGCTTGCCGAGGTGATCAGCAAATACGAATGGTGCTGCTACGCTTACTGCCTGATGGACAACCATTATCACCTGCTTATCGAGACGCCTCGGACAAATCTCTCCGAAGGGATGCACAAGCTCCTCAACTACTACTGCAAACGCTTCAACTGGAGGCACGGTGGGGTGGGCCATGTCATACAGGGACGCTTCATATCACCAATTGTCGAGCGTGAAGAACACCTGATGGAGATTATCAGGTATACAGCCCTCAACCCCGTCAAGGGCGGCCTGGTCAGCGAGCCGGGCCAGTGGAGGTGGAGCAGTTACAGGGCTATATGCGGCCTCGCCCCCGCCCCATGGTTCCTCGATGTCAACTTCACCCTGGGCATCTTCGGCAACGACACCGAGATGGCCCGTAAGGAGTATATTCGTTTTGTCGCTGAAGGCCTGCTCATTGACCAGGCGAATCGAATACCGCTGCCTGACCTCTTTCTGGGAATAAGGGACAAGTACCAAAGAAACAATGCTATGCGTTTCGCTTACTTCGAGCAGGGCTATACGATGACGAAGATAGCTGCCTACCTGAAACTAAGCCTATCGGCAGTAAGCAGAGCTATCAATAAGGAATAGCTTTGCTTCTTACCAATATTTGGCATCTTTCTTGCGTTTTGTACCCGGTACTATCTTGCGTTTTGTTAGGTTTGGTTGCTTATTTTGGCGGAAAGGCTGTTTATGGTGGCCTCTGCTTCTTTGACAGTCCTGTCGATGAGCTCTTCTACTGTTGGCACGTCCGTCAGGAGTCCTGTCACCTGGCCAACCGGCAGCACACCGTCTTTCACATTCCCGTCTTCGGTGGCCATACGGATGCGCTTGAAGGCGTTGGCCATAAAGGCAAGCTGCATCGCGTTGTTCCAGCCGGAGGCCAGAACGCCGATAAATAGCTTCCAGTAGGGGACCCCTATCTGCCTGGCGATGGCGTAGGAGTTGGGTATTGCCTTGAGCATCTGTATTGGTCCTAACCCCTGCTTGATCGCGTCGCGGGCCCCGTCGGTATCCAGGACCCTGCACCAGAGGCCGTCGAACCGCTTGGAGTAGAGCGTGTCGTGTACGTCTCTATCTATGGAGAGCTGCTTGAAGTTCTCATGCAGGGGGCTTTCCCTGGTCGTCATCATCCTGGTCCCCATGGCGACCCCTTCCGCGCCTAGCGCGAGGGCCGCGGCAAGCCCCCTCCCGTCACCAACACCGCCGGCGGCAATCACCGGGATGTCCAGCGCGGAAGCGATGCTTGGTACCAGGCAGAACGTAGTGGGCGCCTCGCCGTGGGCCGCCGCCTCGTTCCCGGTCACTATGACCGCGTGGCAACCGTACTCCTGTGCCCTGACCGCATGGCGTTTCCTGGTTACCGTGGCCACCACCTTGCCGCCGTACTCGTTGGCCGCCTGTACTATCCAGTCGCCCTTGCCCAGCGCGAAGTTTATCACCGGGACCTTCTCCTCAAGGAGCACCAGGGCGTTGTCGGCCGCGCCGGGAAAGAGAAGCGTAGCATTGGCCCCAAACGGCTTGTCAGTCTTCGCCTTGATCTCCCGGACGGCACTCCTGGTCTGCTCGACGTCCAGGGCACCGGTTGCCAGAATCCCCAGGCCGCCGGCGTTAGACACCGCGGCCACCATGTCCGGCACGCTGATCCAACTCATGCCCGACAGGATTATCGGGTGCTGGATGCCAAACAATTCGGTTATGCGCGTTTTCATGCGACACTCCTTCCGTTAGTTACAGACCGTGCCAGATTATATCTCATTACGGGCAGGGGACCATGAGCACCGGCTGTTCGCCGGCAGCACCTGAAACGAAGAAAACGCAAGATGGTACCTGGTACCATCTTGCGTTTCTTGGACGCCGGCTAGCGGCAGCGGTCGACCATGTCGACCACCAGGGTGGACCAGCCGTAGGCCTTCCCACCGTATCCCCTGCCTGTCCTGGAGTTGAAGAACTCCCGGTAGCCCTCGCGCAGGACCATCTCCGCGGTGCGGCGGGTCAGCTCGGCGGCCTCCTCCCGGTAGCCGTACTCCAGCAGCCCCACTGCTACCATCCAGTTCATGTTCACCCAGGTCCCGCCACGCCAGAGCATCGGCAGCGACCACGGCTTCCACCCGGGTCGCTCCCTGGGGTCGTCCGCCGTGACAAAGCTCAACGGGCTGGTCGTCCAGAACCGGTCATCGTTCAGGACGTGCTCCTTCACCAGCCGGGCCGCCTTGTCCGACGAGATCAAGCCGGTGAATAGAGGCAGGACCGACGACAGGGTCCCGGTGTGGCTCTTCCGTACTTCGCCGTCCTTCAGATAGCGGCTCAGGAAGATGCCCGCGTCCTCGTCCCAGCATAGTTCCTCCATGCGCGATGCAACTGCCGCCGCCCTTTCCTTGAACTCCCCGGCCCGGCCCTCGTTGCCAAGCTCCCCGTATATCTCGCCTACCGCGCGCAACGACAGGCACAGAAGCGAGTTGTTACAGAGATCCTCGACCACGAACAGGCCCAGGTCCGTGATACGCTCCAGGTCGTTTCCCACACGGCGGTACTCCCGGATCTCGCGGGCGAGCTCTACGCCGTACAGGAGCAGCCCCAGGGGGCGCTCGCCCCTGACGTCCATCACCTCGTCGTACACAGGGGACTCGTCGGTGCCCGACTCCATGCAGTTGATGATAGCGGTCAGGCCGTGGCCCAGAAGGTCCCGGCTGTACTGTGCGTACTCCATCTCAGCGGTTAAAAACGGCAGCACCTTCTCGAGGAACGCCCGGTTCCCGGTCCGTCGGTACACCTCAAGTGCGCAGAAAGGCCCGGCGGAGGGTTGTGTGGACAGGATGGCCCGGCCGTCAGGGCCGACCCAGCCACCCCGGTAACAGATGAACCGCCAGGCCGGCCCCGGCTTCTCCCAGCAGACCAGGTGGGGGACACGCCCATCCTCGTACTGCTTGCTGTAGAGCGAGAAGAACTCCCGCTCGGCGCGCTCTGGCCAGAAACGTGCTGCCACTAGTGCCTGAAAGGCGGAGTCCCAGTAGCACTGGAATGGATACTTCCTCCCGTCTGGCAGGAAGACCCGGTGCTCCCCGTAGGCCCGGTCGGTAGCCAGGAGAACCTCCCGCGCCATACGCACGAGCCTTTGTCGCTCTCCCGCGGCCACCGTCGACGCCATCCCCATTTTTACCTCCCGCTTCCGGCCGGGCGTGCTACTCCTCCTCCGTGCCCGCGTGCCAGGCGGAACGGAACGGCCTGGTCTTCTCCTCGAGCGAGAACGGCCATAGCAAGCCCCCCTGGTCCGGGGCCCTCCCGAAGAGGACGCGGGCGCGCTCGGCTCCCCACCCGAACCAGCGGGGGTAAGCCAGCACTATGAACAGCGCTATCCACCCGTTCACCTCCGTAGTCACCCAGCCCACTCCCCACGGCTCGATGACGTCGAATGCGCAGAGTACAGCGTTCAGCCAGAACACCGCTATCACCGCCGTGGAGAGCGCGACGTAGATGTCGGGGTAATCCCACCGCCACATCTTTGCGTAGAGGCACGCTATCACGAACCCGATGAGTACGAGCACCGGGATATCCAGAATACAGAGACTCACTTACAGCCACCCCCTGTCCTTGCACCAGGTGATGTACTCCCAGAGGCCCTTGCGGGGATCCTGGTAGGTGAACTCGAACCCGGTGTCCTTCAGCTTCTGGTTGGAGAACTCGTAGTGGTGCGTAATATACTCGACCATCGGAACATCTATCTTGGGTCTTACCCCTTTGGCACGCGCCCTGCGGTCCAACCGGCGCACGAGCTTGAGTCCGATGTTCGCGCCCGCCTTGTACAGCGGCCACCAGATGGGCACTCTCACCCAACGCTCCATCCCCAGGGCTCCGAAGAGAAACTCCATCAACTCGACCTGCGGGACGCAGTCACTCAAGACGTTGTACGCCTCCCCCTCGGCCTCGTCACGCTCGGCAAGATAGAGGGCGGCCCTGGTGAGGTCCGTCACGTGGACCGAGGGGAACGTGAGGGCGTGTTTCTTCGGGAACAGGGATATCGCAACTCCCGTACCCATCTTCTCCAGCGCGTAGAGGATGTGATAGACCCCGTAGGTATGGCGCGGGCCGTAGATGGGGCCGGGGCGCACCACGGTGAGCGGCAGACCACGCTCGGCGTGAAGCTCCCACATGACCTCCTCCTGAGCCGCCTTGGACTTGCAGTACAGGTTTGTGGGGTTGTGTGGGGCGTCCTCGTCTATCGCGAAATCGTCCTGTTCCCCGTAGACGCCCTCGGTGCTCCACAGTATGAACCTGCCGACCCCTTTCTCCGCCGCCGCCTCGCCCAGGTTCCTCGCCCCGGTCACGTTCACCTTGTGCAGCTCGTCCCACTGGGCAAAGTAATCGTATAGAGAGGCCACGTGAAACACGGCGTCGTACTGCCGGTCGAACAACGGTAACAGGCTTTCCTTGTCGGTAAGGTCCGCCGTCACGAACCTGGAAGCGATCCGCTGTGAGTAACCCTCGAAGTAACTCGGGTGTAGTTTTCCTTCTTCGCAGTAGTAGGAGCCGCGCTCCTCCCGCCTGATATCGGTAGCCACCACCTCCCATCCCTGGCTGAAGAGGTACTCGACCATGTGCGTGCCGGTGAAACCGTTGGCTCCGGTTACCAGCGCTCTCTTCTCCATCAGACCACCCCCGTCTTGCTGAACGCTTTCCCCCGCCATCTCTCGGTTACTGAATGGTTTGACCGTCCCGGCGAGAATATAAAGTATCCAGGGTGATTGGTCAACTTGTGCACGCCCCGGGCTATTGCATAATGCACGTCCGGGGCCAGGCCCCTAAGGTGCGTAATGCACGTCCGGGGCCAGGCCCCTAAGGTGCGTTTTGGGGAGGTAGGGGTCACGCCCCGGGCTATTGCATAACAGACGTCGTCTTGGTTGGGGATTCCAACGGCAACAGCCCGGGGATGGCCGGCGGTTGTCTTGCGTTATCGTGTGTTCACGTGGTGCCAGGCACCGGCGTTGCATTATAGCGAGCGGTTTGGGCGGAGAGTCCAACGGCAACACCTGAGCCAGGCACCTTCGGGTGGCGATTAGTAGCCGACTACGGTGTGCCCTCCCTGCCAGGTGGGATGCCCGCCGAGGCCCGCGTAATCGAAGTAGATGGGTCGCTCCACTATCACCGGCCGGTCGCTGGTCACCCGCATGGATACGTCCTTCTCCGGCCCCACTTCCTCGTTCACGCTCACCGTGTAGCGGGAGTTGGGGGCGACGGTATGCTCCTTGTCCTCGGTGGTGCCGTCTGCGAACATGTAGGTGATGGTCGCCGTCGCCTCGTCTTGGCCAGGGTTCTGTACGCACAGCCAGGTCTCGAACCCGGCGCGGGTGCACCCCTCGGCGAAGTTCCACTCGGTCCGGCCACCGTCAGGATCAGGGTCCGGGTCAGGGTCCGGCTGTTTGAACGTCAGCCGGACGCACTCGAGCGCGCCCACTTTTACCCCGTAGCCGGTGGAGTCCCGGTACTCCAGTTCTGCGTCGGCCTCCTTGACCCAGGCATGGTCGGCGTCGAAGTAGCCGCACTCCGCGGTCAGGGGATAGTCGATGCTGTAGATGTCGAACACCACGTCCTTGGTGGAGAGAAGCGCGATATAATCCTGGTCCCAGATCGCCATGCCCAACCCGTAGTCGTTCGTCTCGTAGTGGATATCGGTGCCCATGAGGTCCCTCGTCTCGGAGCAGGAGCTTTCTTTCAGGTTCTCCCCGCAGTGAAAGTAGACCATCTGGCTCCCATCGCTCTTCTCGGCGATATCCTGGATATCGCGGGAGAGGAGTCCCAGGAAATCGTGGACGTTGTAGGCCTCGTCCTTCCAGGTCATGTCCGGGTCGTACAGGAGCGAGTATTCGCCTAAATAGGTGTAGTCGGCCTTCGGGGGCGACATTATCTCGTAGATATTGTGGCGGTAGCAGTCTTTTGCGAACGACGCCAGCATGAACTGGCTGGTCCAGCGGGGGTACCTCTCCCCCACGTTGGGGGCGTTCCCGTAGGGGATCGACTGCGTCCTCATCTCCTCAAGCTGTCCCAGGTAATTGGCGACGTCCTCTTGATAGATGTCGATGCCCACCGCGTCGAGGCAGGACGACTCCTCCAGGCAGGTCTCCATGTCCTGGTCGTTCGGCTGCCCGTCCATGAAGTTGAGGATGGTGATCACCCGGTAGGAGGACTCCTTTACCACCCGGGCCAGGTCGTCCATGTACCGGGTCAGGCACACCGAGGAGAAGTGCTCCTCGCTCTCGTAGGTGCCGGCCGTGCTGCCTGCGGCGTACTCGGCGTCGCAGCCGGCGCATTCGCACCTGTCCGGCGGGTCGGTGAAGTACAGCGGGTTGGGGCTCCTCACAACCGGCTCGTTCTCGATCTGCACCCCGATGACGTCGTGGTCCGCCGCGCATTTCACCGAGACGTGCTCCATGAGGGCCTCCACCGCCTCCTTCTCCTCGGCAAGCAGTTTGGTCCCCCGGGGGCAGAACGTGTAGAGCGTGCCCCAGTTAAGGTGCCAGCCCTTATAGGGGCTCCCGCCCTTCATAAGCCGCTGGTAGGTCGCCGTTTCGTTCACAATCCACTCGGGGAACTGGTCGTTGGTGTCGCATGTCACCCCGCCGCATACGTTCATGCCGAACCAGAGGAGCTCCACCTTGAGCCCGGCGGCCCGGGCGTTGTCGATGACCCAGTCAACCGTTGAAAAGTCCCAGGTGTCGTCAGTAGGCTCCATGTCGGTAGGCTCTATCTTGCCCCAGAGCACCGGGCAGGAAACGGTGTTGAACCCGATGTCGGCGCAGTGCCCGAACAGCGGCTCCAGGGACTCCAAGCTCCAGCCGTTGAGCTCGTGAAACCAGTCCCACCTGAGCTGGATGGCCAACCCCAGGAACGGGTCTCCGTCCACGTAGAGCGCCTGCTTCCCGTCGCTGGCGCGGAACTCGCTCACCGTCACCGGACCGGCGGTGCGCCCCTCCTCGGTAACCGGCGACGGCGCCGCCAGCGCAATCAGTACCAGTACGAGCAGCACGGAAACGAGCGCCGGCGCCCGCTTTCCGGACCGCGTATTCTTCCCCTGAACCCGTTCTCCCGCGTCAACCACGCGTCCTCCGGCTTCTTTCCTGATATAACGGCCCGGGCGCTATTACGGTTACGGCCCAAGACTTTTTACCCGGTGCTATAGCATACATTTTACCACTAATATATTATCTTGAAGTCAGCTCAATATGAAGCCGGCCTGTCCGAAAGGCCTCCCGGTGAATTGAAAGGAGATCTCGTTGAAAGTTGATGTGGTAACCGGTGCTTGTGGCTTCTCCGGCAACTACGTGGTGAAGCAGCTCCTGGAGAAGGGAAGAAAGGTGAGGGCCACCGATCTCGAGAGTGCCTACGGCGACCCCAAGGCGGTGGAGTTGCGGGAGATTCTCGATGTCGACTACGAAAGGGACGGGGTGGAGTGGGTCCCCTCCGACCTGACCCGGAAGGAAACGCTTGAGCCCCTGTTCGAGGGAAACGTGGGTTGCCTGTTTCACACCGCCTCCCTCTACGACTACTCCGCACTGTGGGACGCCTTGGAGAAGGTCAACATCGACGGGGTCACCAACCTCCTCGACGCGGCGGTCGAGGGAGGAGTGGACAGGATGATCCACTGGTCCACCTGCGGGGTCTACGGCCACTCTTACTTCCCGGCGTCACACCTGGACGGCCGTCCCCATCGCTCGACGGTGGAGTTCCTCTGGAACGTGGTGGTAAGGCCCTGGTCGGAGAACGGCGAGTATCACCGGCCGGGGAGGCACCCCACCAACCAGCCGATGACCGAGGACCGCTCCAACCCCAAGAACACCGATGGTGACACGCCTACCGGAACCTACTTCTCGAACGAGTACTGCCGGTCGAAGTGGATACAGGAGCAGATAGTCTGGAGGTACCACCGGGAGAAGGGCCTGCCCATCACCGTTGTAAGGCCCGCCCCGATCTACGGACCCGGCTCGGAGTACGGGGTCACAGGCCTGCTCGTCGAGCTGTCCGAAGGGCTCCTCCCTCTGTACCCGGCGTCCAGCAAGTTCCCGATTTTCGGCGGCAACGTCCACGCGCAGGACGTGGCCCGCGCGGCGGTCTTCCTCTCGGAGAAGCCCGAGAGCATCGGTGAGGATTACAACCTGGCCGACGGCTACATCATCACCCACCGCGAGGCGATAGAGTACTCCACCCAGCTGCTGGGAAGGAGGGTCCGCTTTATACCGGGCATCCCCCTTCTCCTGTGGCAGAAGGTGATCATGGCGGTGGGCAAGATGGCCTTCTGGCTGGAGAGCAACTACCCCTCCTACACAAGGAGCCGGGTGCTGGACCTGGGGCAGCTCAACTACCTGACCATGGGCATCTGGGTCTACAACAAGAAGATAAGGGGCCTTGGCTTCGAGTTCGAGTACGCCGACTTCAAGAAGGGCCTGGAGGACACCGTGGCCTGGCTCATCCTGAACGGCAAGATACAGTAGGGGGGATCGCACCCCTCACCCCGGCCCTCTCCCCCGTTGGAGAGAGGGAGTCTAGAGTTCCCTACCGGTCCACTTCAGTGAAAACCGGTACGGTAAAGGAGATTGTGGTCCCCTTTCCCCTCTCGCTCTCGGCCCGGATGCGACCGCCTTGCGCCTCCACCAGGCTCCTGGCTATGGAGAGGCCGAGGCCGGCCCCGCCGGTGGCGCGCGCCCTTGACCTGTCGGTGCGGTAGAAGCGCTCGAAGATCATGGGGAGTTCCTCTTCATTGATGCCCGATCCCGTATCGGCCACCGAGAACACCACCTCGCCCTCAGAAGAAGCCGCCCTCACCGTTATCTCGCCGCCGTCGGGGGTGTGCAGCAGCGAGTTCTTTACCAGGTTGCCAAGCACCTGGGCCAGTCGAAGCTGGTCCGCTTTTACCTGTGGGAGCCCCCCGGCGATGTCCAGCTCGAGAGAAATCCCCTAAACGTATCGCGACTATCGTTTACAATAGCCACTGTCAATCGAATAATGGAGCCTGACATGCTGGACACCGTTACCGAGATCGCGCCATCGATACTCAAGCTGCAGTTCGAGATACCGTACGACGTGCAGCCGGTGAACATCTACGTGCTGGACGGCGAGCCGCTGACGCTTATCGACACCGGGCCGATCATGAGAGGGGTCGAGAAGAGGATCCCCGCGAAGCTGGAGGAATTGGGGTTCCCACCATCCCGGCTGGAAAGGATAATCCTCACTCACCACCATCCCGACCACATGGGCCTTGCCGCCCGTTTGAAGTCGGCAAGCGGAGCGGAGCTTACCTGCCACCGCCTCGGTGAGCGGATGGTGAGCGATTACTGGGCCGATTCCGACCGTCTAAACGAGTTCCTGGTTGACATATCCCCCCGAATGGGGCTCGACCGCGACCTGGTGGAGGTAACCATCTCCAAGACCAGCCAATGGAAGGACGTGGCGGAGCCGGTCCCGGTGGACACCCTGGTAGACGACGGCGACGTTATCCGGGGAGACCCGTTCGACCTGAAGGTTATTCACACCCCCGGCCACTGCATCGACCACATTTGCCTTTATCTCGAGAGCCACCGGCTCCTTTTCACCGGCGACGTGCTCCTTGACTCGATAACCCCCAACCCGGACGTATATCCGCCGTGGCACAGCAACCAGAGAAGCGGCCTTCCCGACTACGTGAGTTCGCTTCACAAGATACGCGAGTTGGACATGGTAGAGGCGTTGCCCGGTCACGGAAAGTGCGTGGAGGCGCCGGCGAAACGGATAGAGGAGGTGCTCCGTCACCACGACGACCGCCTGGAGTACATCGTGGAGACGCTGGGGGACACCGAGATGACCGTCCTGGAACTGGGGCTGGAACTACTGCGGTTCATCGGTGCGAATGAGGACGCGGAAAGCATCTTCCTGGCGATGCGCGAGGTGTTCGGGCACCTGGTTATCCTGGAGGATCGAGGCGAGGTCACCGACGAGCTGCGCGACGGCGTCAGCTACTACCACACGTAACCGCGAGGCCTTGAGTGGAATATGGCAATTCGGGTTATTATTGGTTGGGAAGCGACTATGCGAACTAAGGGGTGTTTGCGATGCCGGTGAACATTGGAGAGCTGCTTGGTGACGAGGCGGACGCTCTACTGGGATACGAGTGCAGGTTTCCCGGGGAGCAGTTGCACCTGCCGGGGCCGGACTTCATAGACCGGGTATTCATGCCGTCCGACAGGGGTCCCAGGGTACTTCGCAACCTGCAGGCCCTGTTCGACCACGGCCGGCTCGCCGGGACGGGGTACCTTTCGCTCCTGCCGGTGGACCAGGGCATCGAGCACACCGCGGGGGCCTCGTTCGCCCCCAACCCCATCTACTTCGACCCGGAGAACATCTGCAGGCTCGCCATCGAGGGGGGCTGCAACGGGGTGGCGTCGACGCTCGGGGTGCTGGGGTCGGTGGCCAGGAGGTACGCCCACCGCATCCCGTTTATCGTGAAGCTGAACCACAACGAGTTGCTCACCTACCCCAACAAGTACGACCAGGTCCCGTTCGCGTCCGTCGAGCAGGCGTTCGAGTTGGGGGCGGTAGCGGTCGGAGCAACCATCTACTTCGGCTCCGCCGAGAGCACCCGGCAGATTGTGGAGATCTCGGAGGCGTTCCAGCACGCCCATGAACTGGGGATGGCAACCGTCCTGTGGGCGTACCTGCGCAACGAAGCGTTCAAGACCGCGGAGAACGACTATCACACCGCGGCGGACCTCACCGGACAGGCGAACCACCTGGGGGCAACCATCGAGGCCGACATCGTGAAGCAGAAGCAGCCCACCACCAACGGCGGCTTCACCGCGCTGGGGTTCGGCAAGACCCACGAGAAGGTCTACAGCGAGCTATCCTCGGACAACCCCATCGACCTTACCCGTTACCAGGTGATCAACTGCTACATGGGTCGGGTGGGTCTCATAAACTCCGGCGGCGCTTCCACCGGGACGGGCGACCTGGCGGAGGCCGTCCGCACCGCGGTCATCAACAAGCGGGCCGGTGGCATGGGCCTGATATCGGGTCGAAAGTCGTTCCAGAAGCCGATGGAAGATGGCGTCGCCCTTCTGAACGCTATACAGGACGTATACCTATCAGCCGAGGTCACGGTCGCCTGACCTGGTACCCGCACGGTTGAAGGCGGAAGTGGTTTTCGGGTTACTCTTGTTCCTTCTCGGTAACCCCGGACTGCGCGGCCTTCATCCTCTCCATCTCCTTCTGCACCCGCTTCTCACGATCCTTGCCGTAGCGGTCGCCATAGACGCTCCAGCCGTGGAACGCGACCCCTATCCCCCAACCGACCAGCGGGAACAGGAACCAGGGAAACCAGGCTTCGCCGTTGCTGGCCAGGGCTATGACCAGCCAGATGATGAAGATAAGAATGTTCACTGCCACGTATGCGGTAAGGTTCTGCTTGAACCCCTGGACGGCCTCGACCCTCTTCTCGGCTTTCTTCCGTAGTTCCTGCTCGCTGACTTCCCCGGCCATGGTTCCCCCTTTTCTTGTGTTAACCGCCGCTCTCCGGCCACTACCTTATCACAACGCAACAATGGGGCCTGGCCCCAAACGTGCATGGCCCCAAACGTGCATTTTCTATAGCGAGTCGAGGACCTGTCGGCGGTGGTCGAGGGCGGCCATGGCGCTCACGGCACGCTCCGGTGTAGGGTACATCGGGATGCCGTTATCGGTGAGGTAGGTGATTGCCTCATCCTCCCTCCCCCAGAAAGACGAGGCGACAATCGGCCTGCCGTACTCCCGGGGGAGTTCCTTGAAATCCTTCAGGACTCTTATTATGACCGGTTTCGCTTTCTCTATCGGGAACTCCAGCCGGTCTCCCAACTCCTCCTGGATGACCCCGAAGAGGTAGGAGCCGAACGTGTTGTACTCCACGATGCCGTCCACCTCGCCGCTCTGAAGTATCGCCCCGGGGACCTTCCGGTGGAGCATCTCAAAGTCCATGGAGAACGTCATATCCACCGGGTTGAGTGCCGACGCGGTGTGGGGGAGGTAGCCCCTCAACTCCGCCTGGAGCCGCTCCGAGAACCGCGGCACCTCGAGGCCCGCCCGCACGCAGCAGTCCGCCATGCTGGCCGCCGGCCCCCCCGAGTTGCTCAGAACGCATATCCGGTTGCCCGGCGGCACCGGCTGTTCGGCAAGCGCCCAGGACCAGTCGAGCAGCTCCTCAAAGCTGTAGGCGCGGAGTATCCCCGCCTGCCGCATCATCCCGTCATACAAGTGGTCTTCCCCCGCCAGGGCCCCGGTGTGGGACATCCCGGCCCGCGCCCCCGCGCCGGTCCCCCCCACGTAGACAGCGGTCACAGGCTTCCTGTTGACCGCGTACCGGGCCGCCTCCATGAACTTCTCGCCGTCGCTTATCCCCTCGATGTACAGCGCTATCGACCGGGTGGTGTGCTCATCCGCGAAGTACCGCAGGCAGTCACTCAAGTCGGTCACAGCGGAGTTGCCCACGCTCACGGTATGGCTCAAGCCAACGCCCAGCCGCCCCGCGTAGTCGTATATCTGGCACGAGTAGGTCCCGCTCTGGCTCACCACCGTCACCCCGCCGGGGTCGTACCGGTACGGGAAGTAGGTGGTGTTCAGGCCTGTGTGGAAGTTGCTGACCCCGATGGCGTTCGGCCCAATGAGGGTCATGTCGTACCTGCGGGCTATCTCCACCAGCCGGCGCTCTTGCTCCACGCCGGAGCCCCCGACCTCCCGGAAGCCCCCGGAGACCACCACCGCGGCCCTTACCCCCGCCCTTCCGCACTCCTCCAGTATGCCCGGCACAACGTCGGTGGGTAGCACCAGCACCGCGAGGTCCGGGGTCTCGGGCAGTTCATGGACACTCGGGTACGCCTTGAGCTCGAGGACCTCGGGCTCGGACCTGTGGATCGGATAAATCGGCCCCTCGAACCCCTGGATCAGGATGGAGGCCAGTTGGCCTGTTCCCATCTTCAGCGGGTTGTTTGAAGCCCCATAGAAGGCGATCGAACGGGGGTTAAATACCCTGTCAAGCCGTTTCAGGCGAGTCCCCCTTCTCGGCCGGTGCGTCTTCCTCTCGCCTTTCCCCCAGCACCTGCTCAATTACCTCGTTCACGTCCTTCACGAAAAGGAACTCCAGCTCGTCTTTCACAAACTCGGGCACCTCCTCCAGGTCCTTCTCGTTCTCCTCGGGCATTATGACCCTCTTCACCCCCGCCCGGTGCGCGGCCAGGACCTTCTGCTTGATGCCGCCTACCGGCAGCACCTTGCCCCGGAGCGTTATCTCGCCGGTCATCGCGGTGTCCTTCACCACCGGCCTCCCCGTCATGTCGGAAACCAGGGCCGCCGCCATCGTTACCCCCGCCGATGGGCCGTCTTTGGGGATAGCGCCGGCGGGTATATGGATATGCAGGTCGTTTTTCTCGAAGAACTCATCGTCGATTCCCAATCGCCGGGCGTTGGCCCGGGCGTAGGTGACCGCGGCCTTCGCGGACTCCTGCATCACATCTCCCAGCTTGCCGGTGAGACTTAGCTTTCCTTTGCCGGGAAACGACTCCACCTCCACGAACAGCACGTCGCCCCCGAACTCGGTCCAGGCCAGCCCGGTGGAAACACCCACCTCGTCCTCCTGCTCGATGACTTCCTGCCTGAACTTTATCGGGCCCAGCATGTCGTGCAGGTCGTCCCCGGTGACCTTGAACGGCCCCTTCTCTCCCTCCGCCACCTTGCGGGCCGTCTTGCGGCAGACGGCGGCTATCTCTCGCTCCAGGTTGCGGACGCCCGCCTCACGGGTGAAGTTCAGGATAATGCCGTGAAGCGCGCTCTCCTCGATCTTGAGGTTCGACTCTTCCAGGCCGTGCTCCTCCAGCTGCCGGGGAACCAGGAACTGCCGGGCGATCTTGACCTTCTCCGGCTCGGTGTATCCGGGCAGCTCCAGCACCTCCATGCGGTCAAGCAGCGCCGGAGGTACGGTGAACAGGACGTTCGCGGTTGTTATGAACATCACCTTCGAGAGGTCGAACGGGACGTCCAGGTAATGGTCGCTGAACGTGTTGTTCTGCTCCGGGTCCAGCACCTCGAGCAGGGCCGCGGCCGGGTCGCCCCTGAAGTCCACGCCCATCTTGTCCACCTCGTCCAGCATAAACACAGGGTTGTTGGTCCCCGCCTTCCGGAGTCCCTGTATGACGCGACCGGGAAGCGCTCCCACGTAAGTGCGCCGATGCCCCCTTATCTCCGCCTCGTCCCTGACCCCACCCAGCGACACCCGGTGGAACTTGCGCCCCAGCGCCCTGGCTATCGACTTGCCCAGCGACGTCTTGCCCACGCCGGGAGGGCCGACGAAGCAAAGGATGGGGCCCTTGGTGTCCTCCTTGATGTTCCGGACGGCCAGGTACTCCACTATCCGGTCCTTGACCTTCTCCAGGTCGTAATGGTCCTCGTCCAGTATGGTGGCCGCCCGCTTGACGTCCAGGTTGTCCTCGGTGCTCACGCTCCAGGGAAGGTTCACCATCCAGTCCAGGTAGGTACGGGCCACGATGTACTCCGCCGCCGCCGACGGCATGTTTGCCAGGCGGTCGAGCTCCCTCTCCGCCTCCTTCAGGGCCTCCTCGGACATCCCCGACTCCTCGATCGCCTCACGGAGCTCGTTCATCTCCGTGGTCTTCTCATCGGCCTCGCCAAGCTCCTTCTGTATCGCCTTCAACTGTTCACGGAGGAAGAACTCGCGCTGCCCCTTGGAGAGTTCCGACTGGACCTGGTCCTGTATCCTGCTTCCTATCTCCAGCACCTCGACCTCGTGGTTGAGGAACACCGTGAGGTCCCTCAGGCGGTCCTTCACGTCCAGCTCCTCCAGGAGCTCCTGCTTCTGAGCGGTGTCCAGGTTGATGTTGGCCGCGAGGAAGTCGGAGAGGTCGTTGGGTTCGCCGACGTTCATCGCGGCGGCGAATAACTCGTCGGGGAGGTAGGGCGCCAGTTTGACGATCTTGCGGAAGAGGTTCAAAGCGTTTCTTGCCAGCCCCTCCAGCTCCACGGTGTCATCCATCCTGTCGCTCAAGCGCTCGACCTTCGCCTTCAGGTACGGCTCGTTCTGTGTGAACTCCTTCACTCGTATTCGGGAGATTCCCTGCACCAGGAGCTGCACGTTTCCGTCGGGAAGCTTGAACATGCGCGCCACCGCCACCGCGGACCCGATATCGTAAAGGTTCTCCAGGTCGCTGGTCTCCTCTTCCTTGCTGGCAACGATACCCACGATCCGGTCCCCGGCAAGGGCGTCATCAATCAGCTTGACAAGGTGCTCCTCGGTAACCAGGAGCGGCGCCACGATGTGAGGATATATCACCGTGTCCTCAAGCGGCATTATGGGCAGTTCTTCAGCGATCTCTATCTTCTCGATCGAGGTAGGAAGCCCCTTCTCCCGCTGCGGAGCGTCGATGCCGAGCTTGATTATAGTCGCCTCGACATCCTCTTCCGACTCGTCCGAAAAGTCCATAGAACCCCATCCCTCTCCGGAAGAGCCGCTACTCTTTGGGGACATCAACTTCCACCTCCCTGGGAGACTCCGGGGATACCTTGGGAAGCCTGATCTCCAGAAAGCCGTCATCGTAATCCGCCTTCGCCCTCTCGGCGTCGACCCTGGCCGGCAGCACCAGCCCCCTCTCGAAAGTCCCGTAGCTTATCTCCATCTGGCGATAGTTCCGGCGCATAGCGCTCTCCGGTTCCCGCCTTATTCCACTTATCACCAGGTGACTCCCCTCCAGCGCGATATCTATGTTCTCAGGGAACACGCCGGCGATATCGGCAACCACGATTACCTCGTCCTCGGTTTCCGAAACGTCGCAGCGAGGTTTCCATGCCTTCTCGAAGAAAAAGACAGGTCTCTTCCAGCGTTCCAGGTGCTCGAAGAACCTCTCCATCTCCTTCTTGATTTCATCCGGTCCCGCGAGCCCTATTCTTTCTTCCCCATCCATTCTGCCTTCGCCTTTCGTTCCCGGCGGCGACGCGTTACTACTCCTTATAGTCGGAACCAAGCACCACAACCACGTCCGCGTTGAACTCCGAGGTTATCTCGCCACTTTCCTCGAGGAGCGGCTCCTTTGCCCCGTCAAGGTCCGCCGCCACAACCCCGGCTTTAGAGCTGTCATCGCCAGCATAGTATACCGTAGTCTTTGTGTACCTGCTCTCGGAGTTTCCGGTCTCAACTTCCGTGAAACCGACCTTCTCCAGTTCCCCCGCCACCGAGGAGGCGAGCCCTGTCTTGCCCGCCCCGTTCAGCACCATCACCTTGATTCCCGCCTTGGCCGATTCACCGGTGGTGGTCTCACCCTCGTCGGTAGTGACCTCCGACTCCGCCTCGAAGGTTTTGAGTAGCTCGCGGAACCCGTCCATATCCACGATATAGTACCAGGCACCTCCTATCACCCTGGGCTCACCGGGCGCGGTGACCATCTTGACCCCATCGTCACCGCTCTGAAGCTCTCGCCCCAGCGACAGCATCTCCGTGAACGTGAGATCGGTCTTGATGTTCTCCGCCGCGACATCGATCAGTCGCTTGACCTTGAAGGGGTTCCGCTGGCGCGAGATGGTGGACAGCATCGCCTGAAGGAACTCCCGCTGGTTACTGACGCGGTCCAGGTCTCCCGCCGGAACCGCATTGATGTCGTGCCTGGCCCTTACCAACGCCAGTGCCTGTTCCCCACTCAGCACCACGTCTCCAGCCGGCACTTCGCCTGCGTACTTGTCGTGGATAGCCACATCCACGTGCATCGGAACCCCACCGATCGCGTCCACTATGTGCTTGAACCCCTCGAAGTCGATAACCACGAAGTGATTTATGTCCAACCCGGTGAACTCCCTGACCGTCTCTGTCATGAGCTCGGGGCCCCCCAGCGCGTAAGCCGCGTTTATCCTGCTGAAGTCGCTCTGTCCGGGGATCATGCAGCGGGTGTCCCTGGGAATCGAGATCACCGCCGACCTGTCGCTGTCGGGGTCAACACTCACCAGCATGATTATGTCCGCACGGACGCTGTCCTCCTCGCCGGGTACGCTGCCCTTGTCGACACCCATCACCAGCGTGGTTATCGGCTCGCCCGCACCAGTGGAGTCCAGCGACTCTTCCACCCCCGGCACGCGCATCTCGGACTCCTTGGTCTTCAACCACAGGTAACCCAGGATGAACGTGGAGATCAGTATAACGGCGAGCGCGAGCGCGCCCCACTTGAGTACGGAGGTCCAGCGGATTTTCCGCTTGCGATAGATCGTCGGCTGGTCGCCGTCCAGGTAGAGTTCCGGCTCTTCGTTTCTCTCGTGCTTTCTCATCGTTAATCCCTCATACCTAAGTGCCCCAGTCTATAATAACTCAATCGCCAATTGAACAGGCTGCCGTTTTGGTGCCCCATCTCATAGATACAATGGCATTCGAACGCCGCGGCATCCGCTCCTGCTGCGTTCCGCTCCCTGCGACGTACTCAGTGAGTACGCCTTAGTCGCGCGCCTTGCCGGCGCGGCGCACCGACGCTCTCGGTGCGTCACCGTATTTATGAGATGGGACACTAGCTCCCGGTTCTGGTACTATGTTTGAAATCGGGAGGCCTTATATGAAGTACCCGGAATCTCTGCTTTCCAGTGACGAGACAGTACTATTTGACGTTCATCACCACCCGGTGGTTCTATGGTGGCCGGTACTACTGGCCTGCCTGTATCTTGCCCTTTGGATCGCCCTCATGGCTTCTGTCCGTTTCTTCCGCGAGGGTCCGGCGCTCCTGGCCGGCGCCGCGGTCCTAATTGTTCTCGCGGCGTTCCTGGCGTCCAGGGCCCTGTTGTGGTCACACGCCAGCCTCGTCCTAACCGACCACCGGCTCATATACCGTTCCGGCGTCTTCACCCGGAACTCACGAGAGATCCACGTCTCGACTATAACCGACGTATCGTCATCCCAGCTGATCATTGGGCGCATCTTCGGGTACGGTGACCTGCTGGTCCAGTCGGCAAGGGAGTACCGGAAGCTCCCGTACTTCGATTTTCCACACCCCGAGGAGCTCAAGCTCCGCATCGTGGAGCAGGTAAGAGCGTGCGATGTCGCGGGCGGCAGTGATGCCTCTTCGGTCGCCGAGGAGGTGGCCATGGCGGTGGCAAGGGCCCAGCCGACCCAGACAATCGCCGCCGTGCCGCCTGAACGCCCACCGCTCTACTCCGAGATAGTCGACCAGATCGAGAGGCTCGATGAGCTTAGGGAAAAAGGTGCGTTGAGCGAAGACGAGTTCCGGAAAGCGAAGAAGTCTCTCCTGGACCGCATGAGCAAGGAGCAGTGATGATACCCGACTACCACATACACACCACGATGTGCGGCCACGCCCGGGGGAGCATGGAGGAGTTGGTGCTGGAGGCGATAGAAAAGGGTTTCACCGAGATAGGTCTCTCCGACCACCTGCCGCTCCTCTACACCGACGACCCTTACCTCTCCATGGCACCACGCGAGCTTCCCCGGTACGTCGAGAGAGTGCTGGGATTGAAGGAGAAGTACTCCGGGAGCATCGACATCCGCCTGGGGATCGAGGCCGACTACCACCTCCCCACCATGGAAGAGCGAATCGAGATGCTCGACGCCTACCCGTTCGACTACATCATCGGCTCGGTCCACATCATCGGTGACTGGATATTCGACGACCCACGATACGTGGAGCGCTACCGGGAGATAGACCTGGACGGCTTCTACCACGAGTACCTGCGGGCCGAGGAGGACATGGTAACCACCGGGCTTTTCGACATCGTGGGCCACCCCGACCTGGTCAAGAAGTTCGGCGACCGCGCGAGTGTGGACCTTGCCCCCGCCTACCGCGACCTCCTGCGAAAGATAAAGGAAGCCGGGGCCTGCTACGAGGTGAACACCGCGGGCCTTCGCTGGCCGGTGGGCGAGATGTACCCGGAACCGTCATTCGTCCACCTGGGAGCCGAGATGGGGGTTCCAGTCATCGTAGGGTCCGACTCCCACTGCCCCGAGGACATCGGGCGCGACTTCGACACCGCGATAGCGCTGCTGCGCCAGGCCGGTTACCGGGAGACCGCCTGGTTCAAGGAGCGCGAGATGAGCCTGCGGCCACTGGCGTAGTCGCGAACTATCATCCCGTTTGCCCGGCTCGACACCGTTCCCCGTGTCCCCTCCCGCCGCATATTGTTCCCTTTTCGTTGCCTCGGAACTATTGACTCGGGAAGGCCCCGTATTGTTACCTTTAGAACCAAAAAGGTAACAATAACCGCGCTCCATAGATGGCCTTACGATATTCCGACGAGGAGTACCGTGGTTGGCAGAGCCGGAGGAATGATCTTCCTACCGCCTCGCCCCGGGCCACCGAGCATGCTTCGGCCAGCCCGCCGCGCGCGGTGGGACCGGCGACCACTCAGGTGGCCGCCGGACCTTCTCGCTTCGAGGTGCTTAGTACCTGCTGGAGCGGTCTGAGCGCTCCTCCCTGGGCCTCGCCTGATTAACGTTCAGGCTGCGACCGTCGAGGTCCTTGTCGTTCAAGCCGGTTATCGCCGCGTTCGCCTCATCGTCATTGCTCATCTCGACAAAGCCGAATCCCTTCGACCTGCCGCTGTTGCGATCGATGATCACGTCCGCCGAGTCAACGGTCCCGAACTGACTGAAAGCCGCCCTTACGTCTTCCTCGCTTGTGGAATAACTGAGATTCCCAACGTATATTTTCATTCTCTTACACCTCCTTCACACATAAAAAAAGCCCCGAGAATCGCTCCTCGGGACAAATGCTACTAACCAAAAGAACTCCGACTCGAAAGCATTATAGCAGATTTGTCCTTTATTACAAAACGGGGGGGTTGGTCTTTCTACCGCAGGGCCAGCCACCATACCAGGAACGTCACCGCGGCGAGGGCCACGATGGCCGCCCACCGGTACTGCAACTCCCCGACCGCGGCCGCCAATCCTGCGCGCCGCCGCTTACTCCCCCGGCCTGCGTCCCGCTCCAGCTCACTCTTCAACCGGCAGAGGGGGCAGTCCCGGTACTCCTCGTAGAGCCACTGTTCCGGGTCAAAGCCCATCGCACCCGCCAGCTCTCCCGCTGAGTGGTAGCGGGCCAGCGGTTGTTCGTCGAGGCAGCGGGCAAGCACCGGGCGAAGTTCCCCCAGGCCCTCCGTGACCGCACCGCCCTGGGCCGCCTCGCGCGCTTCGGCCAGCCCGCCGGACAGCGCCATGAAAAGCAGGCCCAGCGTGTAGACATCGGTCGCGGCGCTCACCCTCTGGCCCCGGGACTGCTCGGGGGCAAGGAACAGGTCGTCGGCGCCGCCGTGGGCGGGGAACTCCTTCGATACGTAGGCGAGCCCGAACTCGCCGACCTCAACGGCGCCGTCCCCGGCAACCCACACGCTGGTGAGGTCCAGGCCCAGGTGCAGGACCCCCCACTGCCTGGCCGCCTCCACCGTCATCAGGAGGTTTCGGAACACGTCGCCCGGCATTTCCATCCCCTCATCCTCGGTAAGGATATCTGCCAGCAACGTTCCGCGCGGCATCTCGGTCACAAGGTACGGCCCCGTGGGCGCTTTTCCCCAGTCGAGAACCTGGAGAATCCCGGGGTGGTCGAGCCGTGCCCAGGCCTGGATCTCGGCACAGGTAAGCTCCCAGGCCCCATCGTCGGCCCCGAGCCCATCCGGGAACCTGCGAAAGAGGACCTCCCGGTCGTGCGCCACGTAACGGGCACGGTACAGCTCGCCCCATGTATCCGTCGCCAGGGACTTCTCTAACAGGTAACCTTCGTCTTCGAACAAGTTGCTTATTTCTTCCATGCTTGCATTGCTTACTATAAAGCAATGCAAGCAATGCGTCAATGTTTACGTATGAGGATGCGTGGGGACCAGATGCCGGCAGGTTGCCGGCGCTACAATGCAGAAGCAGGAGGGCGGAGCCGCGCTATATGTCTTCGGTCGGGACGTCCTGTCGCTGGTGGCTGTAGCACTCGGTGGAGAGGTACCGGTCTCCCCTGTCGGGGAACACGACCAGGATGGTTCCGCTCTTCATCTTGGATGCCTGGTGGCACGCCTCGCACATTGCGGCGCCGCTTGAGATGCCCACGAAGATCCCCTCGTTGTGGACCAGTTCCCGCGCCATCCTGAACGCGGACCGGTCATCCACGTTCGCCTTCTCATCGAGCACCGAGATGTCGAAGATCGGCGGCACGTACTCCTCGAGGTTGCGGAGGCCCTGTATATGGGAGCCGACGAACGGCTCCACGCCGACCACCTTCACCCGCGGGTCTCTCTCCCGAAGCCTGCGGGAGGTCCCCATGATCGTCCCACCGGTCCCTAACCCCGCCACCAGCACGTCCACCTCATCGGTCTGCTCGAGTATCTCCCGCCCTGTACCCTCGTAGTGAGCCCTCACGTTATCGGAGTTGGCGAACTGGTTCGGGGAGTAGTAGGACGGGTCCTCAACCATGAGCCGCACCAGCTCCATGGCCCCGTTCATCCCCTCGTCCCCCGGCGTCAGCACCAGCTCGGCGCCAAACGCCTTGAGGACCTGCTGCCTCTCCACGCTCATCGTCTCAGGCATCACTATCTTCAGCTTGTAACCCTTCACCGCGGCTACCATGGCGAGCCCTATCCCGGTGTTCCCGCTGGTCGCCTCCAGGATGGTCATATCGCTGGTGAGCTCTCCCCTTTCCTCCGCGCCCTCCACCATGTAAAGGGCGATCCGGTCCTTGACCGAGCTGCAGGGGTTGGAGCCCTCAAGCTTGGCGAGGATCCTTACGTTGGGGTTGGTGTTGGTCCCCATTGTCTCAACCACCGGCGTATTTCCGATAAGCCCCAGGACCACCGCCCGTGTGTTAGCGTTCGTCACCGATTACCTCCTCCCAGAGATCAGCCCGGCAATTATACCAGACTGTGGGAAACGGTCCCGGCTCCGCCGCCATGTGATATATTCAACCGCAAAGCCGAAACGCTTGGAAGAGAGGGAACGATGAGCCCAAAGAAAGGTGGACTGTCGGAGTCACTGGTCATCAACGCGGACTCGGACACCATCATGGAGGCGCTGCTCGACTTCGAGAGCTACCCCGACTGGATGTCCGGAGTCGACGAGATCGAGATCGTTGAGCGCGACAAGAAAGGGCGTGGCACCGAGGTACGGTACGTGGTGGACGCGGTGATGATCAAGATCCGTTACGTGCTCAAGTACTCCTACAAGGAGAACATGATAGAGATCGGTTACATCGAGGGAGACCTCGAGGACTGCACTGCCTCCTACGAGTTCGAGCCAGTTGATGACGACCGCACCGAGGTCACCTACTACTTCGACGTGTCTTACTCTCTGCCCAAGGCGTTCCGGGGACCGGTGGTAAAAATGCTCCTCAGGCAGGTCGACAAGCGGGTGATGAAGTCCGCCCTCAAGGACGTCAAGAAACGGGTGGAGTCGGGTTAGGAGGAACCAACCGCTTCATGTCACCAGGAAAACCGGACGTCGCCCTTGTTCGATGCGATAGCTACGACAGGGGCCTGGTAGAGGAGAGCGTCGGACGGACGTTCGAGCTGCTGGGAGGGGTCGGGGCCGTCGTCGGCGAGGGCGAATCCGTCTTCGTCAAGGTCAACGCCCTGCTTCCGGTAGGGCCCGAGAGGGCCGCCACCACTCACCCCGAGGTCGTACGGGCGGTCATAAGGCAGATACAGACGGTCACCGGCGACATCACCATCGGCGACAGCCCTGGAGGCCCGTTCAACCGCGCTTTCCTCAAGCGCGTATATGAGAAGGCCGGTTTCGCCGACGTCGCCGCTGAGACCGGGGCGTCCCTCGGATTCGATACTTCGGTGGTGGAGGTGGCGCTCCCCGGGGGGGCCGCCAGGAAGAGCATCGCCCTCTGCAGGGCGATGGTCGATGCCGACCGGCTCATCTCCGTCTCCAAGTTCAAGACCCACGTCTTCATGAGGCTCACCGGGGCCATTAAGAACGTCTTCGGCGTTGTGCCGGGGATGACCAAGTTCACCTACCACTCAACGTTCCACCAGGACACCGATTTCGCGGACCTCCTTGTCGACGTGCTCCTCGCGGTGAGCCCCGACCTGCACCTGGTGGACGCGGTATGGGGGATGGAGGGGGACGGCGCGGTGTGGGGGGACCCCAGGAAAATCGGCGTAGTAGCCGCGGGGAGAGATGCCTTCGCGTTAGACACCCTTCTGGCGGACCTGGTGGACCTGGACCCCCGTGTCAACCTGCCGCTTGACGCCGCGGTGCGCCGGGGGCTCTGCTCCGGGGACCCCGGCGGCATCAACGTGACAGGTGACGACCCCGGGGCGCTCAAGGTCTACGGTTTCCGGCTGCCGACCAAGAAGAGCGCAATTGTTTTGCTGCCTGCTTTCTTCATGCGCAGGTACAGCACTCTCATGTCGCTTCGGCCATACCCGGTCCGCGGACGCTGTACCGCCTGCGGGAAATGCGCCGAGATATGCCCCGGCGGCGCCATCCGGATGAAAGAGGGGATCGCAGTCGTCGATCACAGGCACTGCATCAACTGCTTCTGCTGCCACGAACTCTGCGAGCACGACGGCATCGAGTTGAAGCTCCCTCCGCTGGCACGACTGCTAACCCGTTGATGGGGTCTGGCCCATGCTGTTGTGTGGCCACCGGGTGGGGTCAGTGCCTTATAGCGGTGGCGATAAGGCCGCCAGGTGGGGTCGGGTGTTAGAGCGGTGTCAGGGATATAAGCGTTATGGCAAGAACACCTGACCCCTTCCTCGCAACCAAACGGTGGTAAGACAAAGTTACGGAGACAAGGCCTGACCCCTCCCTCATAGACAATCGTCGGTCAGACAAAGCCGCTATACCCGGGCTGTTGCTGTTGCAACACTCACCCAAACGGCGTCGGTTATGCAACTGCCCGCGGGCACAGCGGGCCTGACCCCTGCATTACTAAGACGTGAGACAAAACCGCCAATCCCTGCATCGTGCGTTAACCTATTCATCCAAGTTAAAGCATAAAATGCATGATGCAGGGTCAACAGAGTCGCGACTACTTCCTTGCCACCAGTATCAGCCTCTGGGCCTTGTGGTCGTAGGGCGCGCCTTCAAAGCTCCCGTACGCTCCGGAAAGCTCGAGACCTGACTCTTCCAACAGGGCGCTTAGCTCCACTGCCGAGTAGAGGCGGTGAGAAACCTCGACCGTTTCTTTCCGGTCATCCTTAAATATCGTCCAGCGCGAGTTGATCCAACCCCAGTTCTGGTCCAGCTTGCCTTCCTGGAGTATCACTACACCGTCCCGCTCCTCCCGGTGCTTCTCCTCGAAGATGCGGGCGAGTACCTCTTTGCCCATCAGGTCAATGAAAAACACGCCACCTGGCTTAAGTGATTCCCGGACGTTTTGCAGTACCTTCCGGTCATCATCAGGGTCCCGGAAGTAGCCGAACGACGTGTATATATTCAACACCGCGTCAAACGCACCGGGGCGGCAGAACTCTCTCATGTCATCCTGAACGAACTCGATCTCGAGCCCTTCCCTGTCGGCCCGACTTCGCGCTTCTTCTAGGTACGCTGCGGTCCTGTCAACCGCGGTGACAATAAAGCCTTGCCGGGCCAGCAGGGCGGAGTGCCTGCCCACCCCGCAGCAGAGGTCGAGGATGCGCATGCCCGGGGTTATCCCGGTCAGGGAAACAATGCCCTTTACTTCCATAGACGCGTTCTCGACTGCTGTCTCGCCGAATATGGCCGGGCTTATCGTCTCCCATAGCCTGTCGTCTTCATGCCAGTTGTCCACCGACATTTGGACCTCCTTGAGCAACTGGTCGAGCCCGTTGGCGCTTTGTTATGCCCTTCCCGCGATCAACAGTAGTAGCACACTCTAAACGAGGCGGGTACAGCCGGGTCAATAAAGGTCCCTAGCCCGGAATCCTCTCGAATATCGAAGCGATCCCCATGCCCATGCCCATGCACATGGTCTGGAGCCCGTAGCGGGCATCGTAGTAATCAAGCTCCGAGAGAAGGGTGCCGAGGAGCTTGCCGCCACTCGCCCCCAGCGGGTGCCCGTTCGCAATCGCGCCGCCCCAGGGGTTAACCCTGTCCCAGTCGGGCGGGTTAAGCTCTTTCTTCCAGGCCAGAACCACTGACGCGAAGGCCTCGTTTATCTCGATGACGTCGATATCTTTCATCTCGAGGCCGGCCTTCTTTAGCACTTTTGGTGTCGCGGTGATGGGACCGGTCAGCATCAATACAGGGTCTTCCCCGGTAATAGCTGTCGCAACGTATCTCGCCCTCGGCCTCAGGCCCAACTCCCCGGCCCTGTCGCTGCTCATGACCAGCGCGGCCGAGGAACCATCGGATATCTGCGAGGAGTTGCCGGCTGTTATGACGCCGCCCTCCTTGAAGGGTGTCTTGAGCGTTGCCATCTTCTCCAGAGAGGCCCCCCGCCGCGGGCCCTCGTCGTCCTCGACCAGGATGACCGATCCATCATCCTGGGGCGCCTCGATAGGTGTTATCTCCTTAAAACGGCCCCTGTCCATCGCTTCAACGGCCAGATCGTTGCTGCGCTTACCGAACTCGTCCAGCTCAGCCCTTTCGATTCCCCACTTCTCGGCAATCAACTCGGCGGAGATCCCCTGGGGGACGATCATCCCGAAACGCTCGATGATCTTGGGGCTGATGCCGATCCCCAGGTGTGCGATGTGATCTCCGAAACCGTCCGAGGTCATCGGTATACGGCTCATGAACTCGGTTCCTCCCGCCACGATTACGTCCATATCTCCGGCGATTACCGTGTTGCAGGCAAACGCCACCGCCTGCAGGCTGGAGCCGCAGTGGCGGTTGACCGATACGCCAGGGATACTTACCGGCAGTCCGGCGGCAAGCACCGACATCCTGGCGATATCCAGGCCTTGCTCGCCTACCTGGGTCACACAGCCGCAGATGATGTCTTCGACGATCTCCGGCTCCACCCCGTGCTCCTCGAGCAGCCTGCAGACCAACCACCCGAACGTATCGTCAGGCCTCAGGTTCTTCAAGACTCCATGGTTCTTTCCCACCGGCGTCCGTACCGCGTCGATTATCCATGCTTCCCTCATGGTTACCTCCTGGCCCTCGCTACCATCTGGCTGTCGATCCGACTATACACCCCGGTTCGATAACAAGCATCCTGTTCATCCAGCATTATATGACGAGATTACCGCTGTTGACCGGAATGCGCCTCTAGTACCCCGGTGGGGGCGTACCGGTCAGGGCCTCGAGCGGCCTCAATGTGACGTAGGTCTTGAACCCGTGGTCCTCGCCCAGCCGGTAGGCGCGCTTGGTGTTCACGGGTTCCTCGGCGTACTCCACGTCGAAGACCTGCTTCCCGGCCTGCCGCCACAGGGCAAGGGCACCCAGGTACTCGTCAGTCAGTTCCGGGTCCACCGGCACGTCACCCTCGGTCTCGCCGGAGTCGGGGTCGCCACCCCCGTCGTACCAGATCGCCTCCTGGGCAATAGCGTCGAACAGGCCGACGTACTCGGGAATCGACCCCAGTTCCGCGGCGTTCTGTGCGATGAATAGAAAGCCGGGTTTCCGCGAGTGTGCGTGGTCGGCAAGCTCGCGTACGAACTCCACCAGTTCGTCGCGGGCGTCGAGCCCCTCTGCGGCGGCCGCGTCGGCCACCGGCTCGAACGAGTAGACCTCCAGCCAGTCCAGGTAGATACCGTCGTAGCCATCCTCGATGATGCCGTCGATTGCCTCCCTCATTATCCCCTTCCACTCCTCGTCCCAGAACGCGACGGGATAGTTCTCGTCCCACCCGTCCGGGTCTGGGGCCACTATCCACTCCGGGTCTCCCACCTTCCACCCGTCCCGCCAGTACCAGCGGTAGCTCTCGGCCTCCCCCACGTCAATGTAGCAGACCACTATCTTGTTCCCACCGGTCGAGTTCTCGCTGCCCTTGAGGCGCGCGACCTCTCCCTTGCTGTCGTACCCCTCCTCTCCCTTGACGCTTCTGGTCTGGTCGATGATGAGAAGGTCATAGTGGGAGTCGATGAGCTTCTGGAGGTTCCCGTCCCAGCTCTGGTCCTGTATCTGGTAGGCGAAGAAACGTACGTCCTCTATTGCTCCGGCGGAGAAGTCGCTTTCGCTTTCGCGGGGGGAACAGGAGATCTGCCAGAGTACCGGTACGCACAGAAGCGCCGCCGCAATAATCAGGAAAAACGGGACCCCGATACGTGCGTGCCTCATCATCAGAACCTCCACCCTTGGGCCGTAGCGTACGCTCTTCTATTTCGAGGGGTACACGCGGTCCAGGTAACCCTCCATCGCCTCGTTTACGACCTCCGGCTTCTCGAATAGCGCCATATGGCCGGCGCCGTGCACTACCCTCATCGTCGAGTTGGGCAGCCCCCTGGCCAACGTCCTGGCGTGGCGCACGTCGGCAAGCAGGTCCGCGGTGCCCACCACTATCAGGGCGGGTACCTTTATCTCGCCCAGGCGCTCGGTCACGTTGAAGTTCCTGAAGCTGTTGAGGCTCTTGCCGGTCACCCTGTTGGGGACCTTGCAGCACTCCCTTCCGGTGATAATCCTCGCCTTGAGGCCGGCAAACGGATAGGTCGCGGCGATACCGGCCACGACCGCCCTGGCGGGCTTTATCCCCAGGGGACTGACCAGAACGGCAACGGAGGCGACGGCGCGCTGGAACAGGTACCCCGACAGGTGCGAGGTCGTATCGAGAAGTATTATCCCTTTCACCAGCCCGGGGTGATCGAGCGCGAGCTGCATGCACACCATTCCGCCCATGCTGTGGCCGACGAAGACCGCTTTTTTCACCTTGAGCTTCTTCATCAGGCCGACGATGATCTCCGTGAAGTGCTCCACGGTGTACTCGTCGCACTCGTTAGACCCCCCGTGCCCGGGGAAGTCCACGGCGATGCAACGGTATCCTCTGGAGAACCGCTTCACCTGCTCGAAGAAGAATGCCTTGTTCCCGGTCCAGCAGTGAAGGAAGACAAGGGGGGGATCCCCTCCCTCATCCTCATAGCATATGTTTATCCCGTTCACTTCTGTTACCGGCATCCGCTCACTCTCCCCTTTCCAATAAGTACCCGTCCACCCTGGAGATCTCTATCTCGCCTGATCGGTCAAGCTTGAACTCGAGCCGGAAGACCTGTTCGCTGGCCCGCCTGGCTGACACGCCCGTATCTCCGTTGAGCCGGGCGGCGACCTCACCCTCTCCGGGCAACGCCACGTGTATTACAGCATCGGATTCTATCGGAGTCTCGAGCTTCACGCTAACGCCGCCGGCATCGCGCCTCATTCCCACCAGTTCGGCCGCACCTTGAGAGATGTGAATGTTCGAGCCGACTAGCCGCGGCTCATCGCCCTCGGGGGTCAGCCGTACCACCGCGGACCCATGGCCGGGAACGCCTTCCAGGAGGAAGGAATCCTCCACCAATCCCAGGTAACGCGCGTTCCAGAACTCGCAGGCGTGATAGCGGCCGGGGCCGATCCCCAGTTCCGGGATGCGCACCCGTATGTCCCTGCGCCTGCCCGACCAGTTGAGTATCCATGCGAGGTGGTACTCTCCCCCCGGGTCCTCGAGCCGGCTGACCAGGAACATCGGCGCCTCCCTTTGCCACAGGTCGGGACACCTGGGCCTCGCCTTCACCGGCGGTAGAACGCGGGCGGCCATCTCCACGTCCTCCGGGCCCCAGAGCCCGGCGTCGTCCGAGAACATGACAGAGCCCCCGAAAACCGCCGCCGCCGAGGCCAGCGTCTGCCGCTCCGCCTTACCGAGCCGCGTCCCGCTACCGCGGAGGAGGAGGCAGTCCGGGTCGCCCTCGAAGAGACGGCCGCTCAGGAAACTTCGGGTGAAAACGTTTTGCAGGCAGTTCCTGAGCCCCGGGGAACTACGGTCCCTCAACAACGGCTGCCAGAACGTGGACCACCGGGGAGCCACGTCGGGCCCTACGCGCTGTGCGTCCAGTATCCCGGCCCCCAGAAGGATAGGGCCGCCCGCCGCTATCAGGTACGTCTCGTTCCCGACCGCTTCCCGGATAACCCGAAGGGCCCGCCTGGCCGCCTCGGCGCGGGTCAGAGAGGGGTCGTGACGTTCCCCTGCCAGCAACCCGGTCGCCATGAAGTCGAGCTTGATGAAGCGGTAGCCGTAGCCGGCCAGGGTGGTGAAGACGTCGTGCAGCCACTGGAGCACGTCGGGGTGGGAAAGGTCCAGCCCGTAGAACCTGCCCCTCCAGGAGGGGTTCACGCCGGCCAGGACGGGACGCCCCCGCCTGTTCTTGAGCAGCCACTCCTTCTTCTCCCTGAACACGCGTGAGCGCCTGGTCACCGTGAAAGGGGCTACCCATATGCCGGGGGTCTTCCCGCCCTCGGATATCTCCCGGGCCGTCTCCTCCAAGCCACCGGGGAACTTTTCGTTCGCTTCGAGCCAATCCCCGACCTGCTCCTGGTAGCCGTCGTCCACCTGGACGACCTCGATGCCCAGTTCCCTGTACCGGCCGCTCATGAGCCGGAGGTTCCCCTTCACGTCTTCTGCGGTGACCCCGGTGAAGTACTGGTACCACGAGCACCACCCCGGTGGTGTCCCGCGGACCTCGCCCACCCCCTGCTCGCGGGCAACCATCCCGGCATAGGCCTCCAGGTTCTCGCCGGAGAGGTCGCCGGGGATTACCGCAAGTGGTTCACTCATGAACTCCACGCCGCGTTCCGGCCGCTTGCCTTCGAACCGGGCGGCGGCTTCTATCTCGGCCTCCTCGTGCCCGCGCCCCAGGCGCACTTTCACCTGGGAAAGCGCCCGGGTGACGCTCACGAACCCGACCGCCACCGAGTCCCCTTTATCCAGGTCCCCCAGCGCGCCGAACCACTCGGATGCGAACCTCCCTTTCTCGGAGAATACCGGCGTTGTAGGGTTGGCGATCATCGCCTTGAGCCGCCGGGGCAGGAACAAGGGGAACATGTAGCCGCCGGGGCGGTTTCGCCCCAGCGTCCCGCTTGGTACCCAGCACTGCCAACCGTTTCTATAGAACCGCCACGGCCGGTTGCTCGCGCGACCGGGCCAGACGCCGCCGGGCGGGACCGCCAGCGGCGCCATTGAGTCTATGCAAGGTGGTTCCGCTTCGGCCTCCCACACGAGACCCACCTGGAGGACCAGCGCACCTCCCTCTCGCCTCGCCCGAAAAAGGAGACGCCCCCACTCCTCACGCTTGAAGAACGCCAGCCCTTCGCCGCCTCCATCTTCCTCCCACTCACCGGGGGTCCCCAGTTGCTCGAGCCCCTTCTTTTTCCTGACAAGCACGCGCCCTGTCGCTCCGCCGAAGATCTTCTCAGGGCCTGATGAGATGGAGAACGTGCCCGTTCGGGTATCGAACTCAAGACCGCAGCGTTCGTCTCCGTAGACCGGCACTCGCTTTCGCGTCATCCGTATCACCACTCGTCTCGTTCGTTCACGTCAGCGTCCATACCCGTTGCTTGTTTGAACGGGGAGGGGTCCCGCCCTTGGGCTGTTGCATAACAGACGTCGACTTGAGTGGGGGTTCCAACGGCAACAGCCTGGGGATGGCGTACCTTGTCTGGCCGCCGCTTGTGTGACGCGTGGGGTCAGGCCTTCTAGCCGTAACGCATGATCTTGACCATCGCTTGAAGGCGCAGACCCCACCGGGTGGCGGTCTTGTCTCACGTTGACCCCTTTAGCCGAGGAGTTCGCGCAGCCAGGCGGCGCACATCTCTACCGTCCGGTCGATGGAGTTCGGGATGTCGGCGAGGTGCACGTCCACCTCGACAACGTCCAGCCCGGCTATGGGAGAGCCGGTCGAACCGAGCCACTCCCGAAGGACCCGCGCCAACCCAAGGACCTCGTCGACGCTCAGCCCTATCGTATCCAGGAACCGTACCGCCCTGACCTCCTCACCCGAGCCCAGGTCCGCGTCCAGCGAAATGTAGATGCGCTTTCCCTCGAGCCCCCCGAGCGCCTCCCGGACCGCCTCCCGGGGGCCCATGCGGCGGATGTCTCGCTTGGAAACGACCCTGACGCCCCGCTCCAGGAGAGCCAGGTACGCTTCCCGGTATGCCGCCACGCCTTCCCGTTCCTCGGGCCGCGCCCGGGTGCAGGGGTGGTCCGAAACCCCCAGAACCGCCACGTTTCCGGGGTCAACGATCTCCCTGTCCAGGATGCGGGCAATCCATGTGCCACAGTTGTAGCTCTCCGGCAACGTTCCTATCCGCCAGCTATCGGCGGCCAGCGACCCGACTGTAAACGCGTTTTTCCGTATACTCGTCGGAACCGCGTCGAAGTGGCTGTCGAAAACCACCAGGGCGAGCTCTCCCTCTCCAGCTTCACCCGACAGCGCCTCCAGCACCCCGCCGGTCAGGGAGTGGTCCACCCCAAGCAACAGGGGCCTGTCCGGCAGCACGCGCTCTCGCACGAAATCCCGCAACTCAACGGCCACCCTGTCGCATCCACCGGAGTCCAGGAACTCGCCGAACTCGCGGGCGTTCAACCGGTCACGGTCCTTCAGCGCCGGCCTCGGGGTGAGATGGGACTCCAGCCCGAGCCTCCCCCCCTCGGAGAGCCCTTCGAGTCCCGCAAGACGCCCCAGCAGCAGGTCGTAAAGGTCCAGCGCCAGGTCTTTGTCCACCAACCCCCGCTCAAGGCCGTCAAGGAAAGCGACCTTCATCGCCACCTTCTCGGGAGCGTCCAGTACGTCAAGGGAACAGCCAAACACCAGGAACTCCACCACGGTCCTTTCTCTTGCGGTACCCCACCAGCTTAGATGTGTAGCGTCCGCTTGTTTGTGTGCGTTTGCTCGCGGAGCGCTTGTACATCGTTTCGCCCGGCTGTATTTGAACCTGGGTTTTCGTAGGTTTGGAATCACTGGTTCAAATCCAGCCCGGTCCAACTTAGATATGTATCCTTTCATTTGCTTCTGTGCGTTTACTCGTGGACCGTTTGTGTATCATTACATTCGAGTGTATTTGAACCTGGATTTCCGCGTGCATGGAGTCAGTGGTTCAAATCCACTATTGTCCACCCCATATCGTATATCATCATGGTGACAAAGGCATACAGGGAGGGTTCTTTGGGCGCGGAGAAAATAGTCGTCGACACAGACCCCGCCACTGGGTACTCGCTGAGAGACGTGGACGACGGCCTGGCGCTCGCCTACCTCCTCGCCCTCCCCGACGAGTTCGAGGTCCTGGGTATATCCACCGTCTATGGCAACGTCTCCCTTGCCAGGGCTACCACCAAAGCGTGGGAGGCCGTCCGTGTTACCGGCCGCACCGATGTCAGGATCTTCCCCGGAGCATGGAGCAGGCACGCGCTGGGGGACGTCTCATCCGCCTCGATGTTCCTGCCCGATGTGGTGGCGGCCAACCCGGGGGAGGTCACCGTCCTGGCGCTGGGCCCGCTCACCAACATCGCCACCGCCGGCCTCGGGGGCAGGGCCTTCTACCGTGACGTGAAGCGCGTCGTGGTGATGGGGGGCGCCGTCGAGGAGGGGTTCGGCATCCCGCTCCTCTCGCCGCTGGAGTTCAACTTCTTCTCCGACGCGGCCGCCGCCGACCTGGTCCTTGATGCCCCATGCGAGAAGGTTGTGATTACCAGCGACCTCTGCCGGCAGGCGTTGTTCACCCGGAGGGAGCTCGACTCGCTCTGGCTGATGCGAAGCCGGGTCGCGACCTACCTCGCCTACCGCATCCGCCCCTGGCTCAAGCTCAACCAGTTCTTCCCGTTGCTCCCCTGGAAAGGCGGCTTCGTGCCCTGGGATGTCGTGGCCGCGGCCTACCTGAGGCGCCCGGACCTCTTCAGCGGCACCGAGGAGAAGGGCATCAGGCTCAAGCAAGGGGTGCTACGTACCGGCGCGCTCGAACCGGACGCCTCCCGCGACAGTCGGCCCACATCTATCCCCACGCGTCTCGAGGGACAGCAACTCCTGGCCGATTTCCTATCGGCGATTAGCCGGTATTAGTAAGGGCGCGCCGGAGGGCGCGCCCTTACTTTTTTCTTTCGCTTCCCCTACCTTCTGAAGTATGCGAGTAGCTCGTCGTCAGTCAGGAACCTGGCGCCGAACACCTCCTCGCTTACACCACTCTGATCCAGGTATCGGGTTACTCCGCCCATGAAGAACGGGTAGCCCGCGCCCATTATCATGCCGGTGTCGATGTCCTGCGGCTCGGCGACCACGCCGTCCTCCAGAATCCGGTGGGCCTCATCGGCAAGAGATTTCAGCATCCTGGCCCTTATCTCGTCGGCGGAGAGCTTCGGCTTGCTGTCATCCTTCTCCCAGAAGGCCAGCACCTCGGGGTCTACCTCCTTGCCCTTTTCGGTCATGATGTAGACTCCCGGCTTCTTCTCCTCCACCAGCCTGGCGAAGTTCTCGCTTACGTGGTACCTCTCGGGGAAGGCGTCGGCCAGCGTCTCGGTGGCGTGAAGGGCCACCGCGGGGCCGACCAGCGCCAGCAGGTCGAACGGGGACATCGGCAGCCCGAGGTCCGATACGGCCTCGTCGACCTCCTCGAACGTATTCGGGCCATCCACGATGTCCATCACCTCTACCATGTTCCTGATAAGCATCCTGTTTACCAGGAACCCCGGGGCGTCCTTCATGACCACGATGGTCTTCTTTATCTTCTTTGCCACCGCCCCCGCGGTCGCGCATGTGACGTCGTTGGTCTTCTCGCCGCGGATTATCTCCAGGAGCGGCAGGACCGCCACCGGGTTGAAGAAGTGGAAGCCGATGACCCGCTCGGGGTGCTTGAGGTCGCCAGCCATCTCGGTGATGGAGAGCGAGGACGTGTTGGTAGCCATGACCGCGGTGTCGCTCAAGTACTCCTCCGCCGCCGCGAATATCTTCTTCTTGAGGCCCAGGTTCTCGAACACGGCCTCGATTATGAAGTCGCAGCCCTCGAAGTCCTTGTCCTCCAGGGTATAGGTGACTATCGACTTGAGGTAGTTCGCCTTGGGCTCCGGCAACCTGCCCTTCCCGACCAGGCGGTCGAGCTCGCCGTCGATATACGCCTTGCATTTGTCCAGGACATCCTGGCTGATGTCCTTCATGACCAGCGGGACCTCCAGGCGGCGCAGGAACAGGAACCCCAGCTGCGAGGCCATCAGGCCCGCCCCGATAACGCCGACTTTGTTGATCGGCAGGGGGCCCTCGGCGGGGATTCCCACCTGCTTCTTCGCCCTTCTCTGGGCCAGGTCGAACGAGTAGACCGAGGCCCTCATCTGGTTACTCATGATGAGCTCACCCAGCGCCTGGTCTTCCTGCGCGAAACCTTCATCCAGGCTCCACTCGGCGGAACCCTTTATCAGGTCCAGCGCCCTGTAAGGGGCGATCGCGCCGCTGTGGACTCTCGCGGTCACCAGCCCTCGGGCCGTGTCTATAAGCTGGTCGATGTTGGAGTAATCGGGCTTCTCGCGCTTGATCGTCACCTCACCGGTAATGATGTCGGCAAGGAACTCTATCGACTCGTCCATGAACTCCACCGGCTCGAACAACCGCTCGCCCAGGCCCAGCTCGAAGCCTTTCTTCCCGTTCATCATCCTGTTATTGCTCAAGGGGTTCTGGACGATGAGCAGCAGCGCCTTCTCCGGGCCGACAAGCCGCGGGACCAGTTGCGTGCCACCCCACCCGGGAATCAGGCCCAGGAAGCACTCGGGGAGCGCCAGGACGGTAACTCCGGTGGAGACCGTCCTGTAGTCGCAGTAGAGCGAGATCTCCAGGCCCCCACCCATGACCGCGCCGTTAATGGCGGCCAGGGTCGGCACCTCGATGTCCATTATCCGCTTGAATGCCGCGTGCCCCCGGCGGCCGGTTTCTATCGCTTCCTCACTGGAGGTTATCTCCGGCACCTCCATCAGGTTCGCGCCGACACAGAATATGAAGGTCTTGCCGGTCAGCACCAGCCCCTTGATGTCCCCGTCCAGGTTATCCATCGCCTGGTTGAGGGATTCCAGGGCCCCGGCACCCAGCGTGTTCGGCTTCCTGTAATCAGCGCCGTTGTCCATTGTCATAATGGCGAGCTTTCCCGCCCTCGGGTTGTTGTGGTACGTTACCTTGAACTGTGTAACCAGATCCTCCGCCATTCTTCCTCCTTTCAAGAACCCGTCTGCGGTGCGGGTTACTTTCCGTTGCTTGCGTTCTCCCAGATGGTCGCCACTCCCATGCCCAGCCCCACGCAGAGGGTTGTGACCCCGTACTTCGCGCTCGGGTTGAGCTCGAACAGTTTCGCCAGGTGGGCACAGAGCCGCCCGCCTGAGGAGGCGAGCGGGTGCCCGAAGGCGATCGCGCCTCCAAGCTGGTTCAGCCGCTTGTCCTCGATCCCGTCGAGGCCGAACTCGTCGATGAAGGCAAGGCACTGCACCGCGAACGCCTCGTTCACTTCGATGAAGTCCATGTCGTCAATACTCATTCCAGTCCTCTCCAGGACCTTCCTGGTGGCGGGGATCGGGCCCAGCCCCATGACCTCCGGCCTCACGCCGGCGTAGGCGAAACCGACCGCCTTCATCTTCGGCTCGAGCCCCAGTTCCTTCGACTTCTCGGCCGAAACCATAAGGCATCCCGTAGCGCCGTCGTTCAGACCGGAGGAGTTCCCGGGGGTCACCTTCCCGGCCTTTCGGAACGGCAGGCGGAGGCCCTTCATTCCTTCCACCGTGGCCTCCGGGCGCGGCTGCTCGTCGATGTCGGCGACCTTCCACCCCTCCCCGGTCCAGACCGTCATGGGGATGATGACGTCGTCGAAATGACCCGCGTCCAGCGCCGCCTTGGCCTTCTGCTGGCTGTGGACCGCATACTCGTCGGACATAAGCCGGGTCAGGTTCGGGTACATGTCGTGTATGTTCTCGGCGGTGATGCCCATGTTGAGGGCGGACGGGTCCACTATCTTCTCGGAGATGAACCGCGGGTTGGGGTCCGCGCCCTGGCCCATCGGGTGGTGCCCCATGTGTTCGACCCCACCGGCAATGATCACGTCGGCCGCGTTGAAGGCTATGTCGCTTACCGCGTTGTTGATAGCGGTCATCGCCCCGGCGCACATCCGGTCGACCGAGCAGCCCGGTGTAGACGGGGGGAGTCCCGCCAGCAGAGCGGTTGTCCGGCCCATGGTCAGCCCCTGGTCCCCGGACTGGGTCGTCGCGCCCCAGATGTTATCGTCGACCATATCCGGCTCCACCTTCGGGTTCCGGTGCATCAACGACCTTATAATCTTTACCACCATGTCGTCGGCGCGGGTTTCGGCGAAGAAGCCGTTCGGCCGCGCCTTGCCGAAAGCGGTCCTACAGGTGTCGATGAGATATACGTCACGTAGCTCTTTTCCCATATCCACTCCTCCTTCTCGCCAGCACTTACTATCAGTTTGATGCAAGCATCCTTAGTACCCGACTCCGTGAGAGGATAGCACGGTGGCTGATAGCTTCCCAAATCATTGACCTGACGTTCAAAGTAGTGAGTGTCCCGTCTCATAAGTACGGTGACGCACCGAGAGCGTCGGTGCGCCGCGCCGGCAAGGCGCGCGACCTAGTCGTACTCTCTGAGTACGTCGCAGGGAGCGGAACGCAGCAGGAGCGGATGCAGCGGCGTTCGAATGCCATTGTCCTTGTGAGACGGGGCACTAGCAAGCCGGTGCCGCGGTTGCACTCTACAGGCGGCGCCGTTCATTCGCCGAAGACGACCTTGTTCCGGCCGGCCTCCTTCGCCTCGTAGAGCGCCTTGTCCGCCTTGGCTATGATGTCCGACCGCTCGTGCACCCCGGGGCTGGGATAAGTTGCCACGCCCTGGCTCACTGTGATCCTAATCCCCTGCTCGGCACCCACGAACACGTGATCCTCCACGGCCCTCCGTATCCTTTCCGCGGTCTGTATCGCCTCCGGCCCGTTGGTCTCGGGAAGCAGCATCGCGAACTCCTCCCCCCCGTAGCGCGCCGCGATGTCCATCGACCTCAGGCAGCCCTTCATAAGGCTGGCCAGCCCCTTGAGGATCTCGTCGCCGCAGAGGTGACCGTAGGTATCGTTCACATTCTTGAACAGGTCTATGTCCAGCATTATCATGCTGAACACCGTGTTGTAGCGATCGGACCGCTTGTACTCTTTCTCGAAGAGTTCCTGAAAGAACCGGTGGTTATATATCTTGGTCAGGCCGTCGGTGATGGCCAGTTGCCTTGCGGCCTCGTATAGCCTGGCGTTATCTACGACTATGGTCACCTGGTTTTGAACCAGCTTCAGGATCATCTGGGCGGTCCTGGCAAACGCCGGGCTCGTATGCTGGCTTAAAACGAGCACTCCTATGACCGTCTTCTGCGCGATCAGAGGGATTTCCACGTGTGTGAAAGACCTCGCCGGTCCATTGTCGTCGGTCAGGTTCTCCTCCCCGAACAGTACGACCTTGATCCGCTCGGGGTTCCCCACCTCCCAGCCGTACCCGGCCGCGACCTCGAAGGCCTTGTCCTTGATCATCTCCAGGGCGGCGCCCGTGGTCGGCTTGTTCAGGTGCACGGCCATGTCCTCCTCCTCGAACATGAGTATGACGCCCACCGCGTCGCCCGCCACCTTGGCCAGTATCTCCAGGACTTCTCTCAGGGTTTGCCTGTAATCCTGGCTTACACTCGCCAGCGCGCCGAGCTCGTTTAAGACCGTAGATTCAAACAGCTTGGAGTCGAGCAGGTCGATGACCCGGCTGAAGACGCCCTCTTCCTCGAGCACGCCGGAACGGTCGTTTCTCCGTTCCTGCCCGGCCAGGCTGGCCAGTCTGCGATCGACCTCCCGCTTTACAACCTTCAGTAACTGCTCCGGTTTGAACCCCTTGGTGATATAAGCGTCGGCTCCAGTCTTCATCCCCCAGAACTTATCGCTCTGCTGGTCGCGCCCGGTAAGCATGATGACCGGGATGTCACGGGTAAACTCGTCATCCTTGAGCAGTCGGCAGACCTGGTACCCGTTCATCTTGGGCATCTCGATGTCGAGGATGATGAGGTCGGGATCCTCTGTGTACGCCTTGTTTATCGCTTCCAGGCCGTCCCAGGCCACACTGACCGAGAAGCCGGCGTCCTCGAGTATAGCGCTGGTTATCTTAACTACGAGCCTGTTGTCATCGGCCAGCAGGATATTACCATCAGACACGGCAACCTCCGTACGGCCCCGGGCCAGCGGGCCTTGCTTCACCGTCTTCCCTGCCCATTGTATCGAACTATTGAAGCCATTGCTTTACCAGAGCGACGGAGGGCTCGTTTGAACCGGAAGCCCCTATCTAGTATCATTGGCGTGAGGCCGACTCGGCATTTCACGTAGAGCCGGTCGTTTATATCGGTTTTCAGGCGCAAAGAGGATGTGTAAGCTTGCCCAGGTACGAGTACAAATGCAAGGATTGCGGCAAGACGTTCGAGGTCGTCCACGGCATCAATGACAACGTGGAAAGCTGCCAGTTCTGCGGCAGTGAGGTCCGCCGGCTGTTTCACCCCGTGGGTATAGTGTTCAAAGGGTCCGGGTTCTACTCAACCGACTCCAAGAGCGCCAGCAAAGAACACCACGTACCGTCCACCGAGGACACGAAGGAGTCTGCCGGTAAGTCGGGAGAGAACGGCGGGAAGGACAAGAAGAAAGAGAAGGATAAGAAGGCCGGCGACTCGGTAAAAGCTACTTCCTGACCGCCCGACGGTATTCGCCCGCTCACCGCGCGCCGGCATTGATAGTGCCTCGTTCCATAGATACGGTTAAGCACCGAGAGCGTCGAAGCGCCGCTCCGGCAAGGCGCGCGAATGAGGCGTACTCTTGGAGTACGTCGAGGGAGCGGAACGCGGCCGGTGTGGATGCAGCGGCGTTCGAATGCCAGCGTATTTATGGAGCGGGGCACTTAGGATGAAACCCCCAGGAAACCCATAGAGGTTTGACATGGACAACCAGAGCCCTATCGGCATCACCGGCGGAACCGGCGTTTACGAGATACCTGAGCTCGAGATCCTCGAGTCGGTCGCGGTAGACACCCCGTTCGGCGAGCCCTCGGACGAGTACATCCGTGGCAACCTCAAGGGCGTCGACATCGTATTCCTCCCCCGCCACGGCCGGGGCCACCTCTACTCCGCCCCCGGCGTCAACTACCGCGCCAACATCTACGGGTTCAAGAAGCTGGGTGTGGACTCCCTGCTCGCCACCGGCGCGGTCGGGAGCATGAGAGAGGAGCACCACCCCACCGACATCGTCATCCCCGACCAGTTCTTCGATAACACCGGGCGGAGGGTAAGCACGTTCTTCACCGGGAGCCCGGCAATCCACGTTGACCTGGCCGACCCCACCTGCCCCGCTCTCCGCGAGATCATCTACCGGTCCGGCCTCAGGGCCGGGGCAAGTATTAAGAACGGCGGGACCTACATCTGCATCGACGGGCCGGCCTTCTCCACCCGCGCCGAGTCCGAGATCTACCGGAGCTGGGGCATGGACATAATCGGTATGTCAGGCGCCACCGAGGCGAAGCTGTGCCGGGAAGCGGAGATGTGCTACGTGTCGCTGGCCCTGGTCACCGATTACGACGTCTGGAAGGAGGGCGCCGAGGACGTTACCGTTGATGTCATAGTAGCGAACCTGCTCAAGAACGCCCAGACGGCCAGGGCGATCCTGAAAGAAGCGATACTGAACGTCCCCGGCAACCGTGGGTGCTCCTGCCGCAACGCCCTGGACAACGCCATAGTCGGCGACATCAACATGGTGTCTGATGAGTCCCGCGCCCGGTTGGGGATTCTTGTTGACAGGCACATGCCGCCGAAAGTCCTGTAACGTGGGCTTGGTCGTTGTCGGCTCTGTTGCCCTGGACAGCGTGAAGACACCGTTCGGCGAGGTTCACGACGCCCTGGGTGGGTCCGCGGTATTCTTCTCCATCGCCGCCTCCTACTTCACCGACGTTGCAGTGGTCGCTGTCGTGGGGACCGACTTCCCCGAGCGGCACATCGACTTCCTGAACGCCAAAGGCATCGACACGTCGGGTCTCTCCGTCGAAAGCGGGGAAACGTTTCGCTGGGCCGGTGTCTACGGTTACGACCTCAACGACCGGGACACCATCGAGACCCGTCTCAACGTCTTCGAGGGATTCCACCCGCGGATCCCCGCGGGCCTCCGGTCGAGCGATTTCGTTTTCCTGGCCAACATCGACCCTGAGCTCCAGCTCGCGGTCCTGGACCAGGTCAAGCGTCCGCGGCTTGTCGCCTGCGACACCATGAACTTCTATATAGAAGGTAGAAGGGAGGCGCTTCTTGAGACCATGCGGCGGGTCGACGTCATGATAATGAACGACTCGGAGTGCCGCGAGCTCACTGGTGAGCCGAACCTCATAAAGTCGTCGAGGGCGATCCTGGAGATGGGGCCCCATACGGTCGTGGTCAAGAAGGGCGAGCACGGCGCCCTCATGGTCACCGGCGACGGCTTCTTCAGCGCTCCGGCGTTCCCCTGCGAATCGGTGTTCGACCCCACCGGGGCGGGAGACGCGTTCGCCGGCGGTTTCATGGGGTACCTGGCACGCTCTGGCGACGTCGGCACCCCAAACATGCGGCGCGCGGTTATCTCCGGAACCGTTATGGCCTCCTACTGCGTGGAGCGGTTCAGCGTGGACGGCATGTCCTCACTGGAGCCGGATGATATCGAGGGACGGTTCGAGGCGCTGAAAGGGTTCTCCGATTTTGAGACGGAGCCGGCATGATTCCCTCCTCGGGGTTCAAAATCTGCCGTGTTATGGGAATCGATATCGTCATCAACTCCACCTGGCTGATAATCTTCGCCGTGATAGCGATATCGTTCGGCGACCTGTTCCGGATAACCTACGAGGAGACCTGGGTAGCCGGGCAGTCGGTCATTACATACTTCCCTTCAGGTGCATGGCCGTGGGTCGCCGGGGTTTCAACCGCCATCGCCTTCTTTGCCTGCCTGCTGCTGCACGAGCTTTCCCACAGCCTGGTGGCCAGGCGCAACGGCATCGGCATCAGGCGGATCACCCTATTCATCTTCGGGGGCGTGGCCGAGATGCGCGAAGACGTTAGCGGCGCGGGCGTCGAGTTCCGTATGGCCGCCGCCGGCCCACTGGCGTCGTTCCTGCTGGCAGGCGCCTTCTACGGGCTGTACCGGCTCTCGACCTCGTGGGGGGCCAGCCTCGTTATCGTCGCGCCGCTCTATTACCTCGCTATAATGAACGTGCTCGTCGGCGCCTTCAACCTCCTCCCCGGTTTCCCGCTGGACGGCGGCCGCATGCTCCGCGCTATCCTGTGGAAGGTGACCGGGGACATGAGGAAATCGACAAAGGCGGCAAGCGTCTCGGGCAGGGTCATTGCCGTTCTCATCGCCGCGGGCGGGGCCTATCTGCTGTTTTCCGGTCAATACTTCGGGGGCTTCTGGTTCATTCTTATCGGCGGTTTTATCTATGTCCTGTCCCGGACGAGTTACCGGCAGACTCTTTTCCGGCTGGCCGCCTCGGACACCACTGTTTCGGCCATAATGTACACTGAAGTCCCTGCTGTTGACCCCCTGACCACCCTCTCTTCACTGCGCGACGACTACTTCGCGGTGTACCGCCTGCCCGCTTTTCCGGTTGATGACGGGGGGATTATCTCGAGTATTGTCACCACGGAAGACATGGCCTCGGTGTCACCCGCCGAGTGGGACCTCCTTAACGTCGGCCGCATCGCGAGGCCGCTGGAGCCGGACCAGTCTATCCCTCCCGATACCCCGTTGGATAAGATAGTGAAACCACTGCTGGGCAACAGGCCGTTCCTGATGGTCATGGAGGAAGGCCGGGTTCGCGGTGTCATCACCAGGGAGGAACTTTTGAGGTACATTGAGATGAGGTCGAAGTGCCTGGAGGGACAGTGAGGGGCATGGAAATCGATGTGAAGGTGGCGACTATACTGCTGAAGAAGGCCGAGCCCCCTCTTCGCTCTACCCGGTTCAGCCTGTCGGTCGAGGACGGCACCGACGTCGAAGGGCTGATAGGCACGCTGGGGGTGCCGCCCCGGCTTGTCGGCTCGGTCACCGTGAACAAACGGCGCAGCCCCCGTGACCGCGTGCTGGCTCACGGTGACCTGGTGGCCATAATCCCCGCTATCTCCGGTGGTTGACATGAAACGCGACCTCGCCCGTGCGATAAGGGATGCGGCGCGCAACCGCCGGGAGGGAGATACCGACTACCTTTGCCTGTCTCTGAACGCGGTGCGAGAACTGGCCTCCGAGTTCAACTCTTCGACCGCCGCGGTTTCCGTTCACGCACTCGAGAACGGGTTCGTTCCCGAGCGGTACCTGAAGAACGCCGGAACCATCGGGCTCGAGGGCCAGGCGGCCCTGCTCGGATCAACCGTCCTGGTCGTCGGCGCCGGGGGCATCGGTGGTCACGTGGTGGAGTTGCTTGCCCGCCTGGGGGTCGGACGGATAGACGTTGCCGACCCGGATGTCTTCGACGAGACCAACCTGAACCGCCAGGTGTTCGCGGGCGAGGACGTCCTCGGCTTGCCCAAGGTTGACGTGGCCAGGGACCGAGTCCGGGCCATCAACAGCGACGTCAGCATTTCCCCCATCCGCCTGGAGGTAGGCCGGGACAACATCGCCGAACTGCTCGAGGGCAAAGACGTGGTTATCGACGCGCTTGATAACCTCGACGACCGTCTCATGCTCCAGGAGGCTTGCCGACTTCACGGTGTGGTCATGGTCCATGGGGCCATCGCCGGCAGTTGCCTCCAGGCGACTACCGTGTTCCCGGGTGACCCCGGGCTTACCGTGTTCACCCCCGCCTCGGGTGGGGAGGGGAAGGCCCGGGGCATCGAGGTCGAAATGGGTGCCCCCGCCGCCACCCCTGCCATCTCGGCCGCGGTCCAGGTCCAGGAGGTATTGAACGTGCTCCTGGGTCGCACGCCCGCGTTGCGCGGCAGAATGCTCTACATCGACCTCGAGGACTGGACCGTCGAGTTCTTCGACCTGGACGAGCACTGAACGTACCCGAGCCTCCTGGAAGCCACGTACAGCGCCGCCAGCGAGCAACTCGCCACCGCGACCGCTACCAGCCACCAGGCCCCGCCCGACTCCAGCGCGCTCATCGATATAAACAGGAACGCCGTACTGATTCCACACATAACTCTCATACGACAGAGGTTAACAGGGAGCACCGACACGTTTTTTATGCCGGCGATTGACTTATTGCTTGTACTGCTATACTATTGGCTTGTACTGCTGTTCTTCTCGAAGGAGGGTGGCCGTCAACCACCCCTCTCTGAAGGGAAGGGGCTTGGAGAAAACTCCGGGCCCCGGTTGACTAGGAGGCTTGGAACCTCGAAGGAGGTGACATGCAGAAGTTATCGGAGAGAAACACATACACACCCCGGGATGCATCCCAAGTTCCGGGCTCTGTGGCGCCTGGTCTAAACAGCCCTTCAGGGGTACGGGGCAGTGACACGCGCTTCAAAACCTCCGATAACAACTCCGAAGGGACCCTGACCGGGAGAGGACGCCCGGGGCGGAACTCGAGAGTATCCGCCGTTTACGTCCTCAACATGAGAGGGGAGCCTCTGATGCCGACGGCTCCGAGGAAGGCGAGAGTCCTTCTCGTGAGCGGGCGGGCCAAGGTTGCGAAGAGAACCCCCTTCACCGTTCAACTCCTTTATCCGACCGGAGAAACGAAGCAACCCGTCTCTCTGGGCGTTGACGCGGGATACTCGAAAGTTGGGCTGTCCGCGGTTGTTCCGGGAGGCCAGGAGCTCTTCTCTGCCGAGGTCGAGCTCCGAAGCGACATCGTTAAGCTCATCTCCTGCCGGCGGACTTACAGACGGGCCCGCAGGGGCCGGAAAACCTGGCACCGGAAGCCCCGGTTCCTCAACCGGAAAAAACCGGAGGGCTGGCTCGCCCCCTCGATTCAGCACAAGCAGGGCAGCCACCTGAAGCTCGTAAGGGAAGTCAAGAAGATTCTTCCGGTGTCAAAGATAACGGTCGAGGTCGCCTCCTTCGACATCCAGAAGCTTCAGAACCCGGATGTTTCCGGGAAGGGGTATCAGGAAGGCCCGCGGAAAGACTTCGAAAACGTCCGGGAGTACGTCCTTTTCCGGGACAATCACACCTGCCGAAACTGCAAAGGGAAGTCCGGCGACCCGGTGCTTCAGGTTCATCATGTCGTTTCGAGGCAAACCGGCGGGAACAGGCCGGAAAACCTTATGACCGTCTGCAAAACGTGCCACGACTCGCACAACCGGAGGGAGACCCCGATAACCGCGAAACCCGTGAAGGGGTTCCGTCCGGAAGCTTTCATGAACACCGTCCGTCGGAGGTTGGTCTCTCTTCTCGGGGAAGAGAACGTCTGTCCGGTCTCGGCGACCTTCGGATATATCACCAAGTCAAACAGAATCGCGCTCTCCCTCCCGAAGTCCCACGCGAACGACGCATTCGTAATCGCCGGGGGAAACGGGGAAGAACGGGCTTCGGACACCTTCTTTTCAAAGCAGGTCAGGAGCAACAATCGGAAGCTTTTCAAGGGCGTTCGAAGCCACCTGAAGAACACCGCTCCGAGGTTTGTCCAGGGGTTTCAGAGGTACGACAAGGTTCTTTACGCCCCGGACGGAAACGGTCCGGAAGAGTGCTTCATCTTCGGCAGGAGGTCTTCCGGGTACTTCGACGTTCGGAAAGTGGACGGAACGAAGGTCCACTCTTCGGCTGCCGCCGATGGCTTGGTTCTGCTTGAATCGGCGAAAACACTCTTGACGGAAAGGAGGACGGCGGCTTTCCTCCCCCACCTGACGGAAGGGGTCTCCAGCCGCCTTTAGGATGAAGCTCAGCAACGTCCTGAAATCCCGGCCCGGGCTCAACACCGCAATCGGAGTCGCCTTCGCGGTCGTCGCGGGACTGCTGCTGCTGGGCTACGTTTCGCAGTTGTTCGGCGGCGAGCGTGGCGGCCCGTTGCTGGACATCCCGGTGGCCACACATGACATAGGTATCGGCAACATCATCGATGGTTCGATGATGACCACCAGGAAGATCGCCAGCGAGTACCTGGTCCCGGGAACGGTCCGGGAACGCGATGGTATAGAAGGGTCCAGGGCGCTCAGGTTCATCGGCAAAGGTGAGCCTTTCACCTCCTCGTCTGTTTCCGGCGGCGATGGTCCGGGCACACTTGCCTCACGGATACCCCCTTCCATGAGGGCGTACTCACTGAGGCTGAGCCCGCTCGCCGGCTCCAGTGGTGACATCCGCCCGGGGGACCACGTGGACGTCCTTGCCACCGTCGGCGGCGACCCGCCCAGTACGGCGACAATACTCACCAACAGGCTTATCCTGAGCGTGAGTTCCATGGCACCCGACGGGGAAGTGGATGCGTCACGGGGCAATGCGTCGGCCATAACACTGCTGGTGTCCCCTGATGAGGCGGAGCGGCTTGCCCGGGCGGAGTTCGAAGGCGAGATATCCATCTCCCTGTGCCCGCTGGCCGGTGTTGACCAATAACGCCACACAAACGGGGTCTGGCCCAGGCTTTTGTATGGCCACCAGGTGGGGTCAGCATGGCCACCAGGTGGTGCCAGCGCCTTTAAGCGGTGGCCCGACAGTATACGTAACGGCTAGAAGGCCTGGCACCTCATGTTACACAAACGGTGGTTAGACAAGGTACGCCATCCCCGGGCAGGTGCCGTTGGACTCTCAGCTCAAGTGACGTCTGTTATGCAACTGCCCGCGGCGAGAATGACGCACTGGTGACAGGTACCAGTGCGTCATTATTCAACAGCCCGGGGCAGTGGCCGTCAGTTGAACGAGCCGACCTTCTCGCCGAGGCTATCGACCTGGAACGCCGGCTTCATTACCCTTCCGTATATTGAGTAGAGCGGTGGAGTAGCAAACTGCGACCCGAGGACCAGCACCACCGGCGAGTTGTACTCGATGGCCACCGAATCGTCCATCACCATCTGGGCGTCGGCGAGTTCGGGGATGGACTGCTTTATCCCCTCGCACGCCTCTTTCGCCTCATTGCGGTAGTAGAGCGTCGTGTTCTGGTGGGTTCGCTTCGATTGCCCCTCGAACACCTTCTGGTGACCGAACAACCTCAGCTCCTCCGCTACTACGGGGACCGCCGCGACCGACGACCTGCCACCGCTCAGCACGGTTATCACGTCCGCGTTCGGCCCGACTGTTTCCTCTATTCTCCCCCGGTCCCCAACGTCGTTCGACTCCATCTCGGCCATCAGTTCCCCCGAGACCTCTGTGTTGGCATTGACCTCCACCGCCAGCTTGGCTATCCCGGCCTCGTCGGCGACGTAGTAACTGGCCCCGCCGATGTTCTTGGGCACCCCGGGAACGGTCACGAACTGTATGCTGTCTATCGGGAAACCCTTTAGCTCCTCCGCCAGGGTCTCCAGTTCGCCCGCGGTGTAATCCATCTGGCAGGTGGCGGCCACGATGTCCACCAACTGCTTGGCTTTCCACACGTCGCGCATCGTCTCGGCCTTGTTGAACATGGCTTTTAAAAAAGCCTGCTGGCTCTTGATTCGGTCTATGTCACCACCGGGAAGCTTTCTGCTCCTCACTATGATAAGCGCCTGCTCACCATCGAGGTTGAGGTCGCCCGCCGGAAGGTAGCCGGCGTGAGGGTCGTTGATCGCCTTGTTCAGGTGGATAGGAACGCCTCCTATCGCGTTTATGATCTGCTCGAACCCCTCGAAGTTCATGCTAACGTAATGGTGTATGTCAATGCCCAGTAGTTCTTTTACCGCGTCGATCGCCGCCGATGGGCCGCCGTAGGAGTGCGCGGCGTTTATCTTCTCCGTCCCCTGTCCTGGAAGCTTGACCTTGGTGTCCCGGGGGATTGATATGACCACCGCCTTCTTGTCCCTCTCGTGAACGCAGGCGAGCATCATCACGTCGCTCCGGCACCATCCCCCCTCCCCCTTGTTGCTGCCCGCATCGCTACCTATTATCAGCGTGTTGACGCTCTTGTTGGGATCGGCTGAGATCTGAGCAAGGGCCTCCTCCACCTCCACCTTCTCCTCGCCCTTCGGCTGCCACTGCCGCTGCTTGAATGACAGGTAGATCCTGGCTCCGGCCTTGAGTATCGGCTTGTAGTAGACCCCCACCGCCCCCCCGACAAGGAGCCCGATGATGAAGAACAGCACGAACCATCGCTTCTTGCTGCCCCCGGTCCGGCGTGGTTTCTTTACCTTGCCCCGGTTCCTGAGGTCCCTACGGCGACTCCTGGCCTCCCAGTATGAGATCTTATTCTTCTGTGAGTGCTTGCCCATCCCTGGCCTTCTTGACAGAAGCCGATATGCTGACAGTCATTATCTTAATGATTGGCCCGCCGCGGGGCAACTTCCTTCGCTTGCGACCCTGTCGGTGTATACGACTCAACGGGCGCAAATCCGCCTTTCCCTTACAACAAGACGAACCCGCCAGGTGTTTTGTTCCCACCCGTGACTGTCGGCGGCATCGATTCTCCGCCTAGTTAACAATATCCCCTATAAACATCAACTGTCTAATAAAATCAACTAAATATAATTGAGAATATTTAGCCTTGTTATTCAACACCAATAACTCTAATTTATCCTATCAACACGCGGTTTTTCGGACCTTGCGGCGCTCGCTCACCGTTTTCCATCATAAAATTCTTCTCTTTTACCTATTGCCTGTCTGTATCTTGTGTGCTAATATTCGCTCAACATCAACATGTAGTGGTACCCGGAAGCATGGCAGTGAAGGGAGTCTGTTGGAGATAATACTACTGTTGCTGCTGGTCGTAGGCGCGGGGGGGGTCTTTCTACCGGGAATTCTCAAAGAGCGAGCGCTGGATTCACCTCTCGACACGGTTTCCGATTTTCGCTACGGCATGGCCGTCCTTGGTATAAGCACCAACGGGTCCGACCGGGTTCTGGAGCAGACATACTCAAGTCATAGCACCCGGGGGCAGAACGATCCAGAGCCATACTTCCGGCGCAACAGTTTCGTCGAGCATGAAGATGAGCCTCTCGATGAAGAGTTCATGCCGTACCCAAGCAACAAGGCGCACGCGTCCATGGTGACCAAACAGCACCGGATAATCGCCCTTCTGTTGATTGTCGCCCTGGGTACCGGGATTGCCGCTCTCTTCCCCGGTCTGAAGTGGATTATACCTTTCCACATCGCGATACTCGTAATCCTGGCCGCCTATACTTTCATGGTGGTATTGCTGCCGTCCTATGACCGGCAGCGCTAGAGAGGTTACGACCCTGTCTGGACCGTGAAATCTGTCTCGCCGTCGAGTGCGTCTACCTTTACTACGTCGCCCTCCCTGACCTCACCGTCCAGCAACTTCATCGCCAGGGGGTCCTGTATATCACGCTGGATGGTCCTCTTGAGCGGCCTGGCGCCGTAGGTGGGGTCGAACCCATCCGCGGCAAGGAGGTCTTTGGCCTCGTCGGTCAGAGTTATCTCTATGCTCCGCTGAGCCAGCCGGTCGGACAGGTGCTCAACCTGTATATCTACTATCCTGCGGATGTCTTCCTTTGTGAGCGCGTTGAAGATGAGTATCTCGTCGACCCGGTTCAGGAACTCGGGGCGGAACCTCTCCCGCAATGCCTCGTGCACCCGCTTCTCAACCTGCTCCCGGTCCCGTATGTCCACCATCTCCAGTGACTGGCTGCCGATGTTCGAGGTCATTGTGATGACCGCGTTCTTGAAATCGACGGTACGCCCCTGGCCGTCGGTCAACCGCCCGTCATCCATAATCTGGAGGAGTATATTGAACACGTCATCGTGGGCTTTCTCGATCTCGTCCAGCAGCACCACGGTGTAGGGGCGGCGGCGTACCGCCTCGGTCAACTGGCCTCCCTCCTCGTAACCGACGTACCCCGGGGGCGCCCCGATCAGGCGCGCCACGGTATGCTTCTCCATGTACTCGCTCATGTCCAGGCGCACCATCGCCCTCTCGTCGTCGAAGAGGAACTCGGCCAGCGCTCGCGCCAGTTCGGTCTTTCCCACTCCCGTGGGCCCCAGGAAGATGAATGACCCTATCGGCCTGTTGGGGTCCTGCAGGCCGGCGCTCGCCCGCCGGATGGCTTTGGAGACCGCACCTATCGCCTCGTCCTGCCCGACCACCCTGAGGCGTAGCCGGTCCTCCATGTTAACCAGCTTCTCGATCTCCCCTTCCACCAGCCGGGTGACCGGGATGCCGGTCCACTTGGCGACAACCTCCGCTATGTCTTCCTCGTCGACCTCCTCCTTCAGCATCTTGCTGTCCTTCTGAAGCTCGACCAGGCGCCGATTCTCCTCCTCGAGCTGCTTCTCCGCGTCTACTATGGTCCCGTACTGTATCTCCGCCGCCTTCTCCAGGTTTCCCTCCCGCTCGGCTTTCTGCTCCTCGTACTTGAGCTCCTCCATCCTCTCCTTGAGCTCCCGTATCCGGGATATCGCTTCCTTCTCGTTGTTCCAGTGGGCCAACAGTTCCCGGCTGTCCTCCTTGAGGTCGGCAAGCTCCTTTTCCAGCCTCTCCAGCCTCTCCTTGCTGGCCTGGTCCTTCTCCTTCTTCAGCGCCTCCCGCTCTATCTCCAGCCGCTTCATCCGGCGCTCCACCTCGTCGACCTCGGTGGGCATGCTGTCTATCTCGATGCGCAGCCGGCTGGCCGCCTCGTCAACCAGGTCTATCGCCTTGTCGGGAAGGAACCGGTCGGATATATATCGATCGGACATCACCGCCGCCGCAACCAGGGCCGCGTCCTGTATCCTGACCCCGTGGTGTATCTCGTACCTCTCCTTGAGTCCTCTCAATATGGAAATAGTATTCTCCACCGACGGCTCACGGACCGTTATCGGCTGGAACCTCCTCTCCAGGGCGGCGTCCTTCTCGATGTACTTCCTGTACTCGTCCAGAGTGGTTGCGCCGATACAGTGGAGTTCCCCGCGCGCCAGTGCGGGCTTCAGCATGTTGGAAGCGTCAACCGCCCCTTCCGCCGCCCCCGCCCCGACCAGTGTGTGCAGCTCGTCGATGAACAGGATTATCTCCCCCTCGGCGCTGTCTATCTCCTTCAGCACCGCCTTGAGCCTGTCCTCGAACTCCCCCCTGTACTTGGACCCCGCCACCAGCGACCCTATGTCCAGGGCCAGGAGACGCTTGTCCTTCAAACCCTCGGGAACATCCCCTTCCATTATCCGCAAGGCGAGCCCCTCCGCTATCGCGGTCTTTCCCACCCCCGGTTCACCGATAAGGACCGGGTTGTTCTTGGTCCTCCTGGAGAGCACCTGGATGACCCTCCTTATCTCGTCATCACGCCCGATGACCGGGTCCAGCTTGCCCCTTCGGGCGTCCTCGGTGAGGTCGCGGGCGAACTTCTCCAGTGCCTGGTACTTCTCCTCGGGGTTCTGGTCGGTGACCCTCTGGGAACCCCTGATATCGGACAGGGCCTGGAGCAGGTCGTCGCTGCTTACGCCGGCTTCCTCCAGCAGTCCGGCGGCGGAGCCACCCGCCTGGAGTATCGCCATCAGGAGATGCTCGGTGCTCACGTACTCGTCCTTAAGGTTGCCGGCGATCTCCAACGCGGAATCCATCACCTTTTCAAGGCGCCGGGAGGCGTACTGGCGAGCGTCGCCCTGGACCCTGGGCCTCTTCCCCAGTTCCTCCCTTATCTTCACCTCCAGCTCCTCGGGGCGGACCCCCATCTTCTGCAGCAGCGGGGACACCACTCCCTCGCGCTGGCCTATGAGCGCCAGCAGGATATGCTCGACGTCTATCTCCTGGTTATCCAGGTTCCGGGCAAGGGACTGGGCCTGTCCAACCGCCTGCTGCGCCTTGACTGTAAGCTTGTCCGGGTCTATCATCCCGCCTCCCTGCCGTCTGTCCGCCCGACTCACCTGTCTCCCCGCATTGTAACGATAATATCAGTAAACGCGGCTTCATTGAACGCCGTGAGAACCCGCTTCCTGGTCACCTCCCCTTTGGCACCCCGTTGGTCTAGAATGTAGCATTATGTATTCACTGATGACACCCTGTCCGGAGGGCGATCATGCCGGAAACTGAAAGCGGGTTCCTCGGGCAGGCCGGAGACGTCAAGGCCGAGTTCGGCGTCCTGGTGCGCAACAGGAACTTCATGAAGCTGTTCTGGGGCCAGACGGTCTCCGGCCTCGGGGACTGGCTGGCCACGTTCGCCCTCATGTCGCTTGTGTACCAACTCACCAACTCAGCGCTGGCGGTCGGCTCCATGCTGGCTTTCCGCATCGTCCCCGCTCTGTTCAGCGGCCCGCTGGCCGCGATTATCAGTGACCGGTTTGACCGCCGGAAGTTGATGATAGGGTGTGACATCTCTCGCGGCATCATCATCCTGGCCGCCCCGTTCATGACCCGGCTGTGGAGCCTGTACATCCTGATTTTCTTCCTGGAGGGCATCACCATCATGTGGCTCGCCGCGCGCGACGCAAGCATTCCCAACCTTGTTAACAACGATCAGTTGACCATGGCGAACTCGCTCTCCATGGCCACCACCTACGGGGTCCTCCCGTTCGCGGCCGTCCTGTTCTCGCTGATGATGCTGCCGGCGCGCCACTTCATCCAGGGTAGCTTCATGGCCGAGAACCCAACCACACTGGCGTTCATCGCCGACTCGGTGACGTTCTTGATTTCCGCTTTCTTCTTCTTTCTCATGCACCTGGAGTCCCCGCGCCACCATGAGCAGTTGGAGGAGGAGTCGCGTTTTTTTGAGTCCATAACGTTTGCCGTCCGGCACCCGTTCGCCCGCTCCCTCCTGCTGGGTGTAGCCATGGGGTGCATTGGCGGTGGGAGTCTCTACGCGGTGGGAATAGGTTACGTCAGGGATGTCCTGGGGGCGACCAGCGACGCGGCGTTCGGCTTCCTGATGGCTCTCTTCGGGATAGGCATGATAGCGGGGGTGGCCGCCCTGCAGGTGCTGGTCAAGCACGAGGAGAAACCGTATATGCTGCGGATCGCCCTGCTGGTAACCGGCGGTATCCTCATCGGCATGTCGTTTATACAGGTTCTCCTGCTGGCCTACATACTTGCCATCTTTTTCGGCGCCGCGTTCGGGGTGTTGTTCCTGGTCGCGGTCACTATGATCCAGGAGCGGATAGAGGACCGGAACCGCGGCAAGGCGTTCGCCGCGTTCCACGCGGTGTCCCGCGTCTTCCTTGTGCTCGGGGCCATTCTGTCCGGCGTCATCGCCTGGATCGTCGGGGTCCGCACCGTTCACGTTCTGGGCGTGACCTACAAGGTCTACGGTGTGTCTGTAGCCCTGTTCATATCCGGAATACTTATCGCAGCCGTCTCCGTTGTGCCGCTGGGGGATAAGAAGGAGCGGTACCGGGACTATTTCATCAAGAACAAGGAGGCGCCCGCGACGGACTCGCCGCCCTCCGATTGAGGCGCTAAGTACGCCTTGACCCCTCAGGTACTACAACCTGCCCAATTAATCCAGCCTGCCACCCGACGAAATACATACGACATGTACTTCGAGGTGGCGAACCTGCGGTTGGAGCGGAGCGGCGATTAAGGGCTTGAATAAGGGAACTGTCAGCGTGTCCGGCCTATGGATTGAACCTGGTTCGTTGTTACCATTTCTCCTTGTCGAGTAGCTTCATGAGGTTCCTCTTCCTGCCATGCTTGGTCCGCACGGTCGTGATGTAGCGGGGAAACTCCCCTCCGCGGCCGATCTTCTCCATCAGGGAATTGATCTTCCGCATGAGTTTTACGGCTTCACGGTAGGACTCTTTGTTTTTCTGGTCGATGAGTGGCAGTACAGGTAGGTGCCAGAATACCACTGTTGGGCCCAGGCAGGATGTCGAGCGGGGGGCGGGGTCAGATGGCGAAAAATGAGGTCACTATAGTCGGTCCTGGGTGGTACCGTCGGTCTTCATGAACGTTACGGTGACGGAGGCGGCGGCATTACCGGGGTTCTGCGCGCTGATTACTCGGAGGGAACTTCCGCCTGCGACTTCCTGTAGCTGCGGCACATCCGCCAGGCGCGCTCCGGTCCGATATCGTGGTCGCAAAGGTGTTCCTGTTCAGCCCTGGACAGGTACCCCCGCACCTGCGCCCACTTGGCCGAACCGACGGCAGGAGCAGTTGTTCTTGTCTCTTCCACGTTTATGGCTACCGCCATGCTGCTTGCCATCCCGGCACTCCCCTGTTCCTCCGATCCTTCCGCGCCTTCTCAACTGTTCATACGTTTCAGGGCGTTGAATCATTACAGTTGTAGAGCGGTTTCTCCGCCGGCCGGGACCGACCCGGCGGCCTGGATCCCATAACGTCCCCCGGTATCCCCTTAACCGTTCTTTTGTTAGAATGTTACTGTCGCGGTACGGAAACGAAGGGAGATTGTCATGCCTGCCGACGCCAGTTTCAAGCCCCAAAAGGAGATTAACAGGGTCAAGGCACAGCTCAGGCACCTGGAGAAAGAGAAGTCGAAGTCGTTCCCCGACCTGGGCACAGCTACTTACCAGGCGTTTATCGAAGGCCGGGTAAATGACCCGGCACTGGCCGAGGCCTGCGGACGCCTGAAGTCGATGGATGAGCAGATCGAGGAGGGGAACGTCGAGCTCGAGAGACTCAAGGCGCAGGTGCAGCAGATGAAATCGGGCGGCGGCCCGCAGCAACCGGGAGCGTCGTGTCCCTACTGCAAGGCCCCCCTGGCGCCGGGTACCAGGTTCTGCGGCAACTGCGGCAAGGACCTGGCCGCGGTCGCTCCGACCGCTGCCCCCGGAGCCGCCTGGTGCCCGTCCTGCGGCAGCCCGGTTATGCCCGGTACCGGTTTCTGTGGTGAGTGTGGTAAGCCACTCGGCGCTGCCGCTCCGGGTCCGTCACCCGGAACTGGGCCGGGGCCTCAACCAGGGCCGCCTCCGCCGTCCGCGCCACCGGCGCCCCCCAAACCGACGGCACCACCGTCTCCGCCTCCCGGGCCTCCGGCACAGAAGCCCGCTCCTCCACCCGGGCCGGTACAACCGCCTTCACCCGCTCCCGGGGCTCCCTGGGCTGCGACACCAACGCCACCGGCGCCCCCGAAACCTTCGGCACCACCATCTCCGCCTCCCGGGCCTCCGGCACAGAAGCCCGCTCCTCCCCCGGGCGCGGTAAAGCCGCCATTAACGGCTCCCACAGCTCCCACGCCTCCCGGTGCGGCGGCACCCGCGGCGCCGGGAGCCGCGGACAGTGGGGCAAGACCTTCCGGGGAAAGGAAGCCCGGGGCAACCGGCGACAAGCCGGGCGTCTGCCCCTCCTGCTCCGCGCCGATAGAGGAACCGGACGCTGCCTTCTGCGGTGAATGTGGCAAGAAGCTGTAATGGCAACGGGCAGTAGCACAACCCGGGCAGTAGCCGCCGGGCAAGGGGCTGTTGCGGTTTGAAGGTCCTCATCACCGGTGCAAGCGGCCTTGTTGGGAGCAATCTCATAAGGCACCTCCTGGACAGCGGAATCACCGTACGGGCGCTCCTTGACCCCGGGCTTGATACCCCCACTCTGGATGGTCTCCCCTTCGAGCGCGTCCCGGGTGACGTGCTCGACCCCGAATCGATCCTCGGCGGTCTGGCGGGAGCGCACGCCGTGTTCCACTGCGCGCTGGTCACCGAGCTCCGGCCCCCCCGCTCCAGGGCGGCGCGGGCGAGAAATGTGGACGGCACCCGGAACCTCCTTGTCGGGATGTCACGGTCCGGCGTGGAAAACCTGGTCCACGTGGGCTCGGCTTCCTCGTTCGGCCCCGGCACGATGGACGAGCCGGGAACAGAGGAAACCCCGTTCGACCCGCGGGCGTTTCGCTTCACCTGCTTCGACTCCATCCGCCAGGCACAGGAACTGGTGCTCAGGTATAACCAGTCCGGCAAGGTCAGGTGCGTTATCGTCAACCCCACGCTTGTGATGGGGGAGTACGGCCTTCCCTGCGGCCCTGGAACCGACATCATGGAGTACTCCTCTATCGGCCGCTACACGTCGGGTGGTGCGAACGTCGTGGGTGCCGCGGACGTCGCCCGGGGAATCTTGAAGGCGCTGGGACGCGGAAAGGCCGGGCGCTGCTACATATTGGGAGGTTCCAACGTAGAGTACCGCGACCTGTACGGCATGATAGCCACCTCGATGGGGTTCCCACCGCCCATGCGCTTATCGGGGGACAGGGCGGTCATCGCACGGGGCCTTCTGGGGTCGCTCTACGGCAGGATCACCGGCAGGGTGCCGGCCCGGAACGCACCGGCGGCGAGGCTCGCTGTTGCGCCCATCTACTACACCCAGCGGAGAGCCGCCCTGGAGCTCGAGTTGCCCATGAGCCCCCTTGACGCGGTTGTCGAGGGCGCCTGCCGCTGGATGACGGACAACAGGGATTCCCGCTGATACAATCGGCGTCTATGCTAATATATGATGGTTCTGGTCGTTGGCTGTAACTGTGCCGGTAAGGAACATCGGCAGTGAGAGGAGTATTTGTGAACAAGGCCCTCAAGTCCGTTCTTGTCGTACTCCTACTTGTCCTCATGGTCGCCTCCGGAGGGCTTTTCGCGTTCACCTTCACCCGACAGAGTGCGGCGTACAGCCCGGACAAGGTAGAACTTGACGTCGAGGTACACGCCAGGGACCAGATACTGACGTGCGCTTACAAAGCCTACGGTAACCCAGACCTGCCCTACTGGATCGCAAAGACCCTGGTCAAGAATACCGGCAAGATACCGGTTTATGACTTCAGGATCTCCTACAAGGTGGGCGATTACACTGACTGGACATCCGGTGAGATTTATCCGGTAATAGTACCCGGTGAAACAGTAAGGGATTACTGCTGGCCCTCGCTCGACCCCGAGAAGATCGAACGACTCACAACCAAGACCCCCGTCGATCTCGTCGTGAAATATGAGTATAAGGAGCTCGCCAAACCGATCGAGGATTACGAGAAGATCTATCTTCTCGGTAAGAACGACTTCGCCAATACAAGCCTCCCGGAAGACCAGCTATACACGTTTGCGGATTCCCGTGACAACTATCCTTTCCTCGCCGCGTTCATAACCCCGACCGAGGGTTTCACCAAGGACCTCGCACATAGTATCGCGGGGGGCTTGTCCACGCAGACAGACGATAATGACGCCTACGAGATGCTCATCAGGATATACAACAGGATGCAGGAACTCGGCGTGAAGTACACCCAGCCACCTGATGCTCCCGGCGAGCCACAAGGCATAACGCAGGTCACACAGTTCCCGAGGGAAACGATAGAAAGAGCCTCGGGTACATGCGTGGAACTCTCTATCGCGTTCTGTGGTCTGCTGGAAGCGGTGGGTGTAAGGTCATACCTCGCCCTTATCCCCGGTCATTGCATACCGGTTGCAGAGCTGCCGAACAGCGGAGAGTGGTACGCGATCGAATCGACCATGGTGGATAGCCCACTCCCGGCCGTGGATGCTGTTAACGCGGCCGCTCAAACACTGTCGGAAGCATCGTCAACCGGCGATATCATCTACGTGGACATACAGCACTGGTGGGAAAAGGGGTTTGTACCGTCATGGTAGGGAGCTCAAAGATGAGTACAAGGGTTTTATTAGCGCTTACTGTCATACTGCTGCTGGTACTTGCGTCCCCACTGCCGGCAACGGCCCAGGAGGAGGCGTCCCAGGAGGAAGCTACGATAAACGAAGAGTACACCGTAACCATTAACGACGTGGGGGACGCCCATATAGAGAGCGTTATCGAATACCTGCCCGATGATTTCGAGGTAATCGTGGGCGTTATGGACGAGAACCCCGATTTCTTCAGCAGGGGTTACACCGCCGATACCAACATCGGCGAGGTTGAGAACTTCAAGACGGAACTCGACAACTCCTCCAACAGCTTGAGCATTTCATTCGATACCCCTGGATACTCCTACAACATGGAGGACCACTGGGCCGCGTTCGGTTTCCCGACTGAGCCGAAAAAGGTGTCCGACAACAATTTCGAGTACGAGGAAACATCTAAATCCAACGGTTACTTCACCCTTTATACCGACCAGATATGGCACACCAAGAACACACTGGTGCTGCCCGAGGACGCCTCCGGCGCCAAATACAACGAGAAAGACAAATCGATGGAGTACAAGCTTCCGGCGGCTACGATGGGTTTCTGGAGCGAGAACCGGTCGTCTCTCCTCATCATCTTCGGCGCCTGCACTCTCCTGTTCCTGGCCCTCTTCATCCTTGTGCTCACCAGGAAGGCCGCTCCCAGGCCCGCCGCCGCGGTTCCGGTGGCGACGGTGACGCCCGGGACTCGTACTTTCCCCACCGCTCCACCGGCCGGAGTACCCCCGCCCACGCGTCCCGCGCCTCCACAACCCACCCCGGCGGCCCCCGCGCAACAACAGCCACCTGCCCAGGCCGCCAAGGTGTACTGCAAGAACTGCGGAGCGGAGATGGGCCCGGGAAAGCAGTTCTGTACTCGCTGCGGGGAACAGGGTTAACGTACCGTTGATCTCATCTGCCTATTGACAACTCTCTTTAATTAGTATAAAATTAATTGTTTATTCTTTGTCCAAATAGCAGGTATGGAGAGGTGATCGCTTGAGAAACACCGAGCCCCTTGGAAACAACGTGATGGAAAGAATCCGGGACGACCTCAAGGAGTGCCTTGGCACCAAGCTCAAAGTGAAGGCAAACAAGGGACGAAAGATAGTCATAGAGAACATGGCGATACTGGAGGAAACGTATCCGCACGTGTTCGTTGTCAGGGTCGAAACGAAATCCGCCCCGAGCCAGAGGGTTTCTTACAGTTACACGGACATAATAACCAAGACTGTGGAGCTCTCGTACCCCGAGACCGACGAGGCCCTGTTCCCCTGGCTCAACAGTTAGCCCTAAGTAAAAAAAGCGCGGCGCTCGATTACGCGCCGCGCTTTTTTTTATTGCGCAAGGCACGTCGTTTGCCCATCGTTCCCCTGTAAGGATAGAATATCCCGAGCGTAAATCTCGCGCCCTGGAGGCGCGCCCGGCGCTGGAAGCCGGATATCATCACCGGGAGGTAGCATTGGAAAACGTGGTCATAGCATCAGCTGTAAGAACTCCTTTTGGAACATTCGGGGGGTCTCTCAAGTCGGTCAGCCCCACCGAGATGTCCGTCGTCGTTATCAACGAAGCGCTCGAGCGGGCGGGCCTTCCGAAAGATAGCGTCGACGAGGTCATCTTCGGCCAGGTCATACCACGCACCGATGAGAACAACCTTGTGCCCAGGGGGGCCGCCCTCGCGGCCGGGATTCCCGACACCGTCCCCGCCCACACCACAATCCGGGGCTGCGGCTCGGGCATGGAGTCGATCATCGCGGGGACCCGCCAGATACTGCTGGATGAGGACGAGATCATATTGGCCGGCGGTGTTGACAACATGAGCATGGCGCCGTACCTGGCCAAGGACGCGCGGTTCGGCCTGCGCATGCGCGACTCGGTCCTCACCGACAGCCTGTGGGAGGTCCTTCACGACCCGCATACAGGGCTCATAATGGGCATTACCGCTGAGAACATCGCGGCGCGCCACGACATCAGCCGCGCCGACCAGGACCGGCACGCGTTCACCTCGAACCACAGGGCGCTTGCCGCGATCGCGGATGGAAAGCTCAAATCCCAGATAATACCGGTCGAGGTGAAAACACGGAAGGGCTCGTTCACCTTCGACACCGACGAGCACCCCAAGGACTCCTCCCTGGAGAAGCTCTCAAAGCTGCCGACCGCCTTCAAGGAAGGAGGGTCGGTTACCGCCGGTAACTCCTCGGGCATAAACGACGGCGCCGGCGCGGTCGTGATAATGCCGGAATCGCGCGCCAAGGCGGAAGGTATCACCCCGCTGGCCCGGATTATCTCCTGGGCTACCGCGGCGGTGGACCCCGCGTACATGGGCTACGGCCCGGTCCCATCATCTCGAAAGGCTCTGAAGAGAGCCGGCATGAGCGTCGGCGACATCGAGTACTGGGAGGTAAACGAGGCGTTCTCGGCCCAGTACCTCTACTGCGAAAGGGAACTCGGGCTTGACCCGGAGAAGACCAACATCTGGGGCGGAGCCGTCGCTTACGGGCATCCCGTCGGGGCGACCGGGAACCGCCTGGTGACCACGATCATCGAGATCCTGCGGGACCGGGACGCGAACATAGGGCTCGCGACTATGTGCATCGGAGGCGGCCAGGGATCCGCGATGATACTGGAGCGGCTGTCTTAGTACCGTTGAGCGATCGGGCCTCGCGGAAGATCATCACGCCGGTTCTCGCGTTCGTACGTCCGTCTGTAGCGTCGATAGAAGTGCTTCGACCTCCACCGCCACGCGCCTTAGTTCCTCGAGTTCCTCGTGGCCCGGCTCTTCGGGGCCGTAGCGCGCACGGTTGAACAGGGCCATGAATCCCCCGACGAGGGTCGTCCCCAGGCGGGAGTCGGCCTGCGCACCGTACTCCTTCGGTGTTTCCGAGAGGCGTCGCGTTATGCCCGCACCCGCGAGGGCCTCCGCCACGCGGTCAAATACGAGTGCAACCTTTTGTCGCGGCCCCGGTTCCAGGCAGGCATCCGGGCGAGGACTCCGCAGCCGCCTGTGTTTCAGGAATACCCCCAGCAGCAGTAGCAGAAGCCCTGTGAACCCCATCGCCAGTGGCCAGTGGCCCGCCACCGCGCTCGCCGCCCGCGACATCGCTCCGGAAACGCTTTCCGCCGCGCGAGAGAGTCCCCTCCACATGGCCGGAGGGAACACCTTTGACAGCGCCCTGCCTATATCCGGCACAATAGAGAACCCTTCCCAGTTGCCGCCTGTGCCGGCTTCGGGGGAAAGGTCGGACCATCCCGGCGTCGCCTCGAAAGGTATCCACCCGAACACCTGGAAGTAGACCTCCACCCACGCGTGGGCGTCTCTGCTGCTGACCTCGTAGTAACCGGTCAGCGCGTTGAAGTCGCCGGTGTCGTACCCGACCGCCACGCGGGCGGGTATGCCCAGCGTGCGACACATGACCGCGAGAGTGGTCGCGAAATGCTCACAGTAACCCCTCTTCTCACGAAAAAGGAAGAACTCAACCGTGTTCTCGTCATCGGCCTGGCGAGGGCAGTTCAGGTCATACGGGTACTTCGCCTTCAGGTGAGCGGACAGCGCCTGGACTTTGTCGTAGCTATTGCTCTCGAGGCCGGCAACGCCCTCCGCCAGGCGGGCCACCTCCGGTGACATCTCCGGCAGTTGAAGGAACCTCTCCATCAGGCCGGGAGGGTATATGCCCTTTGCCCCCCTTAACATCTCCGGGGTAACGTCGCTAACCTCGGAGATAACGGTATATATCATTCCGGGATCAAGGATGATCGGCGTCAGCACCGACATCATGGAGTCCACCTTGAGCACCTGCGTCGGGAAGAACACGTCCCTCGGCAGGTAGGCGGCGAAGATCGTGTTCGGCAGTTCCTGCTCGATGAAGAACGTCTGTACCACTGCTTTGGTGGAGTATCGCGACGGTTCACCCGGGTAGCTCACGCTGAGCGGCAAACCACTCGAGAACACCTCCTCGTACTCCTCCTCGGTGTTCTCCCATCCGTTACCGATGAACCGGTCGAAGGCGGTTGACCTCCAGTACGCCCGGTAATCGCTCCGGACTTTCATTACCGTGACATCCGCGGGTACTCCCCGTACACGCAGGTCGAGGAAATCGTTGAACCCGTGGTAAGCGTTCGGGTTGAACGGAAGCGGGCTCGACGGAAATCGATCGGGGAGTTCCTCGTAGCCCGGATTCCTTATCAAGCCCTCGAACCCCCCCGTCGTATCCCGCATTTCCGAAACCGGCAGATAGTGACTTCTGAAGCCTGGCAGGCGGGGCAACAACATGAACAGGGCAAGGGTCAGCGGGACAAGGGCTATGCTTGCCAGCACAAACGACCACCGGGGAGACCTGCCCTTCCCTTTCACCAAGACGTCCGACGTCCTCGCCAGCGTTGAGCGGTGCCCCAGGTACAGGGATGCCAGGCCCGCTATGAAAAACGGGATGATTATGTACAGGAAGTCACTGGAAATGCTTAGCGACCCCGCGAACGCGATCAGTATCGTGGCGCTTACCAGCGAGAAATCGAGATCCCGGTGTGTGGGCAGGTCGAACGAGTGCAGCACCTGCAGCCATAGAAACAACCTCACCATTGGGTACCGGAGGTCGTACACATGCCCTCCGACTTCCGTCCAGAAGACAGCGAAGGCGACCAGCATAAGGACCATCAGGACACCCTTGACCCAGACGCGGGAGTTCTTTCTCGCGCGGTAGGAGTACCAGGAGCCGACGGTCACGCCAACCATGACCACCACGCCCATTGGAGCGCCGGTGGAGCCACTCCTCAACGCCGCGAACACGCTTATGAGTACGGTGACCACCACCGCGACCCTGAATCTTACCGAGTCCTCGGATGGACCGGTCCTGTTGATTACCCGGTAATACTCAACGGCTCGTTTAAACACCCGCTCACCCCTCGCCCGCGAGTCAACAAAAAAAGAGTTGCACCTCGTCCGCGAACCGGTCCATCCTGCATACCCGGTGGGCGCCAGTCCTCGCCGCCTTTCGCGTAGGACTCGTCTGCGACCAGCACCAGTGAGCCACCCCCCAGGCCGCTCAGCGCGGCAAGGGCTTGCACCATGGTGACCGCTGCCGTGTTGGCAACGACACAGATCGCGGAGCCCGGCATCAGCGACCGCCCGGCGAAAGACAGTATGCCCTCCAGGCCGCCGGCTTCCAACACGCCGCCCGCCCGCGGCGGGCGGTAATCCGCGAGCACCGCGAGCAATCCGGGCACCCCACCGCCCTCATGAAACTCGAACAACTCCTTCCCGGGCACGATCAACCCGGGCACGCTCCCCGTGACCGAGAAGTAGTCGATTATCGACGCGGCCGCCCTCAGGCCGTCCTCGACGCTGTTCACGTCCCCGGTTCCATACCGCGGTTGGCCCAGGAGCACGACCAGTCCCGCCGGGGGATAAAACTCCTGCTGGTACTCCTTAACGATAAGGCAGCCCCGTTTCGCGCTGGACCTCCAGTGTATATGGCGCAGGGAGTCGCCCCTTATGTACTCCCTTACGCCATAGTAATCCTGACCCATCCCTTTCCGAGACCACTCGAACGACTCCACCGGTGATACGGTTGGACCGGGGTTCATGGGGAACGATTCCAGGGGGAATATCCTGGGGAAAACAGTAACGGGGGAATCGATCTTCCACGGCCTCTCTATCTGGACGCTTCCGAACACTCCACCGGAACGCACCGCCATCCGGGCTTTCTCGTATACTCCCCGCCTGTCGGCCCTTGCCTCGTATGTGACGCTCACCGTTTCGCCGGGGCCCAGGCTCTCCACTGTCACCTGGCGCTGGGTTTTACCGTAACTGTACTCCTCCCCCGGGTCTTGCCCCTCGCCGGCGAGATCCCTTCGCACCCCGGCTTGTCGTTCTCGAAACCTGTCAAGGAAACCGTGGTGGCCGGATTGGGTGAACTGGAGGTCTCGGACTGCGAGCAGGTGCCTGGCGGTCCGCCCCCTGTTCCTGATCTTGAGCGTCACCTTGAACCGCTCGCCTTCAAATACCTCCCGGGGGCAATCGCGTTCGATAGACACCTTGCGGGTGCCCCGCCACGCTAAGAAGGCCTCCGCGATGATCAGAGAGAAAAGCCCGCTCGCGACAAGGTAAAGCCATCCGGACTTTATCGTCGACGCGATGAGAAGCAGAGACACCGCTACCGCCGCGGTTACCAGCGCCCTTAGCTTCAACCTAGTACCCCGTTCCATAAATACGCTGGCGTTCGAACGCCGCTTCCGTCCACACCGGCTGCGTTCCGCTCCACAGGCGTACTACAGGAGTACGTTTTAGTACCCCGCTCCATAAATACGCTGGCATTCGAACGCCGCTGCATCCACACCGGCTGCGTTCCGCTCCCTCGAAGTACTACAGAAGTACGTCTCGGTCGCGCGCCTTGCCGGAGCGGCGCTTCGACGCTCTCGGTGCTTAACCGTATCCATGGAACGGGGCACTGAGTCGCGCGCCTTGCCGGAGCGGCGCCACGCTCTCGGTGCGCGACCGTATTTATGTAACGGAGCACTTAGTCACTCCGGTGTTCGTAAGCCTCCACCGGCACTGGAACCTCTTCGAGCACCTCCGCCATTACGTCTTTCGCCTCGTGCATGCTGGTTTGGGAGCGCTGGCGGTTGACAAACCGGTGTGGCAGAACCCAGTTCACCATTCGTTTGACGTCATCGGGAACGACGAAGTCACGGCCTTCGGCGATCGCGGACGCCTGCGCCGTCCGCATGAGGGCGAGGCTCCCGCGCGGGCTCGCGCCGAGCAGGAGATCGGGGTGGTTACGGGTTGCGTGAACCAGCGACACTATGTAGCCCAGGATATCCTGATCGACGTGCACGTCCCTGACCGCGCTCTGCAGCTCCCTGATGTCGTCCGACGTCATGACCGGCTCCAGTTCCTCGATCGGGTGCCGTTTCATCTGGTCCCTGGCTATCTCCTTCTCGACATCGAAGGCGGGGTAGCCGAGCCCCACCGACATCATGAACCGGTCTCGCTGCCCCTCGGGTAGTGGGTAGGTTCCGTAGAACTCAACCGGGTTCTGAGTCGCCATGACAAAGAACGGGTCGGGAAGCCGGTGGGTCCGCCCGTCAACCGTCACCTGGTGTTCGTCCATTGCCTCCAGCAGGCTTGACTGTGTCCTCGGGGTTGTTCGGTTTATCTCGTCGATGAGGATGATGTTCGCGAAGATGGGACCGGGCTGAAACTCGAACTCACCGGTCTTCTGGTTGAAGACCGAAACCCCGGTCACGTCGGAAGGAAGGATGTCCGGGGTGAACTGGATGCGCTGGAACGACGCGTCTATGGACCGCGCTAACGCGCGGGAGAGCATGGTCTTTCCCACCCCCGGCACATCCTCCACCAGGACTTGCCCGTTAGACACGAGTGCGATCACGACGAGCTTAACGGTTTCACTCTTGCCCTTGACGACACCCTCGATATTGTCCATCAAGGCCTTCATTTTCTGTTGGGCTTCAGAGCTTTCCATAACCGTCCAATGAATGACAACCTGTTCGTGCGTAGTCAGCATTGAAATTGTAACAGAGAATCGCGCGTCGGGCATTGAGAGCCAACATGCGAGTGCTTGAGCCGTCCGCTGTTTGACATATGTATCGAACCGATATATACTTGATCGATATATATCGATTTGATACATTAGACGTCCCAGCCAAACGTGAAAGGGTACTAAGTTGCTTGATCTGGCGATACTCGGCCTTCTGAAGGAAAAGCCGATGCACGGGTACGAACTCAAGAAGCGGCTGTCTTACATGCTGGGCCACTTCTGGTCTGTAAGCTACGGGTCGCTCTACCCGGCGATGAAGAGGCTCGAGAAGTCCGGCTCTATCGAGAGGGCTTACTCGGTCAAGGAAAAAACAAGGCACCGAAACGTGTACCGGATAACCCCCGCGGGCAATGAGAAATTCATGGCGCTCCTGGCGGACAAGGTATCGAAGGATTCCCTGGCGGACACCGACAAGTTCGACATAAGGATGGCGTTCTTTCAGTACCTGGACCCTGAAACCCGGCTCGTTCTGCTGGAGAGGCGTCGCACGTGCCTCGAGGAACAGGTCGACAGCTTCAAGGCGTACCGGAAGAGCAACAAGGAAACGGACCGGTATCGGACCGGCTTGCTCAGGCATAAGGTCGAGCTCACCATGAGCGACATCCGCTGGGTAGGCCGGTTGATAGACCAGGAGAGGGAAACAATTCGAAAGCGCGACGGAGTTTCTCCGGGGAAAAACGTGGAGCCGGAAGACGAGAAAGAACAAGTTCCAGCGGCGTCCAGCGCATGAGGGGCACGCGGTGTCCATAAACAAGGAGGAAGGAAAAAATGCCTGATATCAAGGTTGCAATCGTGGGAGTCGGCAACTGTGCTTCATCTCTGGTCCAGGGGATAGAGTACTATAAGGACGCACGCGAGGGCGACAGCATCCCCGGGATAATGCACGTGAACGTGGGCGATTACCACATCAGTGACGTGAAATTCGTCGCGGCGTTCGACGTTGACTCCAACAAGGTAGGCAAAGACCTCGGCGAGGCCATCTACTCAGAGCCGAACAACACCATAGAGTTCGCCAAGGTCCCGCCGCTGGGGATCGAGGTACTCAGGGGACCGACACTGGATGGAATTGGCAAGTATTACCGGGAAACCATCGAGGAAAGCAGGTCTCCGGTTGTTGACGTGTCCGAAACGCTTTCCGAGTCCGGCGCGGACGTGTTGATCAACTACCTCCCGGTTGGGAGCGAGGACGCGACGCGCTTCTACATCAGCGAAGCGCTGGAGGTCGGCTGCGGCGTCGTGAACTGCATTCCGGTATTCATCGCCAAGGAGGAGATGTGGCAGGGTAAGTTCCGCCGTGCGGGCCTTCCCATCGTGGGCGACGATATCAAGAGCCAGGTCGGCGCCACCATCGTGCACCGGGTCCTGGCCAAGCTGTTCAACGACCGGGGCGTCCCCCTGGAGCGAACCAGCCAGCTCAACGTCGGCGGCAACATGGACTTCAAGAACATGCTGGAGCGGGAGAGGCTGGAATCCAAGAAGATATCCAAGACCAACTCGGTCGTGTCGCAACTCGACCATCACATCGACAGCGGGAGCATCCATATCGGCCCGTCCGACTACGTTTCCTGGCTCACCGATCGCAAGTGGGCATACATCCATTGTGAGGGCAGGGCGTTCGGAGACGTCCCCCTCAACATGGAGCTTAAGCTGGAGGTCTGGGACTCCCCCAACTCCGCCGGCATCGTTATCGATGCGCTCCGTTGCTGCAAACTGGCTCTGGACAGGGGTCTTTCCGGGGCCCTGGTCGGGCCTTCGGCGTACTTCATGAAGTCACCACCGGTGCAGTTTTCCGATACCGAGGCACACGACATGGTCGAGGCTTTCATCCGTGGGGAGGAGCATGACCTCACCACCACCGCGGAACTCGGTAACGGAAAAGACCTGGAGAGTCTTCGGGACCGGGTCGTCGACTGACCTTGAGTGCGTACTTCAGTGTGCATCCCTGACTGCTTCAGTCCGCATCCCCTCGGACCGGGTTCTCGAGCCGCTATACGAAGGCCGTAGCGCCGGCAACTTGCCGGCATCCGTATACGCCGGATGCCGCCTGGAAGGCGGCGCTACAAGGGGAAAGCGCTGCAAACAACGCTTGATTACGCCATGCTTCAGTGTGCATCCCTGACCGCTTCAGTCCGCACCGGTAAAAGGGGCAAGGTCCTAACGCACGTTATTCTTCAGGAGATACCACCATGTAAGTCGATATGCCCTTCGCCACAAGGCGGTCGCCTTCGGTGACCTCGACGTCACATACGGCTATGAGCTTGCCCTTCTTCACGACCTCTCCCCTGGCTTCGATTACCCCCTCGGTAACCGGTGAGCAAAAGTTCAGCTTTCCCTCGATGGTTACCGGCCGCTCATCCCTGTCAAGAAGTGTGGCCAGTGATACCCCCGCCGCCGCGTCGGCGATGGACATAAGCGCGCCCCCATGGACCACGCCCCCAACGTTCCAGAAACGCTTTCCCACCGCCATCTCGAACGTCGCCCATCCGCGCCCCAGGCCGGTCACCCGCAACCCCATGTGCAGGTAGAACGGGGAGTTCTCGACCCTGTCACGGACAATCGCCTTGTAAGTTTCCTCTTCCTGGGCACTGCACGCGCCCCAGAGCCTGTTCCCGGCTCCCTCCTCCATTACCGGTGCTCCTTGAACCACGCGATAGTGTCTTCCAGGCCCTCTTCTATGTTAACCTCCGGCGCCCACCCCAGGAGTCTCATAGCCAACCCTATATCGGGCCTCCTCTGCAACGGATCGTCAACAGGCAGCGAGGAAAACGTCATCTCCGACTGTGAGTGTGCTTTCTCCCTGATGCGCCCCGCCAGGTCTATCACCCTCATCTCGTTGGGATTCCCGATGTTAATCACCTCACCACCGGCCTCGGTCGCGAACATCGCCAGTGTTAACCCGCGAACCATGTCACTGACGAAGCAGAAACTCCGGGTCTGGCCTCCGTCGCCGTAGATGGTGATGGAATCTTCGTGGAGGGCCTGGCAGATGAAGTTGGGTATGACCCTTCCGTCATTACTCCGCATGCGGGACCCGTAGGTGTTGAATATCCTCACAATGACCACATCAAGCCCGTGCTCGCGCTCGTAGGACTTGCAGAGCGCCTCGGCGAAGCGTTTGCCCTCGTCGTAGCAGGACCGGGGCCCGATCGGGTTCACGTTGCCGAAGTATTCCTCCCCCTGTGGGGAGACCTTCGGGTCTCCGTATACTTCCGAAGTGGAACTCATCAACATCCTGGCCCCTCGCCGGCAGGCCAGTTCCAGGCACCTGAGAGTGCCTATAGAGTTCGCCAGCATCGTCTTGATGGGCATGTTGCTGTAATCCACCGGGCTGGCGGGGCTGGCCATGTGAACTATGAAATCAACATCAAAATCCATCGGCTCCTCGACGTCGCCCTCCACCATAACAAAATTGGGGTTACCGAGCGCTCCTTCCAGGTTGGCGCGGTCCCCGGTGATGAAGCTATCCAGGCATATTACCTCGTGACCTTTATCCAGTAACGCGTCGCACAGGTGCGACCCGATAAACCCGCCCCCCCCCGTTACCAGAACCCTGCTTCGCGCCTTGCTCATCGCTTCATTCCCTTCTCGCTTACCACTGTAAGCACCACCTTCCGCCCCCCGGGCCCGGTCCGCCACCGTCGTGGCTTCCACCCTCCTGTCGCCCCGTGAGCGTCTCTCTCGATCAAATGTGTATCAAACTTATCCGATATAGCCGTTTTTGTCATCTTTCACCGGACCGATGGTCCTCATGCCTGGCGAGTACCATCCGTCGCTCCTGTGATAGAATACTTGTCGTTATGGGTAATCCTTATCCGAAGAGACGTGCCGTCCGCGCGATAAAGGCTTCTCTGGCGTTACTGCTGCTGGTGGCCCTTGCCCCTCTCCTGGTAACCGCCGTGCTTATCGTCTACTCCGGCCTCCGCTACCTTAAGCACTCGAGAACACCGGTCGCCCACCGGCCGTATGCGGGCCGCGCGCTCGACGTGAAGACGATGTCCGACGTAATGGAGTCGCTCAGTGCAGTACCTTTCAGGTCTCTGCTGCCCGGGGCGGTAGCCGCGGTCGTCATGGCTGCCGCGGACACGATCCCGGTGTTGCTCGATAGCACCCGGGTCGCCGCCGGGGTTATCTACCCATACCCGGGGCCGTTCGAGCCGGTCATGCTGCATTCGCCGGATGGCACGCCGATATGCGGGCTTCAAGCGATACACAGGGAGCCGGGGCCCGCGATACTTTTCGTCCACGGGCTTTTCGGTAGTAAGAACACCCGCTCTATCCAGGCCATGGCGCTTCGCGCGTTCTTCAGTTGGGGCTTTCACGTCTTCGTCGTGGACCTGCGGAACTCCGGTGATTCCAGCCGTTTCTCCGACGCGCCGACAAGCTGGGGGTTCAGGGAGTCCGACGACGTTCTCGCGGTGGCCCTGTACCTCTGCTCCCTCGAGCAGGTGACCACCGTCGGGGCATGCGGCGTCAGCATGGGCGCGGCCTCGGTTCTACTGGCCGCCGGCAGGTCCCGCCTGGAAGGACCCCTGGCGGGTGGCGTTATCGCCCTCAACGGATACGCCGACGCCGCCCGGGCAGTCGAGTACGTTTCGACCGCTCCCGGCCTGTCCATCGAGCGGTTCACAACCTGGCTCGTGTTTCGCCTCCTGCTCCTCCTGAAGACAGTGGCCCGCGGCCCCCGGCCCATGTGCGACTTGAGGACCTACACCCGCGAGGTCTCGAGCCAGTATTACGAGATAAGCGATAGTGACCTGTACCGGAAGGCGAGCCCGATCAAGGCGGTTGGCGAGATAGAGGTGCCGTGCCTCATCGTCCACTCCACCGACGACCCGGTGGTGCCAATCGGCGAGGCGGAGGACCTTATCGCAGCGGCTATCGACAATCCCATGGTGGGGTCTTTAATCACTCCGTCAGGCGGACACGCCCTCTACCCCGCAACGTCCAACCGGTGGTTCTACACGATCCTGGAGATGTTCTTCTCCTACTGGGGAGAGTTCAGTGAAGGCGTCGAATCCGGCCAGGCGAGCACCAACCGCATAGAAATGTTCGGGAATTCCGAGAATTAGTGTTCCGTCTCATAAATACGGTGACGCACCGAGAGCGTGGCGCCGCGCCGGCAAGGCGCCCGACTGAGTCGTACTCCCTGAGTACGTCGCAGGGAGCGGAACGCGGCGGCGTTCGAATGCCATTGTATCTATGAGACGGGAGACTAGGTGTCAGGTAACAGGACAGGGGGGCCAGGATGAAAACAGGTGACGATAACGGCACGGCCGAATCAGCCCTCGAATCAATGGCGATACCGCCGGGGCTTTCGGTTATGGATGATGGCAAGCCGTTCTTTTTCGAGGGTGGCAAGGTGGGCTGCCTTCTCCTGCACGGCTTCACTGGCAGTACCTCCAGCATGAAGCCGATGGGAGAGTACCTGGCCGGGAAGGGACTCACCGTCCTGGGGCCCCGGCTACCGGGCCACGGCACCAACGTCAAGGACATGGGGCGCTGGTCCCGTAACGACTGGACCCGTACAGTCGAACTGGCGCTGTCGGAGCTTCAGGAACTCTGCGATAGCGTCTTCGTGTCCGGCCTGTCGATGGGAGGGACTCTCACGCTTTACCTGGCCGAACGGTTTTCGCATGACATCGCGGGAGTAATGCCTGTCTGCACGCCGGTTTTCATGAAGAACCCCGCCCTCAAGCTTGTCCCGGCCCTCAAGTACCTGATAGGCGCCTTTCCGGGCCCCGGCAATGACCTGAAGGACCCCGACGTCAAGGAAGTCGCCTACGAGAAGCTATCGGTCAAAGCCCTTCACGAGCTTATCAAGTTGATGAAGTTGGTTGACGAAAGCCTTGACAGGATAACGGCTCCCATAAGAATATTCCAGGCGCGCGACGACCACGTCGTGCTCCCGGAGAACGCGCCGCATATCCTTGGGCGCGTCGGCTCCGCCGACAAGGAGATCATCTGGCTCGACAACTCGTTCCATGTTGCGACCCTTGACTTCGACAGGGAAATCATCTTCGAGAACAGCTACCGCTTTATCCGTGATATCGCGGGTTGACAGAGGGGGGGTCAGATTGGTTACACGCTACTGCCACAGGTGTAAAGTGCCGCGAATACTCGTCGCCGAGCACACCTGGGGGCCGAACGGCACAATCGTCCTTTCCCGGGACCCTACCCACCGGATGGTCATCATCGACAACGTGGCTCTGACCAATATCCTCGACTCAATATCCAGTCGCATAGGTATTCCGCTTGACGAAATCATCGTAGAGGCCAAGCGAAAGAGCGGCAGGCACTTCATGGACGCTTTGCTCTCAGGCGTCAAGGGCGTTATCGCGCGCAACCTGATAAGCGCCAGGGTCTACCAGCAGATGAGCAAGCAGGTGTCCATGCTGGGCCTGGGTCACGCCGAGGTCGTCTCCTACAAGCGGCACCGCTTTCTCGAGGGCATTGCCGCCGACGTCTACAGCGCACCCGCTCTCGCGGGTGACATCTGCGGAGCTTTCGAGAGCGTCGAGAGATGCCGGGCCGTCGCCCGGTTCGAGCACCGGGAAAACGGGCATGTCCGGATACAGATCAGCCGAACCGACCGGCAACGCTCCGAGTACGAGGACCGCTTCGTCTACCGGCCCCAGCCCGCACTGCCCGGTGACAATATCTTCGAGCTCTGCCCTGTATGCAAGGCGCCGCTGGAACTTGGACGCCAGTACGCTTTCGATATGGACCGGGGCTTGATTCACGAGGTGAAAACCGGACACCGGGCCGTGCTGACTGGTGTCATGACGCTGAACAACCTCTTTGGCGAACTGGAGAAAGAACTCGGAGAAGAGATACCCCACTCTATCATGACAATCGAGAAGGAAAGGGTGAAAGAGGTCATCACCGGGAAAGAAAAGGCCCTCGACTTCTCCGAGGCGGGATACCAGCGGTTTATGAAAACCTTGCGGCTTCGGGGCATGGGAAACGGACGCAACGTCACGATGACAGGCGGTCACGTGGAGGTCAGGGTCGACAACCCGTACTACGAGCCACTCGTCGCCGGTTTTCTGGCGGGCTTCTACGAGGTCGCAACTGGCGAGCCGGCCGTCGTGGAGTGGACTCCGGCGAACCAGGGTTACACCGACGTGTCCCTCAGCCCTGCTCAGTAGTGCGCCCTATTGACAACTAGGCCTTCGGCGCTCATCATTTATCCCTTGACATGCTGAAAACACAGATAATGAAGATGAGCGAACTGAAGAGGGCAACGTATGCCACCTCGTTTGCGGTAGGTGTGGCCCTGGTATGGCTCTACGTCTGCATCTTCCGCGTTTCCAACGCCACCACGCTGGTCGTTCTGATAAGCGCCGCCATCCTCACGGTTTTCTCGATTATCTCGACGAGCAAGCTTCGATACGCGCTACTGCTCTTCCTTGCCGCCGCCCTGTTGGTTTTCATGTTCATCCGGCAGGAGGGCAGCACTATTTTCATCTTCTCGGTAGCGGCCCGTTTCGCGGTCTACGGTCTCCTGATCGCCTTCTTCGGCACCCTGCTCAGCCAGGCCACCCAGAGGATGTACCTCGACATGCAGCGTATCGCCTCCGAGCGGGAGGAGGCCCTTTCCATGTCCCGCCAATGGCTGGCCCGTCTCAACGCCCTGTTAGGGGTTATTAGCGCTATCAATACTAAGAACCACCTCAGGGAAATATTCACCGAGAGCCTGGTGGAGGCAAGAAAAGTCTTCAACGCTGACTCGGGCCTCATCTACAGTGTGAACCGCGAGACCGGAAAGATGACAGTGGTGAGTTCGTTCGGATACAGTCCGGAGGTGCTCAAGAAGATGGAGGAGAAGGGGATAGGAAACACCGCCTACTGCCTGGCCTGCCAGCGAATGGGCACAGTGGCGGTGGACAACCTTGCCACCGACGAGAAGTGCCGCAACCTTTCCAAGGTCAACACCGGTTCCTGCATATGCCTCCCCATCGTCAGTGGCGACAACCTGTGGGGGGCGCTGCACCTGCGGCGGCGCTTCACTGACGCCTTCACCCCGGAGGGCATACAACTGGCTCAGGCGATGACCTACCAGTTCGCGTTGGCCATGCAGAGGGCCTCTCTGTTCGATCAGATCAACCTCCTGGCTATCTCCGACCCCCTTACCGGGCTCTTCAACTATCGTAAGCTGAGCCGCGACCTGGAGCGTGAGTTCGTGAGGTCCAGGCGCTACCAGCACCGGTTCTCGTTCGTCATGGCCGATATCGACCACTTCAAGAAGTTCAACGACACACACGGCCACCAGGCCGGCGACGCCGTTCTCCGCGGGGTTGCCCAGGCCATGGAGAAAGGCCGCCGCGAGGTCGACCGTGTCTACCGGTACGGTGGCGAGGAGTTCTCCGTTATCCTCCCGGAGACCAGCCTCTCCGAGGCCCGGAACGTGGCGGAGAAGATCAGGAAATCCGTGGAATCACTGGTGGTGAAGGCCGAGAACGGGGATGTGTCCCTCAAGGTTTCCATCAGCATGGGTGTCGCGTCGTTCCCCCTTGACGGCGATAGTCCGGAAAAGCTCATCGGCGCCGCCGACGAGGCGCTTTACGCCGCCAAGGAAGCTGGCCGCAACAGGACCATCACCCACGCCGAGACGAAAAACGGCTGACGCCCCGAGGCTGTTGCAAAATGACGCACTGGTGCCTGTCACCAGTGCGTCATTATCGCCCCTGGGCATATGCATTGTGGGGCGTGGGTCCAGGCAGAGTATTGAACGTCACATGCCCGGGGATGCCGTATCTTGTCTGACCAACGTTTGTGTGACGTGGGGGGTCAGGCCTTCTAGCCGTAACATATGATCTTGGCCATCGCTTGAAGGCACAGACCCCATCTTGTTGGCGCTTAGCGGATGGCCAGAGTTTCCTCCACCGGGAGACCCATCTGTTTGGCCATGAGGATGAAATCGTGTGGCTGGTTGGAGCCCTTCATGGCGGTGCTGAAATCGACCAGGCCATCCGCGTAGAGAGACACCAGCGACTGGTTGAACGTCTGCATCCCGTAGAATTCGCCGTCGGCGAGAACCTCCCGCATGATGCTGGTCGGCTCCTCGTTTAACAGGCACTCGGCCAGACGGCCGTTCATCACCATCACCTCGACGGCCGGAACCCGACCCGTGCCGTCGCTCCGTGGCAGCAGTATCTGGCTTGCTACGCCGGCCAGCGTACTGGTCAACGTTATTCGCACCTGCTTCTGCTGGGTGGACGGGAAGAAGTCGATCATGCGGTTGACCGTCTCGGTGGTGTCCTGGGTGTGAAACGTCGAGACAACCAGGTGCCCGGTCATCGCTATGTTCATGGCGGACGTGACCGTCTCCACGTCCCTCATCTCGCCTATCAGGATCACGTCGGGGTCCTGTCGGGTGATATGCCTGAGCGCCTCCCTGTACGACTCGGTGTCGGTACCTATCTCCCGCTGGTGAACGATGCACTTCTTGTCCATGTGAAGTATCTCTATGGGGTCCTCGATGGTGACGATATTCAACCGCTTGTTCTCGTTCAACCAGTCGACCATCGAGGCCAGCGTGGTGGTCTTGCCACTGCCGGTGGGCCCGGTTATCAGCACCAGGCCGCGCGCCTCGTCGGCCAGCCGCTTGAGTACCGGGGGGAGGCCGAGTTCCTCGAACGTAGGGATCCTCTGGGTAAGGACCCGCCGGATGGATATCCCCACGGTCCCCCTCTGCTTGAAGATGTTGGCCCTGAACCTGCCTAACCCCGAAACGCTATAGGCGAAGTCGGATTCATTGGTCTCGTGAAAGCCACGCGCATGCTTCTCGTCCATGAGGGAAAACGCGATCTCCACGATATCCGTGGGGGACAACTTGGGAAAATCAGCCTCGAACAACGTGCCGTCAACCCTCAGGTAAGGCTTGCTTCCCGCCTTGAGGTGCACATCGGAGGCCTTCTGCTCCACCGACAGCGCCAGTAGCGCGTGAATATCCACAGTTACCGCCTCTCACCTATGCTCGACTGCCGTTACCTACCCGGCACCCTTTCCTATACCCCCGCCAGGCTTGCCGCCCGGCTTATGATCTCTTTCGCCTTCCCGGCGGATGCCGTCGCTTCCGCTGCTTCGTCTTTCCCGGAGACCTCCACTCCCGCAAGCGCGCCTGTCGTCTGCACCACGGATCGCGCCATGGCCTCAAGGTTGTATCCGCCCTCCAAGGTTACAATGAGTCTACCATTACAGCATTCCTTCGCCAAACCAACGAGAAGGCCCGTCATCTTCCTGTACGACAGATCGTTGAGGCGCATGGAGCATAAGAGGTCTCCGACATGGCTGTCGTAGCCCGCGGACACCATAACCAGGTCAGGTGCGAACCTCCGTCCCGCGGGGATTATCACCCGCTCGAAAGCCTCCAGGTAATGCTCCTCGCCGGTACCGGCCGGAAACGGCAGGTTTATGGTGTACCCCTTCCCGTTGCCCTGGCCCGTTTCGTCGACCTCACCGGTCCCGGGGTAGTGGGGGTACTGGTGGAGTGAAACGTACATAACCGACGGGTCCTTGTAGAATACGTCCTGCGTCCCGTTTCCGTGATGGGCGTCCCAATCCACTATCATAATTCTGTCCAGGCCCTTCCTGGATGTGGCGTAGCGGGCGCCGACCGCCACGTTATTGAACACGCAGAAACCCATTCCCCGGTTGGGCAACGCATGGTGCCCCGGCGGCCTTACCAGGCAAAACGACCGTGAGAACTCACCGCTCAGACACCCATCGACGCTGTTCACCAGGGCGCCGGCGGCACGTAGCGCCGCCCTGTAGGAAGCCTCCGATAGCGTCGTGTCCATGTCAAGTTGGCCCCCGCCCCCTTCGGACACCCGCTGAACCTGCTCGATGTATTTTTGGGAGTGGATGAGCCCTATGTCTCTCAGGGTGGCGTCGGCAGGCGGCCTGATGTCCACCGCGTCCAGAAGTCCCGACTCCTCGAGGGCGCCGAGTGATGCCCGCAACCGCTCCGGCCGCTCGGGATGTCCATAGCCGGTCTTGTGCTCCTCGAAGACGGGGTCAAAGAAAACTACAGCCCCTGACAAATCTCTCCCCTTTCCCTTGATACAAAAAGAAAAGCCCCTTCCCGGGGCCTTTCCGTTTTTCTATATTGAGCGGGGCACTAAGGCCTTACCGCCCCGCAGTAGTTCCTGCGAGCGGAAAGTGAAGCTACCCTTACCACGTCACCGGAATGCGGCGCGTGTATGTAGCTACCCCCGCCGGCGTAGATGCCTACGTGCCCCCAACCGCGAAAGCCCACGATGTCTCCGGGCGCCATCTGGCTGACGCTCACGCTACTCCCGCAACTCCTCTGGGCATAAGAGCTATGGGGTATGTACTTGCCCGCTCCAACCCGGTAGCAGTACTGGACCAGCCCGGAGCAGTCAAATGAATTTGGGCCCGCCCCCCCCCAGACGTACGGCTTCCCCAGTTGGTCATAGGCGACCCCCACAACCCCACCATTCGGCGCGCCAGGCGGTTTGCTCGGCGTCGTCGGGTTCGTCGGGTTACTGGTCCAGTTGGAGGATGAGGAGGATGAAGACGCCTCCGCGAGCCGCGCCTCCATCGCCTGCTTGATCTCTTCCTCGACCCCTGAAAGCTTGCCCTTGGCCCCTGACAGGTCTGTCTCGATGGCTTTCTTACTGGCGGCAAGATCTTTCCTGGCGGCCTCCTGCTCGTTCTTCCGTTCTTCGAGCGAGTTCCTCGCGGCCTCCAGGTTGGCCTTGGCGTCCTTTACATCACGGACCAACTTCGCGTCCTTGCCGCTCAGCTTCTTGGCAAGGTCCATCCCCACCAGGAACTCATCGAAGTTGCCGGCGTTCACCACAACATCGAGGAAGCGGTTATGCCGGGTCATGTACATCGCCCGAACCCGGCTGTTGAGCCGATCTTTGTTCTTTGCGAGTTCCGCCTCGGCCGCGGTCAGGGCCGCCTCGTTCTGCTCGATCTCGTTTCGTGTCTGCTCAATCTTGGAGCAGGCATAATTGTACCTCTCCACCGCGTCCTCGAGCTTCTGCTGAATGCTTTCTACATCCTTCTGCGCATCTGCCTTCTGCTGGTCAAGTGGCTGGGCCGCTACCCACGGCGACATCATCGCCACCAGCATCAGTACAAGCCCTACCGTTATGAACGTTACCGTTCTTGGCTTCTTTAAAGCGATACTATCAAACCCCCCTAAGTCTCTCTTCCTGTCATATAACCCGGTAATTATACAGAGAGGTGTCGGATGATGCAATATCCCGATTTGTCTTTGCTTGAAATCCGCCATATCTTAACACAGCACAATTCAGTCCGCAAACAGGCATCTCCCGTACTCGTGCCCCGTCTCATAAATACTATGGCATTCGAACGCCGCTGCATCCACACCGGCTGCGTTCCGCTCCCTCGGCGTACTACGGGAGTACAGCCTCGGTCACGCGCCTTGCCGGAGCGGCGCATCGACGCTCTCGGTGCGTCA